>CAZFMS010000045.1:0-18950 GCA_964520125.1 uncultured Planctomycetaceae bacterium
GCTCGGTGATGTCTCCAATGGTCGACAGGACAAATCGTCGACCGCCATGATGACCGACCGCGAGACACAGTTCGATCGGGAATCGGCGTCCGTCGCTTCGCACCGCCGGCAACTCCACGGTCCTGCCGATCGCTCGGTTTGGCTCGCCATGGCTGAAGTATCCCTCGACGTCCCGCCGGTGCTGCGGGCGATACTCCTCGGGCATCAAACAGTCAACCGGCTCGCCGAGCATCTCGCTCGCCGGGCGCCCGAACATACGCTCGGCGGCGGTGTTGAACAGGGTGACCAGACCGTCCTGATCCATGGCGATCATCGCGTCGATGCTCGCACCGACCACGGTGCGGAATCGCTCCTCGCTGTCCCGCATTGTCGCCTCTGCTTGCTCGCGCTCGTGAACGCGCCGGCACACGTGCCGCGTCGCTGCAGCCAACGAGCCTAGACCCAGCAACCAGAGCAGGCCGTGGCCCAATGCCATCGCCATGCTGTGCGTCCGGGCAATGGCCCATAGCGGGGCCATCGGGATCGAGGCGCTGATCCCGCCGCGGATATCCCCAACCTTGTACCCTTGGGCCGCATGGCACTTGAGGCAGCCCTCCTCGGTGACAAGCGGGCGCATCAAGCGCATGTACTCTCGGCCGTTCATCTCCTTGATCGTGCTGACTTCCGTCTCGCCACGTTCGAAGGCCCGAAGGGCCTCGGTCTCCCAGGGGTCGGCGGCATTCTCCGGGCGGATGGGCTTCAGGCTGGTGATGTGGCCGAGCACACCGTCCTGCTTCTCCCCAAGCTCGTACACCTGGCGAGTCATGTA
The DNA here is from genome assembly GCA_964520125.1 of uncultured Planctomycetaceae bacterium. Classification (GTDB taxonomy): domain Bacteria; phylum Planctomycetota; class Phycisphaerae; order UBA1845; family UTPLA1; genus JAFGQA01. The sequence goes on from CAZFMS010000045.1 coordinate 809, forward strand.
GGCCGGATTCACCAGCGTCAACACCTTGCCGGTTGAGGTGACGATGTCGCGCTCGGCTACGTCCAGGTAGGGGTTGGGGGGCGTCTCCTCGGTGACCGGGGCGTAGACCCCGCCGTGCCCGGCGTTCCATCGCCGGTAGAGGACGTCCTTCTGGTAGGCAGCGCGGGCCTGGGTGCGAACCAACTCCAGGGTGGTATGTCTCTGGTAGTTCAGGTTCCACACCAGCGATCCAGCGATGACCGCCGTCCATAATCCGGCCAGGACCCAGGCATACCCCTTCACGCGTCTTGTCTGAGGTTCGACCTGAATCATCATTGGCTACACCGTCTCGTCCTGGCCGACAATCAGGCAAGGCCACGCTGCAGCGGCTACGGTCCGTTGGTGGTGTTCACAGCGAGATTGAGCCGAGCGTCTCACCTGGAACTGCCCCCGAAGCCGCCTACGCAATGCTCCGATTACGGCCAGGACCTTAGCCTGTATCGGCCCGCCAACCGGCTCGGAGCAGCACAATGCCCGCTCGTTGTTGTCGGTCCTTGGCGAGGCGTCTGAGCGTCCCAAACGGCTGGATTTATGAGACCGCTCATCTGTCGACGGCGCCTGCATCAGCCTGATAGATCTGGCCTTGCCCGTCATTCGAGTTTGGCACTCGGGAGAAGCCCGACCTTCTTCACTGCTGGCTTCGGAGCATGGCTCATTCTGCAAGCAGCCAGGCGCTGGGGACACTGAGACCGAGAGTGTTCCTTGTTCCCCTTGCACGCTCACGCTTGCCCCAGGTAGGATGATACCCATCGATGCGATCAAAGAACTCGCTCGTTGACTCCGGAGTGATGATGCCTGAGTTCCGTCCGTCCCTGTTGACCGTATTGGGCTCTTGCCCATTGGCCTGCCTTGGCGTGATTCTGGTGACGGGCATGGCCGGCTGCGGGGACACGGCTGGAGCCCGGCCCAAACAAACTGTCTCCCAGGTTGCGCGACCTGGTCGGGCCGCCCGCCCGTCCCCGCCGACTTCAGTCCCGGCCGAGGCCCGTCCGGCCACTGCCGAATCACCAGCCGCCTTCGCTTCACGTCACCAGCCCTACGTCGAGGGGGAGTGTCAGACCTGCCACGGCAACGACAAGAGCGGGGCGTTGCGGCCCGATTTCATGACCGTCTGTCGGGATTGCCACGAGCCGCTGTTTGCGTACCATCGCTTCGGGCACGCCCCAACCGTCGTCGGCGCGTGCCGGTTTTGTCATGCCATGCACGCATCGCAACACGAGGCATTACTGTGGGCCCCCCAGACGGAGCTATGTTTGAAGTGTCATCCAACGCAGGAGGACCAAGGCTCGTCGAGCGGCTGTCAACGCCTCGCCGAGGCGAAGGTGTGCACCGCCTGCCACGATCCCCATTCTGCGGAGAAGCAACTCCTCCTCGAGCCGGGAGAGGTCCGACGACCAGCCCGGCCGGCCCCGACGCGGGGGAGTCCGCCCGGAGCCAGAGGATAACCCCATGGCCCGAGCCCTGATGAAGAACTGTCCAATGGCCGCCCCCACGCTGCTGGCCGTGATCATCGGCGCGCTGGTCACGATCCCCGCGCCGGCCCAGGATCCTGCGACCACCACCCGCCCGAGCCGCTTTCCAGGGAAGGACTGCCTCGCCTCCGGCTGTCATGCTCCGCTGGCCGAGCCGAAGTTCCTGCACGGGCCGTTGGTGGTCAACGAATGCCGGCACTGCCATGAAGAAACAGATGTCGAGAAGCACAAGTTTCGCCCCACCGACGAAGCGCCGGCGTTGTGTTTCACCTGTCATGCCAAGCTCCAGGCCAGGCTCCAGGACAGCAGCGCCCGTCCGCACCATCACCCCCCGGTGGAAGAAGGCCAGTGCCTGGAATGCCACGACCCCCATGCCAGCGGTTTGCCGATGCAACTGCGCGAAGATTCGGTCACCGAGTTGTGCCTGGGTTGCCACGAGGACGACCTACCGCTCGACGCCGGCGTGCACCGCCCGATAGAGGAAGGCGAAGCAGGGTGCATAGCCTGTCATCGGGGGCACCACAGCCAACACCAGAGCCTCCTGCGACAGCCGGGCGGCGAACTCTGTCTCCGCTGTCACCAGGACATGAGTAGGGCAATCACCACCCGGCCCCACGTCCATTCGCCGGTGCGCGACAAGGAGTGCGGCGCTTGCCACACCCCGCATGGCTCACCCCACGGAAATCTACTGGTCGAATCGTTCGCCGCCGGCCTGTACGTTCCGTTTGAGGACGGGGAGCACTACGGTCTGTGCTTCCAATGCCACGACCTCGAGTTGGTCGAGGAGGCGGAGACGGACACCTACACGGCATTCCGCAACGGCCGGCAGAACCTGCACGCGTTGCACGTCAACAAGGCCCGGAAGGGGCGGAGTTGCCGGGCCTGTCACTCGCCGCACGCCAGCGACCAGCCCCGGCTGATTCGCAGCAAGCTGTCATTCGGAGATTGGGAACTCACCATCCGCTATCAGCCCACGGCCACCGGTGGCTATTGCGGCCCGGCTTGTCATCCCGCCAAGAGATACGATCGATCGGCGCCGATCGACTTCAGCCGGGAGCCGGCGGCGCCCTGAGAGGACCCGACTAACGGGCCACATCTCTGCCGAGGTGGATCGGCGGTCCTATGATACCGGGAGAACCGCGCTGGGCGGACTTCGATTCATCATCGGAGGTGTATTGGTGAAGACCCTCTTGTTGACGACCTTGGGAACGCTGGTGATCCTCGGCGGCTTCACGCTGCTCCGCGAGACCAGCGGCCGAGCACAGCATTCAGGGCCCCGATCCGCCCAGGAGGCGATGGCCATGGAGACCAGGGAGCACGAGTCTTACTCAGGCAGCGGCTACGATCTGACTCCGTTGGACCGGAAGCGCATTGAAGCACTGGCCGAGAATCTCACCGACGACGAGCGACGGATTATGCTCGACCAGGGTACCGAGCCCTCATTTTGCGGTGGACTGCTGAGTAACAAAGGGACCGGGGCGTACACCTGTCGCCTCTGCGGCCTTCCGCTGTTCAAGTCAGAGGCCAAGTTCGAGTCGGGCACCGGCTGGCCGAGCTTCTACGAGCCGTTTGATCCGGCCCACATTCGAAGCCTGCGGGACCAGAGCGGCGGCATGGTCCGCACGGAGATTCAGTGTGCCCGGTGCCGATCGCACCTCGGCCACGTCTTCGACGACGGCCCAAAGCCGACCGGGCTGCGCTACTGCCTTAACTCCGCGGCCTTGAAGTTCTACGCAGAGGGCGCTGAACTGCCGCCTGAATCTCGACCATTGCAAATCGAGACGGCGTACTTTGCGGGCGGCTGCTTCTGGGGCATTGAGGACCTCTTTCAGAAGGTACCCGGAGTAATTGAGGCGGTCTCGGGTTATCAAGGCGGCAAACTCCCTGATCCTGATTACCGGCAGGTCTGCTCCGGCAGCAGCGGCCATGCGGAATCGGTGCGCTTGTCCTACGATCCCAATCAGGTCACCTACCGCCAACTCTTGGAGTGGTTCTTCAAGTTCCACGATCCGACCCAGCTCAATCGCCAGGGCCCGGACGTGGGAACGCAGTACCGCTCGGCGATATTTGCGGCCGACAAGGGGCAGTTGGCCGAGGCGAAGGCGTATATCGAAGGCTTGCAGGGGTCTCAGCGGCTGGGCGGTCGCAAGATCGTAACTGTCGTTGAGCAAGTCGGTCCGTTCTACGAGGCGGAGGAGTATCATCAGGACTACCACGCCAAGCACGGAGGCTCTTGCGCGCTTCCTCAGTAGACCATAGACCGCCGGTGCGGAAGCAGGGAGGGAATCCGTCTCCCGGAAGCCGATGAAGTGAGATCCGCGGGATCAGCCGCCGAAACCAAGGGATGGCGGGTGGAATCTGCCCTGGGCAATGGCAGTCCGCCGCCGGGTCTAGCAGCATAGCGATGACCAAGTCGGCAGATGCGGAACATCATTTGAACGGGAGGATCTGATTCATGTCCAGAAGAACATCCTTGAGTTTCTGCCTGGTTCTCACGTTGGTCGTGGCGGCGGCGCAGTTCGGCTGTGAGGGCTCAGTGCCCGGCGCGTGCTGCCTCGCTGACGGGTCCTGCATCATTGACCTCGAGATCGTCTGCACAACCACCGGAGGGACGTATCAGGGCGACAACACGACATGCGACCCGGATCCGTGCGGTGGCGGAGACGGGGCTGTGCCGGGCGCGTGCTGCCTTGAAGACGGGTCCTGCATCATTGACCTCGAGGAGGTCTGTACGACTACCGGCGGCACATATCAGGGTGACAACACAACCTGCGACCCGGATCCGTGCGGCGGCGGGTGATCCGTGTGATGCCGAGACAAGTTGGCTTCACTCGTCGAAGCCGAAGATGAAGTGCCGCCCACGGGGCACTCTTACAACGCCGGCTCGAGTGATCGACGCCCGGGCCAGCGGAGCTTGCCCAGGGCACGCGTTGACGCGGGCGGCATTGACGGGTGTGGCCCTGTTCTCAAGCAGTGCGATATCAGAAGGTCGCCGAGGGGCGCTTCAATCGCCCCTTCGGGATTGGGGTTTGGCTTGCGGGTGGGAGGCCCGGGGCTGGAGGCCGGCTAGGTTCCCTTGATCATCTTCCGCTCTACCATGTCGTCGATGGTTTCGCGGAAGGCTTCCAGGACGTTGGATTCGGTTTCTTCGTCCAGGCAGAGGAAGGACAGCTTGCCTTCGAAGAGGATTTCGGCATCCCGCGTCTGTCGCTGGACGGTGTCGGAGGATCCGGCGGCCTTGCTGGGGTCTACCTTGGGAGGGCGGAGTTCGCGGCCGGCGATACGGGTGAGGACCTTGGTGAGGCGCTCCGGGTCCTCGTCGGGCAGGTAGGCGGGAAAATCATCGAGATCACAGCGGACCAGCGCCGACTTGTCGTAGGTCCAGGTCAGGAAGAGAATCTCCGGGTCCTCGATGTCCTTGACCAGTTGGAACCTGGGCAAGCCGCTGGCGGTCTTGAACTGACCGTCCCTAATCCGGACCCATAGTGACTTGACGTTGTGCGCCGTCGGCCTGAGCCACTTGATTTGGGTGCCCAATGCTCAAACCTCACCGTTTCTCGGCCCATGCCGGCTGCCAGGACCGCGGTCGCACGGTTCTTGGCTGACGCAACCCGATAACGTCACCGGCCCAGTCATCTGCGAGCTTCCCACCGAGCCCATCATCGACCACTGCGGCTCGGTGGTTCACGACTACTTAATTTATGCCATAGCGCCACGACCGTCGGGCGAATCAGGACCTGAATGACGGCTTTGGGACGCGGTGCCGCCGGGTGTCAGGGAGCCCGAGGCATCACTGATCGCCGCGGCCCGTTGGCCCGGTATCATCCGGGCGGAAGAGGCCGAATCGAAGGCGGGGCAACGCTCGCCGGTGCATATCGGGGGTTCGCGCTCGCTGCGCCCGTCCCACGGCGACTGCGAGCCCGGCCCAAGACCGGGGCACGGCTGCCCAAGCCGGTTTTTGGCCGTCGGCCCGAGGGCTGGGGCGCCGGGACCCGGGGATCGGCGTTGGCCTCGGCGGATGCACCCGGGGCGGCCATAGTTTCGCGTTCACGACGGGCTATAATACGGCCCGCCAGGCTCAGGGCCGGCCGATTGGCCGGCGTGGTCCGGCCAACAGGAAGGAACACACCATGCAGATCGTGCTGGACGGAAACTCGCTGTCGATCGATCAGATCGCGGAGGTGGCCCGCAGGGGTGCCAAGGTCTCGGCCTCGCCGGAGGCCCGGGCCAAGATGCAGGTCTCCCGCGATTATCTCGAAGGCTGCGTCGCGGAGGGCACCGCTATCTATGGAGTGACCACCGGAATCGGTGAATTCGCCCGGATCAAGATTTCCCCCGAACAAAGTGCCGAGCTGCAGCGGCGCATCATCTACAGCCACTCCGCCGGCACCGGGGACCCCCAACCGGAGGACGTGGTCCGGGCCGGCATGCTGGTGCGGGCCAACGTTCTGGCCAAGGGCTACTCGGGAGTGCGGCTCTGCCTCTTGGACACGGTGCTGGAGATGATCAACAAAGGGGTGGTACCCTACATAAACGAGAAGGGTTCTCTGGGGGTCAGCGGCGATCTATCGCCTTTGTCCCAGTTTGCCGAGGTGGCCCTGGGGGAGGGCCGGGCCTACTACAAGGGTGAGCGGATGTCCGGGGCCCAGGCCATGAAGCAGGCGGGCGTCAAACCGACCGACCTGACCTACAAGGAAGGCCTGGGCCTGATCAACGGCCCCCAGATGATGGCTGCCGGGGCCGCTTTGTTGGTTTGTGATGCCCAGGGCATCCTGAAGAACGCGATGATTGCCAGCGCCATGACCCTTGACGCCCTGCGAGCGGTGGCCCGGGCGTTTGATCCCAGGATCCACCTGGCCCGGGGGTATCGGGGACAGGTTGCGGTTGCCGAGAACCTCTTGCGGTTGTTCACCGACAGCGAGGTGATGGCCCACCGGACCGGTCGGGTGCAGGACGGCTACAGTATGCGTTGCACGCCGCAGGTTCTGGGGCCGTCGCTCGATGTTCTGGAATACGTCCGTGACACGGTGCTCACCGAGGTCAACGCGGCCTCGGACAACCCGCTGTTCTTCGGCGAGGACGGGGAGTACTTCGCCGCCGGGAACTTTCACGGGCAGGGGGTGGGCATGGCGGTCGACTTCTTGTGCATCGCCATGTCCGAGGTGGCCAATCTTTCCGAACGCCACACCAACCGGCTGCTGAATCCGAAGCTGTCAGGGCTGCCCGACTTCCTGGTCGAGGGCAAGGGGCTCAACTCCGGCCTGATGGTCGCCCAATACACCGCCGCGGCCCTGGTCTCGGAGAACAAGGTGCTGTCTCATCCCGCCTCGGTCGATTCGATCAGCGTCTCGGCGGACCAGGAGGATCATGTCAGCATGGGCCCGATCGCGGTGCGCAAGTGCACCGAGATCCTCAAGAACGTGACCACCGTCTTGGCCGTCGAGATGATGTCCGCCGCCCAGGCCTTCGAGTTTCACGAGGGTCGTCGCCCCGGCAAAGGGACGGGGGTGGCCTACGACGTGATCCGCATGAAAGTCCCCCGGCTGGTGGATGATCGGGTCCTCTATCCGGACATCGAGGAGATCCGCAAGCTGCTCGAGGCGGGCACCATTGTCGAGGCTGTCGAAAAGGAGGTCGGCCCATTGAAGCTGGCCCGCCACGTCGAGGTGCCCCGGCCGGATGTCCCGGAGTAGCTGCTTCCGGGTGGGGCACAGCAACCCGACCTATGCGGCTGATGGCTGATGGCTGACGTCTGACGGTTCCGGGCGTTCCCGCGGTTCACACCAGGAAGAACGCGAGGATGTCGTAGAACACGTGGCACCCGACGGCCAACCCGAAGCCCCGCACGACGAAGACGGCGGCCAGATAGGCGCCGGCCGCGGCCCGAAAGGCGAATTCGCTGGTGGACCAAATGTCGGCCCCGATGGGCGGATAGTGGTGGGCGGCGAACATGAGGGAGGACAGGATCACGGCCAGGGCCACCCCGGGGACTTGCTTGAGGTGGCCGATGTCGATCAGCAGCAGGGTCAGCAGGGAGATGATGATCAGCCTGAAGACCAGTTCTTCGTAGATCCCCGCTCCAATGCTGAGCAGCAGGTTGTCGAATGCTGAGGCCCGATGCTGCACGACCACGGCCTGCAAAGGACCGGTCTCTCGAATCAGTTCATTGAGCAGCAACACGGGGATGGCCAGCAGCACGCTCTCACCCGCCATGCCCAGCAGAGGATGCCAGGCGACCTTCCAGGGATGATGAGTGGCGATGTGCCACACCAACAGCACAACGATCAAAGCGCCGCCGGGCAGATAGACGCCGGTGGCCCCGAACAGGCTGAAGAACCAATGCAGGATCTGCTGAGCGGCCAACCCGGGGCGCTCAACACTGGGAATGTTGGGGTGGGAGAGGGCCATCCCTACCTCGAAGGCCACCACCATGGGGAGCAGGAAGACCAGACATTGCAGCGGCCGGTGGGTCACGTCCCAATACTGTTCAGAGAGCTGGGGGCGTTTCTTGGCCGGGCGCTTCTGTTGCGTCTTGGGAGGTCTCCGCCTATTCACTCGCCGGGGCATGGCCGTATGATTACAGGATCAGTCCGGACTTGGCCATAGCGAATCGGCGCCACCGTGGCCCGGATGGATCTCGAGGCGGCCCCCGTGTCATCGACCACCGGCAGGATTCTGCGACAATTCCATGACGCCCTCCACCGGGCCTACGGCCCGCAGGGCTGGTGGCCTGGCCGAACGCGAACGGAGATCGTGGTCGGGGCGATTCTCACCCAAAACACCAACTGGCGGAACGTCGAGAAGGCGATCGCCCGGCTTCGGGCCGCTGACATGCTGGATTGGGCGGCTCTACGGGACGTGCCGGTAGCCGACCTGGCCCAACACATTCGCCCCGCAGGCTACTACCGGGTCAAGGCCCGGCGGCTGAAGAACTTCATTGCCTGGCTGTGGGATGTTCCCGGCGGCGACTTCGACGGCCTGGCCGGCCGGCCCATGGCCGAGCTGCGCGGGCAGTTGCTGGGCATCAACGGAATCGGCCCGGAGACGGCTGATTCCATTCTGCTGTATGGGTTGGAGATGCCCACCTTCGTGGTCGACTCCTACACGGGGCGAATAGCGTGCCGGCACGGTTTGATAGACGGAGACGTGGAGTATGAGTCTCTAAAAAACCTCTTCGAGGACAATCTGCCGGTTGATGCCCAGATGTTCAATGAGTACCACGCCCTGATCGTCGCGGTGGGAAAGGGCCATTGCAGACCCCGGGCGCAGTGCGAGGGCTGCCCGTTGGAGCCATTCGAGCATGACGCCACGGCTTGCTGATGGAGCCCGGCCAGAGCCGCCCCAGGTGGATCAGCTCATCGTCTTGTTCTTGTAGATCTTGTAGCCGACGACTAGCGCAACGATGGCCACGACCAGGATGAGGTTGCGCGTGTTGAAGATGAGGGGCGGTGGCTCGGCCGACTCGGCCTCTTGGGCCAGCATGAGCAGGGCATTGACCATAGCAGTTGACTCCTATCATGCACCACGGCGGCTGGCCAGTTCACCTGGCAGTACGACAGGCGGTCGGCACATCCCGTACCTGAGCAACATCCTCTGACACTGCGCCCGTGCTGCGCACCAAAGGTCATTTCATAGCAACCGGCGGTCGGGATGTCAAGCCGCCTGTTTGCCGGCGGAATGTGCCTGTGTCCAGCCTCGGAATGACGGGGTGATTCGACGCCGCGGCCGCTGGGCGATCAGCGTGGGCCCGATAAGAAACAGGAGGCAGGCAACCGCTGACGCATGGGGGGTGATGGGGCCCGATCCTCCAGACGCCCTCCGCATCTCCTCTGCCCTCCCCGGACCGGCGACGACTCTCGGGGGCACCCCGTGGAACAAACCGCCCGGTGGCGCGTCTCAAGGAACAGACGGAATCGGCCAGGCCCCGGCGAGGGCGACTAGTCGGGGGCTGGTCCGGGGAACGCGGGCCAGAGGCCTGGCGGAATGGACTCTGGAAGCCAACGAGGTGTCTTATGAGTGATCGAAATGGCATTGGTCGGCGGGTCGGGATGGCCCTGGGATTCGCATTGGCGATGTTGGTCCAGACGGGGGCGGTCCTGGCCAACGGGGTGATCATCTGTCCGCACCCGCATCCCCATCCGCATCCCCGGCCGCACCCCCTGCCCCGGCCGCGGCCGATTCACTCCTGGACGCCGTTTGCCATTGCCAGTCAGCGCGTGGACGTAACCATCAACGACCTGTCGGCCCAGACCCGGATCGAGCAGGTCTTCGTCAACCGTTCGCGGCGACCGATGGAGGGCACCTACCTGTTTCCCGTTGCTGCCGGAGCAGCGGTGCACGACTTCTCGATGTGGATGAACGGGCGAGAGGTCAGTGCCGAGCTGTTGGACGCCGACCGGGCCCGGCGCATCTACGAGTCGATCGTGTCTCGGATGAAGGACCCGGCCCTGCTGCAATATGCCGGGTGCGGTTTGATCCAGGCCAAGGTGTTTCCCATCCCGCCGGGGGGAGAGTGCCGGATCAAGCTGGAATACGGTGAACTGCTCAGACGCGATTCGGGGCTGACCGGGTATAGCTTCCCCTTGGCTGCGGCCGCGGGGACCAATCGACCCATCGAGCAGTTCTCGTTGCGGGTGGTGATCCGCACCACCGAGCCTCTGCTGGGGGTCTTCAGCACCTCCCATGATTGCAGCATCGACCGGCGTGGCGAGCACCAGGTGGTGGTCGGCCTGGAGAAGGCCCGGCTGGAGACGGACAACGATTTCCGGTTGTTCTATCAGACCGGCCGGCAGGCGTTCGGCCTGTCACTGCTGACCCATCGGAGGGGGGGGCAGGACGGTTTCTTCATGGCCCGGATCTCCCCGCGGATCGGCTCGGAGAAGGATGCCACGATGCCCAAGAACATCTGCTTCGTGCTGGACACCTCGGGCAGCATGGCCGACGACAACAAGATCGCCCAGGCCAAGAGGGCCCTCAAGTTCTGCATCACCAATTTGGGTCGGGAAGACCGGTTCAGTCTGGTCACCTTCTCCACGGAGGTGCGGCCCTTCCGCGCGGAATGGAGCCGGACGGATGAAGCCACCCTGGACGCCGCCCGGTCCTTTGTCGACGAACTCAAGGCGGTCGGGGGCACGGACATCAACTCCGCCTTGCAGCAGGCCCTGTCGATGAGTCCGACGCAAAGCAAGATCGATCACCGGCTGGGGGTCGATCCCGGCGGGCGGTCGTGGCGGAACAACCCCTATTTCATCGTGTTTATCACTGACGGCCAGCCGACCGTGGGGGTGACCGATCCGGCGGCGATCCTGAAGAACGTCTCTGACAGCAATGCAACCACACACGCCCGCGTCTTCGTTCTGGGGGTCGGGTACCAGGTCAACACCAAGCTCCTGGACCGCATGGCCGACGACAACGGCGGGGCCCGCGATTATGTCACCCCCAGCGAAGACCTGGAATTGAAGATCTCCGCGTTCTACAGCAAGCTGGCGAACCCGGTCCTGGCGGCCTTGAAGCTGGTCTTCGAAGGCGTGGCCGTCCATGACATTTATCCCAAGCGTCTCCCGGACTTGTTCCAGGGCTCGGAACTAACGGTGGTGGGTCGCTACCGGGAGGCCGCCGGCGGGCCGGGGAGAATCAACTTGTCGGGCACCACCCGTGGCGATGGAAGGACCTACTCATACCCCTGCGTCTTCGCCTCCCGGGAGCGGGGGAACGACTTCTTGCCGCGGGTGTGGGCGGTGCGAAAGATCGGCCATCTCCTGGACGAATTGCGTCTCCACGGCCAAAGCAAGGAACTAGAGGACGAGGTCATTCGGCTCAGCAAGAAGTACGGCATCATGACCCCGTACACCAGCTTCCTGGTGCAGGAGGACGACAAGCTCGCCCGTCGCACGGGTGCTGAACCTGTTGGTGGGTGGCGCGTCGGCCGCTCTCTTCGCGGGGCTGGGGCCTTCACCCGAAACCGGGCCGACATGGAGGAGGCCTCTGCCGGACAGTCCGGAACGACCGGGGCCCAACCGGTCGACGCGTCGCGCGGCAATCTGAAACTCCGGAACATGAATCCGCGTCGGGCGCGCCAATTGGTCAAGGAACTGGCCGAGTACCAACGCGATGAGGCCGGGCGGCAGGTGATGAATTACATCGGGGCCAAGACGTTCTATTGGGAAGACGGCCGGTGGATTGACGCTGAGTATGACGGGAAGGCCGAGAAGAAGGTGCTTACTCCGTACAGCCGGGACTACTATGAATTCGTGGCGGCCAACGAGGGCGTGGGGAGATTCCTCGCTCAAGGGGAACGGGTAGTCTTGTGTTGGAAGGGGCAGGTCTATGAGACCGTTTCCGCGGCGGCGGCAGTGCCGAACGAGTAGTTTGCAGCGATTCTGGATCGGGTCCAGTAGCTCGGCGCGCCGCCGCCGTCGGGCCAACCTGGACGACGCCAAGACCGAACAACGGATTGGTGATCGGTGGGGGCAGACGTTGAAGTTACGCCGAACCTCCGCCAAGGCATGGTTTGGAAGGCGAAAGCGGCCGAAGAGGCGTCGCGGCGTGCCGGGCGGTCCGCCCGATGTGCCGGAGTGCGGGCCAGACAGGCCGCTTTGGCTTGATTCGGGCAGCCCGCCTGGGTAAGATGGCGTCTTGAAGACTGACAAATGCGCAATGTCGCCCCATGTCCTGTTGGAGGAATGCACGATGAAGGAGGAAATGATAGGAGCGATAGGAGGTCTTCTGCTCGTCGGTCTCCTGGGTGGCTCGGTGGCTCTGGCAGACACGTTCTACTGGAACAACAGCGGGAGTTCTTCCGACGGGATGGACGCCCAGGTCCTGGACTACGACGATACCGGAGCGCCCTTGGACGGGGTGGGCGACATGATGCTGTCTTCCGTCTACGGCGATGTCGCTCTGGGGCACGCGGATGACCCGAATTGCAAAGCCGAAGTCCGGTCGGCGGTCGAGTACGACATTTCCGCGTTCACCGTTCCACCCCAGCAGACCATTACCGCCGCGACGCTCAACGTTCGGGTATCGGGCAACAGTCTGTTCATGGGGTGCGGGAGTGTCGGCGAGAATGACCACCCCTTGTACATGGCCGCCCACGGATACGTGGGGGACGGCACGGTGCTGGCGTCTGATTTCCAGGCCGGATGCACCGCCCCACTGGACTGCGACAACTACCTGGACCGGTACGATCTGCCGCTCCCACCGGACCCCCTCCCGTCAGCCGGGACCATCATCAGCTTCGACGTGACCGACTATGTTACTGACCGGGTGAATGCCCAGGACGGGTATGTCGGGTTGATGATCCGCGCCGGAGGGGCCCCGGGAGGAATGCAGTTCTGGGAGTCGAGCGGTCACGTCTATCCGCAACTGGTCATCGAGACGGGAGCGGCGGATCCCTGCGCGGGCATCCCGCTGGGTGACTTCACGTCTCCCCGGGGCGTGGACGGCAGTGATATTCGGTTCTTCGTGAGCGCTCTCCTTTCAGGGTCGCCGACACAAGGAGAAATCTGCCGCGGCGACTTCAATGACAACGGCATCCTGGATGCGGGTGACGCGGACGGCATGGTATCTGCCCTGCTGTCGGGGCCGTAGTCGCCTGGTCGGCGCGGCCATTCGACGGTCACCGGAGTCTGCCGGGCGGCTCGAAGCGGGGAAGGACAGCGCCGGCCATCCTGAGAAGACAGTATTAGACCACCCGAGGCCCGGAACCGGTGCACTGAACGGCTCTGGCCGGGCGGGCGCCAGCCGGTCCCCGAGGGGGCCTGGAGCGGGTCGGGGGCAGGTCTTATATGCACTCCGCCACAATATCGGATACTCCGATGGGTTATCGATCGACCGGCGGCCCGGGCGCCTCGCTACCGGACCTGGGCGTGATGCGGTCCTGAATCGCCTGTTGAGTGGGTCGGCTCGGGGCTATATACTGATCGAGGAGAGGTTGCACCCGGACAGGCCGGCCCCCCCACCGGGAAGGGGTGAGTTATAGCCCGGGATATCGGGGGCCGGGCCGGCGGAGCGAGCAATCGCCGCCAGACCACCAATGGGTATACTTGCAGGCCGATCACCGACCGGCCATGACCGAAAGGACCATCCATGGGGACCAAGTCGTTCATCGTAGTCTTGAGCCTCTTTTTCGCCGGACCGACCGCCCAGGCCAAGCCGAGTGAGGGTGAGGGGTACCAGCAGGACAATCGCCAAGCGGGCCAAGAGGACCAGGCCGAGTCTCGGCGGCGGGAGAGACGAGCCCGCTGGGAGGGGTATCAAACGGCGTCTCCGGAAGGCAGGCGGCGGATGCGCACGGATCGCTGGCTGCGGATGACGACCCGGAGCTACGATCTGGACGAGGAGCAGCAGGCCGTGGCCCGCCTGGAGTTCGAGGCCATGGATGCGGAGCGTCGGGAACAGATGGGCCCGGAGGCGGAACGGTATGACCAACTCCAGGAGCGAATGACCGAGTTGTGGGCCCGAAGCCGGTCGGAGGGATCGGAAGGCGGCGATGAACGCCGGTCTCTGCGGGGGCGTATGAGGACCGATCCGGAGTTCGTCGAGTTGCGGGCCCAGATGCGGGAGATCGACGAGGAGCATCCATTTGACTGGATGGCCTCTGTCGAGCGGATCGAGAAGTTCCTGCCCGATGACCAGATCAGGTTGGGCCGTTCACGTTTGCAGGGGCGACGCAACCGCTGGCAGCGGCGATCTCGGGAGCGAGCGGAGGGGGCGGCGGCGCGCTTGGAGAAGCACCGCGTGGCCCAAATGGCGCCCAAGGGCGTCGGAAACAGCCGCAAGATGGAAGCGGAGCTAAAGGCGGCCCAGCGGCCGTCCAGACCGGATCTCCAGCCAGTGGAGAAGTCGGTCCCCGAGGTGGCCAAGCAAGGGCGCCCGGCTCAGCCGGCACGGCCCAAAGCGGTCGAAAAAGAAGTTCGAGACAAGAAACCGGTCCGGAAGGCCGCCGAAGAGGAATACGTGGAAGTGCGTCTGCCGGACGAGTGGGAGCTGTACGTTCAGCAGTTCACCAAGCGTTGCGAGCTGACTTCAACGCAGGCCAATGCGGCGATGTCGATCCTGAAGGATCTGCGGACCCGGGCGGTTCAGATCGAGCAGTTCAACAAGGATCGGATTGCGGCCGCTGAGCAAATCAAGGACCCTGCGGCTCGTAGGGCCCGTTTGAAGGAGCTGCGAGCACCGATCAGTCGGCTCTTCGACGAGCTGAAGAAGCGGCTGGACGGCTTGCTCACCGCGGCCCAGCGGGCCAAACAGCACAAGAGATAGGGGTCTATCACGGGGTCCCAGCAGCCTACCGAACATGAGGCGCTCGCCGCGGCCCGCATTGAGCCGGCCGCCGGGGTGGTCGCGGTGATCAGTTGGAGAGCAACTCCGGGTCCGGGCCGGTCAGCGGAGTCGACGGGCCGGATACCATATTTTGTCATTATCGATGCTTGCGCCTCGACAGGTTGACCATGCCGTGAGACAATAATCCGTTTGGTCGGGAGGAGTACCTGGGCGGATGCCGTACGAAACGTTGCGATCCCTTGCAGGGGCAAAGCAGTGGCCCGAGTTTGAGCGCCGATGGCTTGCGGTGATCGAGCAGCCCGACGCGGATGCCGGACAATTGCTGCCGATCGTCGACATGGTGGTCAAGCGCGGAGGGGCCGCCCTGGCCGAGACGCTGGCCTGGACCTGGCTGTCGACGGTGAAGGAAAGCCGAACGCCGGTCGAAGCGTTGGGTTTGGGGCGTGATCTGGTCCAGCGGCTTCCGGAAGGGGGCGAGCTGCGCGGCGAGATTCTGGCGCTCTATCAGCAAGTACATCAAGATCGAGAAGATCTCGAGACCTGGATTGACCGCTCCGGATTGCAAACCGGCAAGTCGGTCCGCCGGGCCCTGCGCTTCCTGGAAATCGGTTTGCGCCTGGCGGTGGGCGGCTTTCTGGTTCATCGCACGGAGGACGTGGCCGCGGAGATCACGGCGTTCGATCTGCAGGCCGACCTGGCAACGATCAAGACTTCACGAGGCGGCCAGGACTTCGAGATCGCCCGGCTCATCGAGGATTATGATCTGGCCGAGGAGAACGACTTCCGCATCCTGACCCAGCTCCATCCGGATCGACTGACCGACCTGGTCCAAAAAGACCCCGTCGCCCTAGCGGTCGGGGTGCTGCGCAGCAGGGGTGATCGCCTCGACCGGGACGAGCTGAAGCTCCTCCTGGTGCCCCGGTGCATGCCCGCGGGGAAGTGGTCGGATTGGTGGGCCAAGGTTCGCACCGGCGTCAAGCGGTCGCCCAATCTGCGGATCGAAGGGCGCTCGCCGATGTTCCTGATCTATGACGAGGTGGGGCAGTCGCTGGAGGAGGAGGTCTGGGCGGACTTCAGCAAGGCCGATACGCCCCGTCAGTGGCTCGATCTTCTGCAAGGCTACCTCCGCGACGCCAAGCACCGTAAGACCGATCCGAAGGTGGAGTTTGTTGACCGCGTGCAGCGGGCTCTGGTCGATCGGATCGACAGATTCATCCGACACAAGGACCGGGCCAGTGCCTTTGCCACGGCACTGGTCATCGAAAGGGTCGCCGCGGATGGTCTGCCGGTTTCCGCCGATGTCCACGGGTTGGCTTTGAAGATGCTCCAGGAGGCCGATGACCCGGTGATCGTGGCCGCCTCGGTGCCGGAGACCAGACTGTGGCCCCTGGCGATACGCTGCGTCGAACAGGCCTTTCCCGAGAAGTGGCCGGAGCTGTTCGCCAAGCTCATTCTGCACGCCCCGGCCGGTCAGTGTGAGGCCCTGGCCAAGAAGGTCGAGTCCGCGGGACAAGCCGATGCGCTGGCGTCGATCGTGGAGCGGGCCACTGCCGACCCGGAACGCCACCTCGGGGCCATGACCTGGATCTGGAACGGCCCCGGCGTCAAGGCGGCCCTGCCGATCCCGCCGCTGCTGGAGTTGCTCAATATCATGCTGGCGCTGGTGGGTCCTCCGCGGTCGTCGGGCGGCCAGGCCGCGGGGCCGGAGGTCGGCGAGTTGCGCAGCAAGATCCGCGCCGGATTGGGTTCCCGGAATTACGCCACGTATCGCCAGTGCCTTGATAGCCTGGACGAGCCCCTGGCCCAGACGGTCCGCCGCCAAGTCGAACGGGCCGAAGGGCTCGGACCGCGCGTGCAAGACGCCATGCTCAACATCCTGCGGGGGCGTTTTCCGAAGCTGTACGTCAAGGCCAAAGTGGCGATGTGGGACGACGAGTCGGTGCTCTACTTCACCACGGCCGGTCTGCGGGCCAAGGAGGCGGCCCTGCACGACCTGGTCAACGTGAAGATGAGAGAGAACGCCAAGGCCATCGGCGAGGCCGCGGCCCGCGGGGACTTGAGCGAAAACGCCGAGTACAAATGCGCCCTCGAGGAGCGAGACCTTCTCCGGGCCCGAGTCGCCCAGCTCAACTCCGAACTCTCCCTGGCCAAGCTTCTAGATCCGCAGGCCGTGCCCCAGGACCACGTGAGCATCGGGCAACGGGTTACGCTCCGTTCAACCCCGGGGGGGCAACCGGTTATCATGACCATCCTCGGCGTCGGCGACTCGGACATCACTAATGCGGTCTACTCCTACCAGGCCCCCCTGGTCCGGCCGGCTCTCGGCAAGCGGATCGGCGAAGTCGTACGAATTTCGTTTGACGGTGAGGAAGCAGAGTACGAAATCCGCCAGATCGAACAGGCCATCGGGTAGTCTCGATCGGGACCGAGTCACTCGATCGCGGCCGGCATCGCCGACTAAGGGAAAACCAGCGTGGATGCCCAACTGCGGGATAAATGTGTCCTGATTACCGGGGCCTCCGGCGGGATCGGGCAAGCCGCCGCCCGGGCCTTGGCCGCAGAAGGGGCCGCCCTGGTTCTGCACTACCACCAAGGCCGCCAAGCCGGAGAGAAGCTCCGCGGGCAAATCCGCGGGCAGGCGGTCCTGGTCCAGGCCGACCTGCGCGAGGAAGACCAGGCTGAGGCGATGTTCGCGGAAGCCTTGCAGAGCTTCCCGCAGATCGACGTCGTCGTGGTCAACGCCGGCATCTGGGACGCCCGGCCCGTGCCGCTGCATCAGATGACCATCGCCCAATGGCACCAGACCCTGGATGCCGATTTGACCAGTGCGTTCCTGACCTGTCGCGCGTTTCTCCGCCATCTGGCCGAAAGGCCGCGCCAGACGGCATCCATAATCCTGGTGGGTTCGACGGCGGCGATCTTCGGCGAGGCCGACCACGCCGACTACGCCGCGGCCAAGGCCGGCCTGACCTACGGGCTGACCCGGAGTCTGAAGAACGAGATCGTTCGGCTGGCCCCGGGCGGTCGGGTCAATTGCGTCTGCCCCGGCTGGACCGACACCCCGATGGCCGCCGAGCAGATCGCCGACCCTCAACTCGTCCGACAGGCCACCGCCACCCGGCCGCTGCGAGAGATTGCCCGGCCGGAGGACATCGCCGCGGCGATTGTATTTCTATCCTCCGATGCCTTGGCCGGCCACATCAGCGGGGCGATCCTGCCCATCGCCGGCGGCATGGAAGGCCGGCTGCTGCATCCTTAGAGCGGTTCCCGGAACAGTGAACGATCAGAGCCGTCCCGACGTACGTTGCGAGCAGGGAACGGTCCACGATCAGAGCCGCGACCGTGAG
>CAZFMS010000046.1:0-18840 GCA_964520125.1 uncultured Planctomycetaceae bacterium
CGGTTCCGGCCCCCGACGGCGAGCCTTACGTCGTGCACTGTTCGTTCCCTCGCGACGAGCAAGGCCGGCTGATCCCCGACCCCAAGGGGCATCCGTTCAGGTTGTGGCGATCGCCGCTAGACCCCGCCCTCAATCCAGGGCGCGAAGCCTGGGGCGGCATCAAAGAGCCCGATGACATTTGGGACGAGATCGTCGACGCGGCCAAGATCCCGGGAACGACCTCCGCCCCTAAGCTTCAGCCGATTGCGGCGCGGATCGTGATGCTGCAAAGCGGGATGCGGGCCCCCATGGGCGTGAAAGTCAAAGGCCCGGACCTGGCGATGATCGAGCGGGTCGGCTTGCAGATCGAGCGTTATTTGAAGGAGGTTCCTTCTGTTGAGCCCGCGGCGGTGGTCGCCGACCGTATCATTGGCAAGCCCTATCTGGAGATCGACATCGACCGACAGGCCATCGCCCGCTACGGCATCAAGGTTCAGATGGTGCAGGACGTCATCGAGGTCGCCATAGGCGGCAAACGGATAACGACGACGGTGGAAGGGCGCGAGCGCTTCCCCGTCCGCGTGCGGTACCTGCGCGAGCTTCGAGACACCATCGAGTCCCTCGAAAGAATCCTCGTCCCAGCGCCGGATGGCTCCCAGATCCCGATCGCCCAGTTGGCCGAAATCCACTATGTCCGCGGGCCCCAGGTCATCAAGAGTGAGGACACCTTCCTGGTCGGCTATGTTCTGTTCGACATGCGCAAGGGCCACGCCGAGGTGGACGTCGTGGAAGAGGCCGACGCGTACTTGAAGGCCAAGATCGCCTCGGGCGAGTTTGATCTGGAAGGCACCAGCTACACGTTTGCCGGCACCTACGAGAACCAGGTGCGGTCCGAAAAGCGGCTGATGGTCGTGCTGCCCCTGGCCCTGTTCATCATCTTCATGATTCTCTATCTCCAGTTCAAGTCCGTCGCGACCACCGGGCTGGTCTTCACCGGGATTGCCGTTGCCTGGTCGGGCGGCTTCATCATGATCTGGTTCTACGCCCAGCCCTGGTTTCTCGATTTTGAGGTGTTCGGGACGAGTGTGCGCGAGCTATTCCAGGTCCATTCGATCAACCTCAGCGTCGCCATCTGGGTCGGCTTCCTCGCCCTATTCGGAATTGCCACCGATGACGGCGTCGTCGTGGCCACCTATCTCAAGGATTCGTTTGCCAAGAGTCAGCCGAAGGACATCGCGGCGATACGTGCGGCAACACTGGCCGCGGGCAAACGCAGGATCAGGCCCTGTCTGATGACGACTGCTACCACTATCCTCGCCTTGCTGCCCGTCCTGACGTCAAAGGGCCGGGGCTCCGACATCATGGTGCCGATGGCCATTCCCTCCTTTGGGGGCATGACCATCGAAGTCATCACCATGCTGGTGGTTCCGGTTCTGTACTGCATGATCAAGGAATTCCAGCACAGAGCCCGGATCGGTACGTAGGGCTTGGTCGATCCACGCGGTGGGACAAGGTGTGCGACATGGGAAGTGCCTGATGTGCGGGATCGGCGGTAGGTAGATGGCCCGGCCTCGGATCCTCGATTGCCACCAGCATTGGGCTTCCGCCCGAGTGATGCTGCCGCGTGAGCGGCGCTTCAATGGACAGAAACTAGAGTTTCCCAGGCTCTTATATGGAGAGACGCGATGATCTGGACCGATCTGCTCACTATCTTCTTCTCCCAGTTGATGAACTTCGTGTTCTCGATTCTGGGGACGTTGTTCGGCTCTTTCTTCAATAGCGGAGCCTGACGAGGTGCGGGCGGCCGATGGTTGCCGGCTCCCATCCGCGGATCGGCATGGCGCGGGCCCGCACCGTTTCGCCGGGAGGTGTTGGTCCACCCTCGCTGCGGGATCGAGCATGCTCTCGAGGTCAACCTCAGCCGGCATGCTGCCTGGCGATAGTCATCGAACCGGCCGATGAGACCGGGGAAGAAAACTCCAAGACGAATGACGCCGCATCGGCGTCGCGACTGCCGCTAAGGCCCGAGAATCAGGGCTACGAATGGCGGGAGGTCGGCAGCGTCGATCAGGGTGTCGCCGTTCATGTCGCCCCAATTGATGTCGCACCAGGAATAGTCCTGGGCATATCCCACCGGGTCGACCAACGCCAGCACGAACGCGGGGACGTCGCCAAGGTTGACCGCATTGTCGCAGTTGAGGTCGCCGAGCTGGCCGGCGAATAAGTTTCTCACGGTCAACTCGCCCTGGCCAAATGTGCCGTCGTCGGTCTCGACCCCGAGGGCGAATCGGTCACCCGCGGCGACGCCGACCGCCAGGGGGACGGGGCCGCCGCTGTTCGTCGCGATAATCGTCCGCTGGCCGTTGACGCTGAAGTAGCTGCGGTCGAAACCTGCTTGGTCGTAGTTGACGAACCAGGCATCGAAGCTGAGCAGGGCGTCTTGGGGAACGACAATGTAATACTCCGTGATTCCGGCAAGACCGTTGTTGCCCCCCACAACGATCATCTCCGTTTCGTCCAAGCTGCCAGACCCGTCGGCTTGGTCGAAGAACGTCCACGCCCCCGGCGAATAGTCACCCTCGAAATCGGCCGCGGCGACGGTGGTCAGGCAAAGGCTGACAATGACTGCGATCTGGCTTCTCATGGTGTGGTCCTCCGGTTGCCCCCATTGACACTTGCCTCCGGCCGAAGTTTCCCATTTACCGGACCTCTAGCAACCATCCTATCCTAACGGCTTGGGGGATTCAATAGAGAACGTCCTATGTCGTCGTGAATCGGGCCGATTTCCCCGCTCCAAAATGCCAATCTTGCCCCTGACGCAACCGGGACCGTGAATCGGGGGGCGATCCCGATTAGGGACAAAGGGCAAGAAAGGGGACGATTTCGACCGCCCGTCTGGAACGGGCTGGCGGGTTCGATTTTGCAGGGCAAGGCGGGGTCCGGGCAAGGCTGTTGTTCACTGGGGCCCAAATCCCGTTCAATCTTGCGCGGCGCGGACCAGGGTGGCGTCAACGAGCGCGGGCTTGGGGGGTTGCCAGGGCGGTTCCTCGGGGCTGTTTCTCAGGCCATCCAGTCCTCACAAGCGCTACAGATGTAACTTGGCGATGCGGTGCCGGGCAATCACGCCTCGGGTGGCGAGCATCGTTGCGGGTGTGCCGGCGGCAATACTCGGGAGGGCCTTGCGAACAGATGGGCCACTCGGCTGGGTGGGGATGTTTCGGGGGTTCTGGGCGGCGAAGGCTCCTTGTAGTTTGGGCGGCGCTGTACTGGAAGGTCTTGGGTGGGCGAGATCCTGCTGGTCGGTCTGGAGGACGTGGCAGGCTGGTGTATTGATGCAGATACAGGGCTTGAGAGGGCTGGTCGGGGGGGCGGATGGTGGAATTGCTACGACTATCCTGGGGTCGGAGGGATGTTCTGAGTCGGCATCGGCTTATGCGTAAACGTCTTCGGCGCAATGGTATACGACGGTTAATCATCTAAACTACATGGGCGGCGAGGAGTTCGCGCGGGCCCCGGCCCTGGCCAGATGGTCTTTGAGCACCGGGGCCGGGGTATGCTGCGTCGAGGGGAGCGATAATGCAGGTTATGTGTTTTGGGCAGGTATGGGCGGCGATCTCGGGGAGGATGGTGGCGCCGGTGGGGCCAGGCGGGTATTGGCTGTCTGGTTGAGAGTGCGTTGCGTTCTCCGGGGCTGAACAGCAGGGCAGAATCGTGGGTTTGGCAGGCATGGGTGCCTCGAAGAGGCTGGGGGCTGCAGCTGGGGGTGGTCCCCGGGGTTGGCGTAGGAGGGCGGTGGAGGCCGGGCACCCGAAAAAAAAATGGCCTGCATTGGAAAAAACCTTGACTCCGGTAACGCCAACATGCTAATCTGGCCTTCATGTGTTTGGACATGGGTGAAAGAAGTCCCCGGCAACCAATGTCATATCCCGCGCTCATTCTGGAGCTAAATCGGGCTCTCGGTGGGAGTTGGAGGCTTTCGTCGATTTGAAAGAAGCACGACGAAACGAGGTCTGGGACGGTTGCAAGTAGCCCGCGGTGTGGTGCTCTAAGGAGCGACAGGGGAAGCGAAGTTGGCTCGCATGAAGCTCAGTTACTGCATGGTTAGGCAGTGGCAACCGGCGCCTAGAGTGCCGGCCCATTTCATTTATACGTTACGGTCAAAGGAACAGTCGAAAACAGGGGAATGCTCTCAAAACCACTCTTTTATAGAGTAAGGAGGCACCGAGATGAAGAAGAAGGTATGTTTGTTAGGCGCCGTGCTCTTGTGTACGGGCGTCGTGTTAAGCGGTGTGACCGCACAGGACCTCTTGACGGAGGATTTTGCGGCCAAGGTCCACCAGAACAACTGGAATCCGGATCCCCAGCCGCCGAGTTCCGCCGCGTCGCTTGCCGGTGATGGCAGTCGGAACGCCTCGGGCGCGGCGGTGAGCATGGCCGTGCCGGCTCTGGCGCCGGTGAAGGGCCCCGAGAATGCCCCCAGGGGTTCCCGGAATGGCGGTGACACCTGCGCCGTGGCGACGGTCATCGGGGGTCTGCCTTACAACGACCTTGGGACCACCGTCGGGTTCAACAATGACTACGACGAAGTGTGCCCCTATACCGGGTCGACCTCGCCGGACGTGGTCTATTCGTACACGCCCGGAGGGGATTGCTCGATCGACATCACCTTGTGCGGCCTGACGGACTACGACTCGAAGTTGTACGTCTATGAGGGCTCGTGCCCGGGTACGTTGGTGGCCTGCAACGATGACGAGTGCGTCTCCGAGTTGGGACAGAGCTACGTGTCCGAGTTGCTCGGCGTGGGGCTGTCCGGCGGCGTGACCTACTACATCATCGTTGATGGTTATGGCGGCGATTCCGGCAACTACGAAATCGACGTCACCGGTGACTGCGGTGGCGGTGGTGGCAATGGCGAGACCTGCGGCGAGGCGATTATAGTCGGCTCACTGCCGTACAGCGCCCTCGGTACCACGGTCGGCTTCGCCAACGACTATGACGAGGCGTGCCCGTACACCGGGTCCTCCTCGCCGGATGTTGCCTATCGGTACACGCCGGCCGCGAACGAGACCATCGAGATTTCGTTGTGCGGCGCCGGAACTTTCTACGACACCAAGTTGTACGTGTACGAGAACTCGTGCCCTGGGACGTTGACGGCTTGCAACGACGATGCCTGCCCGGGTTATATCTCCGAACTCTCGGAAGCTTACAACGCGGAGGTGGCCCTGTCGGCTGGCTCGACCTACTACATCATCGTTGACGGTTATGGCGGTGATGCGGGCGACTACCAGATCGATATCGTCAGCACTGGTGGCGGCGGTGGTGGCGAAGGCTGCGGCAATTGCGGCGAGGACCACTGTGCTGAAGGCGGCGGCTGCGAAGTTCAGGCCTGTCAGGATTCGGTTTGCAGCTATGATCCGTTCTGCTGCGACGTGTGCTGGGACGGGTTCTGTGCCGACGAGGCCTGGGCCGATCCGAACTGCGGATGCGTTGTTCCGGATTGCGATCCCTGCGAGATCTGCTACTCGAACACGACCGATGACTGGATCACGAATGTCACCTTCGGGGACATCAACAACGATTCCGGTCAGGAGGGGGCTTGCAGCTACGGTAACTATCGCGACCAGTCCAGCTTCGCGAGCGTTGGGTCGACCACAACCCTGACGGTGACCTTCTACTCCGAGGGTATCTGGACCGAGTGTGTCACGGCGTGGTTCGACTGGGACGGCGACTGCGAGTTCACCCCGTCCGAGCGCTACGACCTGGGCTGCGGCGTTGACGCCACGCTCGAGGCTTCTATCACGGTTCCCGGCAGTGCTGTGTCAGGCAACATCATCATGCGGGTCATGGAGAAGTATTCCACTCCTGCGGTAGACGCCTGCACCGACTACAGCTACGGCGAGACCGAGGACTACACGGTCAGTATCGGCGAAGCGATCGGGGCCTGCTGCGACAGTGCCTATTCCGGTGGTTGCGCTGATGACATCGCCGAGGGCGATTGTGGTGGCACGTTCATGGGCCACGGCTCGGAATGCGACCCCAACGACTGCAACGGCAACGGCATTTCCGACGGCTGTGAGTTGGAAGGCAATGACTGCAACTTCAACGGAATCCCAGACGATTGTGAGCTGGCCGGGAACGACTGCAACGGCAACCAGATTCCCGACGATTGCGAAGAAGACTGCAACGGCAACGGCATTCCTGACGATTGCGACGCGGCCGACTGCGGCTCGAACGCGCCACAGGCCGGTTGCGGTGCCCATCCGTTCGCTTGGTGCGATGACTGCAACGGCAACGGCGTGCTCGACGAGTGCGATGTTGCGGCAGGCGTGCGTGGCGGCGGTTGCGGCGAGATCGTCTATGACGCCGGTACCTGCGATGGTGTCAACGGCAGTCGCCCGTCGGTCGGCTGGGACGACACGGGCTATGTGGACGACTTCTCGGTGCCGCAGAATGCCGGCACGTCGTTTGGCTGTGTCCACGCGGAGTTCCTGGACTTCTCGCAAACTGACATGCCGGTGATGCGGGTTCGGATCTACGCCCTGCCCACCAACAGCATCCCCAACGATCTGTCCAGCTTCGCCAGTGCCACAGCGCTCTGCGACAACACCTATTCGGTGGCTGACGGTTCGCTGGTGATCAGCGAGCGGGCGGAGTGCTATCCCGGTGCCGGGGCGTGGGATTATGACGCCACTGGCCCGACGTGTACTCTGGATCCCGGGGACTACGGGATGTTCATCAACTTCCCGGGTACCGGGGCGGTCAACTTCTTTGCCAGCGCTGCTCCCGACGGGTCCGACAACGGCTACGTCTGGGGTGTCCAGGTCGATGCACCGTCTGACGGCGGTATGACCTTCGCCTGGAAGCTCCTCGAGGGCGAAGGCGGCCCCGGACCTTCCGGCGGCGACTGCGACGGGAACTGCATCCCGGATGACTGCGACATCGCCGGTTGTGGCTCAGGTGACACGAGCGACGCCTGTGGGCAGGACCCGTACTTCTGGTGCGAGGACTGCGACGGCGATGGTGTCCCCGATGGTTGTCAACTGGAGGAGAATGACTGCGACGTGAACTGCGTCCCGGATCATCCTTGCCAGACCGAAGACAACGACTGCAACGGCAACAACATTCCGGACGACGAGTGCGAGCTGCCTGGCGATCCGGACTGCAATAACAACGGCACCCTCGACGAGTGCGAGTTGGTGGACAACGACTGCAACGATAACGGGGTCCCCGACGAGTGCGACATTGCTCCGGGTGGCGGCAGTGGCGACTGCAACGGCAACGGCATTCCCGACGAGTGCGACGCCGACTGCAACGGCAACGGCATCGCCGACGAGTGCGACATTGCCGATTGCCCGCCGAAGTCCGCGTTCGATTGTGCTGACGAGAATGCCTGGTGCCGCGACTGCAACGGCGACAGCGTCCCTGATGGTTGCCAAACCGGCGGTGGTCTGGTTCGCAACGAAGACGCGTTGATCAGCCAGTTGCCGAATCAGGTCAACGGTATCTTCAGCGACGTGGACTGCAACTCATGCGGTACGGGTATCCAAGTCCTGGCCGAGCAGTTTATCCTGACCGAGGAGACGACCATCGGCTCGATGCGGGCGTGGGTCGGTTTCTATCCCGGCGACAGCGATCCTGCTGATGACATGACGGTCATCTTCCGTGCGGACGATGGCGGTGTCCCCGGCGCCGCGATGAGCACGCAGACTGGCGTGCCCACGACTCGGGTGCAGACCGGCGTGGTCCTGTTCGGCGTGCACGAATGGGATGCGACGCTGACGTTGGCTCCGGTGACTCTGGGTGCGGGCGTCTGGTGGGTCGAGATGTACGGCAACACTGCCGGCAATGGCGACACCATGTTCTGGGAGGTCGGTGATCTCGACACGGTTAACGGGATTATTGGCCAGGCCTGGACGACGACCGTTCCGGAAGAGCCGTGGAACTTCGATGCGGCCACGGACATGGCCTTCGAGTTGTACAAGGGTGGCGCGATTGCAGGGGAGGATTGCAACGGCAACTGCGTTCCCGATGATTGTGACATCGATCCCACCGATCCGGACGGAAACGGCGAGGTCAGCCCTGACTGCAACGGCGACGGCATCCCGGACGAGTGCCAGTGCGACTGCAACGGCAATGGCATTCCCGATGATTGCGACATCGCCAGTGGCTCCAGTCCGGACTGCAACGAGGACGGCTTCCCCGACGAGTGCAACGTCGCTCCGGGTTGTCAGGCCGGCGAGTGTTTCCCGGATGAGTGCAGCGCCGACTGCCAGCCCGACGGTGTTCCCGACGAATGCCAGGTGAGTGGCAACGACTGCAACGAGAACGGGATTCCGGATGATTGCGAGCTGGAAGGCAACGACTGCAACGAGAACGGCATTCCCGACGAATGCGACCTCAACTGCGAAGGCGCTCTGGCCGCCAGTCGCGACAGTGGAAACTGCTGCGTGGATCACTGCGATGATGGCGGCGGCTGCGAGGACGCGGTCTGTGAGGCGTCGGTTTGCGGTAACGATCCGTTCTGTTGCGACGTTTGCTGGGATGGTCTCTGTGCCGACGAAGCTGCGGCCGATCCGAACTGCGATTGCAGTGGCGGCGGCGGCAATGGCGAGACCTGTGCGGAGGCTATGCTGATCGGCGAACTGCCGTTCAACGACTTCGGCACGACCCTCGGCTTTGCCAATGACTATGACGAGGTATGCCCGTACAGCGGGTCCACCTCGGCAGATGTTGCCTATCGGTACACGCCCAGCGAGGATGAGAGTATCAACATCACGTTGTGCGGCCAGACCGACTACGACTCGAAGTTGTATGTCTACCAGGGCTCGTGCCCCGGTGGGTTGATCGCCTGCAACGATGACTCCTGCGTCTCGGAGCTGGGGCAGAGTTACGTGTCTCAGTTGAACGGCGTGGCCCTGAGTGCCGGCCAGAGCTACTACATAATTGTAGATGGTTATGGCGGCTCAGATGGCAACTACGAGATCGAGGTCACCAGCCAAGGCGGTGGTGGCGAAGGCGGCGAGTGCGACACGCTCGTCTATGACAGCGGTACGTGCGACGGTGTGAACGGCAGCCGCCCGACGGCCGGTTGGACCGAAGGTGGCTATGTTGACGACTTCACGTTGCCGCAGGGCGGTGGTGGGTTGTCGTTTAGCGGCGTTCACGCGGAGTTCCTGGACTTCTCGTACACGGAGATGCCGGTGATGAGGGTTCGTATCTACGCCCTGCCCACCAATAGCATCCCCGCCGACCTGCCCAGCTTCGCCGGTGCCTCAGCGATCTCCGACCACACCTATTCGGTGGCTGCGGGCACGCTGACGATCGCCCTACGGGATGAGTGCTATCCTGGTGCCATTGCGTCGGATTACGATGCGACTGGCCCGATTGTCAATCTTGCTCCTGGGTCCTACGGGATGTTTATCAACTTCCCGGGCACCGGGGCAGTCAACTACTTTGCCAGTTCCGCTCCCGACGGTTCCAGCAACGGCTACGTCTGGGGCCCGGCGATCGACGCACCGTCCGATGGCGGTATGAACTTCGCCTGGAAGCTGTGTCTTGGCGACTTCGGTCCTCCGCCGTGTGACTGCAATGAGAACGGCATCCCGGATGACTGCGATATCGATTGCAGCGATCCGGACGGCAACGGCGAAGTCAGTCTGGACTGCAACTGCAACGGTGTCCCCGATGAGTGCGAAGAGGCCGAGTGGACGGCGTTGTCAATCGTCTGTCCGGGAGACCTGACGGTCGAATGCGACGGCACCACTGGTGCTCTTGATGCCTGGCTGGACAGCGCCTTCTCGGTGGGCGGCTGCGGCGAGGACTGCGGCGGGGTCACCCTGACGCACGACTTCAGCGGCCTGACCTACAACTGCGGCGACGGATCCTCCGTGGCCACGGTGACCTGGACGGCTTCGGACGAGTGTGGTGCGAATACGGTTTCGTGCTCCGCCACCTTTGCCGAGCTGGCCCAGGTACGGACGCTGATCATCAAGCAGGGCGCCTGCCCGGCTCCGGTCAACCCCGGCAGCCACGGTGTGGTGCTTATGGCCTTGATCGGTGACATGGGCTTCGATGTAGCCGATGTCAATCAGGACACCGTGCAGCTAGGCCGTTGCGACGGAATGGGCGGATTCGCCTCTCCGAGCGCCGGCTCGCCTCCGGGCTTCATGTTCGCGGATCTGAACCATCCGAACGGTGACGATGTCGGGTGTGGCGCAGGGCAAGAGCCTTGTGCTTGCAACGCCGACAACAGCTCGGACGGGATGATGGATCTGAAGATGAAGTTCAGGACGGATGACATGGTTGCTGCCGGCCTGCTGGATGGCGCCCAGGGTGAGATCATCACGCTGGTGCTGTGCGGCGAGCTGAGCAACGGCTGCAAGTTCGAGGCGTATGACTGCGTGCGTCTGGTGCAGCCGGGTACGTCCAGCGCGGCGATGACCGTGACTTCCAACGAGCCAGGCGTCTGGGTCGAGGTTGCCCCGGCCGATGAGGTTCTCGACGGTGAAGGGTTCGCCGACTTCGTGCGGTACTACCCGCTCACCACCGAGGTAACGTTGGTGGCTGACAGGTCCCAGGACGGCATCCCGTTCTACGCCTGGCAGGTCAACGGCGTGACTCAGACTCTCGGCCAGAGGCTGCTTCGGGTCACCGTGGACGGCGACTCGACAGTGAATGCGGTTTACGATTGGGCCGCGACCAAGATTCCGGATCCGGATCTTGGTTCGAGGGGTTCCCGAACCCCGTCCACGGGTAACTAACCCGTAGGACTCGCGGCGGACCCGCATTCTGAGGTCCGTTAGTACACGGGAGCCAGGACATGACACGTGTCCTGGCTCCCGTTCTTTATGCGCCGAGAGATTGGGTTCATTTGCCCAAGTCGCCTCATCGGGGGTGGTAAATGGTCCCCAAACAGTAGGTCTCAAGACCGGCAGCCGCTGCTCGCGCCGGGATGCTTCTGCTCATCGACGTATGTATCTCGTTATGCGACAGCAGGTTATGGATCATCCCGGCAATGGGGCTCTCCCCATAGCGGGTGTTGGCACGCGCCTTGCGACCCTCAAGAATCGGCCGAGCCTGAGATCACGCGAGCGGTGAGGCGAGAGGGCCGGCCAAGAAACGGTATCCCAAGCCCAGGTGCCACGCGGGCTGAGGGCGAGCAGGTAGCCAGGCGTAGGCACCGGCGGGAACGTGGGAGTCAGGAACTTATCCGAGCGACGTGTCCTCTTGATGCGTCCTTGGTTCGGTCGTGCCAGGCCCAGAGATGGGTCGGTTGTGTGAGGGGCGGGTCTGAGTGCGAGGCAGGCCCGCCCTTTTTTTGCGCACGGCCAGCGGTCGAACATGCGGCTCTTGGGTCAGAAAGTGCTGGGCTCGAGTGCCCAGGCCGCCAGATAGGAAGAGGACAGGTGCTTCAACGCTGGTGCTGCGTGGGATTCCAGCTCGGCAAGCACACTTGGGCGGCGTTGGGGCAAGCGGGGATGGGCAGTCCGGGTATTGGCCGGGTGCCGGCGGCAGGGGGGCGTCGGCATCCGGCGGCTCGGGCGGAGGGCTGGGTTCAGGCCGGGGAGGCCCGGAAGAGTCGGGTGTTGGTGCCGTCGGGAGCGACGCGGAGCGAGATCATGCTCCGGCATCTGGGGCAGCGTCCTCTATACTCCGGTGCGTCGGCGTTGCGGTAGATCCGTGCGTAGGCGCCGCAGCACTCGAAGTGGATTCCCACCCAGGGTCGTGAAGCCGCCTGGTGTTCCCTCCGGTCTGGGGTCCGGCCCCGGTCGGCGGACGCGACGATGTCGAGGTGGTTCGGTGGTTCATCCGGCATAGGGGGCATATCGGCGGACTGGTTGCCGTTGTTCAATCGGGCCCGTTCCCTTGGGGGTGTTTTCGAGCGATCTGCGGGTGTCCAGCCGCGTGGACATCGCTTGCGGGTCGGTTAGGATTGGGACCTCGCGGCGGGTGCCCGCGCCTGGTTTTGGGTCCTTGTAACGGGAGTCTGTCGATGCCGGAACGAAACAGCCTGCTCATTGCCGGGTCCATTCTGGCTGGCGACGTGCTTGATCTCGGGGCAGCTATCAGGGTTTGTGAGCGGGCCGGGGCGGACTTGCTGCAACTGGACGTATGTGACGGCCATTTCGTGCCGACCATCAGCTTTGGGGAGGCGGTGGTCCGCCGGACGAGTGAGTTTTCCAAGTTGCCGGTCGAAGTACACCTGATGGTCAGTCGACCGGAGGACTGGATCGCTCGCATGGCGGGCTGCGGACAATGCCGGATGATCTTTCACTTGGAGGCCAGCAGTCGGGCGATGGGCGTGGTGCGCGCGATAGAGGCGGGGGGCATGAAGGCCGGGGTGGCCATCAACCCGGAGACGCCGGCGAGCGCTGTGGAGCCGCTGTTGCCCTATATCGACAACGTGTGCGTGATGGGGATTGCTCCGGGATTCGCCGGTCAGGCCTTGCTGGATTACACGTACACCAAGATCGCAGATGTGCGGAGGCTGATCGAGCAGGCATCTTCGTCGTCGTCGATCAGCGTAGACGGGGGGGTCAGGGCGGACAATGCCCGACGCCTGGTTGAGGCGGGGGCAGACGTCCTGGTGGTGTCTTCGGCGATGTACGGGCACTCCGACCCGGAACGGAGCCTGGAGGAGATACGCCGGGGCGTGGAGGGACAGGTCGCCCGGCGCTAGGCCCGGGGCTAGGCCAGGCCCGCCGGCCGATAGGCAGAAGAGGTGGTCGGGCATCAGCTAGTCAGTTCGGGGATATTCTCTTCCGGCGGTCTGCGAGACGGTCAGGCATTGCGCCCTTGCTCAACTGAGCGACGATCGAGCCGTCGCCCGGCCGCATCGGCACGCAGGCAATCGGAGCGGCTCGATGCTGCCTTCTACAGTACGCTGCTATCGTCTTCTTTGCGGATGTGGAGTCCCTGAGGCCTCGGGGCCGGGGCCTGGGATGGTGCGAGAGCTGCTCAGTTTATCGGTCGGGCTTTGCGGGGGGAGATAGTGAATCGTATGTTTTCGGTGCGCGGAGTGGCAGAACGGTGTAGTTGCCACGCGACATAGGGTTTGGCCTCGGGGCGGCGTTGCGGAGCGGGCGGTGCGTAGGTGGCGTCGGCCGCCATCGACAGGTCCCCGGGGCGACCACTAATGGGGGAAGGGGTATGACAACAACCGACACATGCGGGTCGGCGGGGGCGGTGGCGTTCTGGCGTCTGGTGGTGCTGGCCGCAGCGCTGGTGGGCGGAGTGATCGTCGGTTCGGCCCCCGCCGACACCATGGAACCGGCCTATGCGGGTGGTTCGGCTCCGGTCGTAGTGCCCGAACCGGCCACATTGTTGTTCATGGGTGTCGCCGCCGCGGCACTAGTTCTCCGCCGGCGAGGGAGGCGACTTCCCTGAGATCCGATCATCGGTCATCCGCCCGGATGTAGTAGATTCCCGAGAAGGGTTTCTCCTCAGAGATGAAGACCGGCGGGTAGAAGGTCTGGGGCTCAGGGGGAGGCGCTGTTTCGGCGGTCTTGTGGAACACCCACATCTCCATCCGCCCCGGTGCGACGGGGCCAAACGTTTCTAACAACTGATAGTGCGGGTCATCCTCAAACCGGGTCCGGGGCAGCCGGTGGTAATCACTGTCGCTGTAGATGGAATCCCAGATGAAGATGGTGTTGACCGGCATGGAGGCCAGTAATCTGGCATCCTTGTGGGCCCGGGGGTTTTCCACCTGGTTCATGAAGTAGGCGATCCAGGGGTTGGTGGCGAAGAGCGGTGCATCGTCCAGGCCCTGGTGGCGCAGCCAATCGCAGACCCGGCGGACCTGGCGCTGGTTTTCTCCCAGGCTCAACGGTCGAACGAAGTAGGCCCACTGAATGGCGCAGGTCAGCACCAGCAGGGCGGTGGTGGTCTTTCGCACCGCCGACGCTTTCCTGCCGGGCCGTCTTGATGATGGCGACATGGCCCAGGCCGCGAGGATCGAGATGACGACTGCGGCGGTGATCAGGCTCAGGAGCCAGGCGGGCCAGCTTTGCAGAGTGGCGATTCGCCCCGCTCGGCGTTCGATCTCGAAGGCGGCGAGGCCGATCGGCCAGATGACGGCCATGGTCAACCACAGCCAGCCGGTGGGGCGACGGTCGCGGAGGCGCTGGACAAAGGCCTGCAGTCCGGCGACGGCCAGGATGGCCACGAAGGGGGTGACCGTGACCATGAACCGAGCGTAGCCACCGCTGGCGAACATGCCTGAGGCCTTTATGGCCAGGTGGGTCATGAGAAAGACTGCGGGGAAGGCGGGAATCAAGAGGTTGCCGCGGCGGGCCAGAGCAGTGCCGCCGATCAAGGCCAGTCCGGCGATGACCGGGGGCACGGCCAACAAGGCGTGGGGCAGGTAGCCGAGGGGGCTGATGGGTGGGTACTCGGTCGAGCCGTGGGGATGCAGGAAGACCGCGGCGGGCCATCCATCGAGCACCAGCCGGAACATGATGTTGTGGGCGGCTGGTGCCCAGAGGGCGATGAGGCAGGCAGCGGCCTTGGTTCTGGTGGAGGTCTTGGCGGCCAGCAGACTCAGCCACCAAATGGGCAGCAAGACCAAGGCTTCGTGTCTGGTCAGCAGGGCCAGGGAGAAGACGGCGGACCCCGCAATTCGGCGATTGCCGGACGAGAGGACGACCGCGGCGATGAGGTAGAAAGCGGCGAAGTTCTCGGTCAAGGTGGTGCAGGCCAGGACGGTGTTGAGTGGCTGGAGATAGCAAGCCACCACCACCAGCCAGGCATGGCGCAGGCCCATCCTGACGGCCAGGCGGGCGGCGAGGAGGGCGGTCGCGGCGGTGACGGTGGCGGAGAGTATGCGGGCGGCGTGCCAGGCCAAGTCGGCGTCGGAGAACCAGGCGACGGCGGCGAGGGGAATCGTCGCCCCGGGTCGCCCCCAAACATGGAGCAGGAACTCGGGAAACCAATGGGCCCAGCGGGCCATGAGGAAATGGGTCAGATCGTCATCGTGATAGGCCCCGTTGGAGAGGAGCCCTAGGAAGATGGTCAAGGAGAAGCAGGATCCGACAGCCAGCAGGGTGATCCGGGAGTCGAGGTCGCGGGGCGGGAGCTGTCTTCGGTATGCTTGCATCGGTCGCTGACGCGGTTCGGGCGGCGGAGAACGGTGAGAGCAGGGTAATCACTGGCGCTGGATAAGTCTACGGGCGGCGGGGGAGGCTGCGGCAGGTACCCAATTCGTCATGACTCTGTTGGTGGAGGACAGGTCGAGCATTAAGTGAGGTTCTGGCCCCATTTCAGTTTTTGGATGAGGGTGTCCCAGGATTCTCTGTGGGGGTGGCGTACGAGCTGGAACTGGTAGGGTGATTTCTGGACGGCGACCTCGGTCAGGCCGACGGCGGAGCGGACGGCTTGACCGTCGATGACGATGGCGGCGCCCTCACTGATTTCCATGACGCTGACCTTGACCCGGGCATCGGGACCCAAGACGACGGGGCGATGGGTCAATGAGTGGGGGCATTTGGGGGTCAGGATGATGGCTTCGAGGTCCGGCTGAATAATGGGCCCGCCGCAGGACATGTTGTGGGCGGTCGAACCGGTCGGGGTGGAGATGATCAGGCCGTCGCCGACGATGGTGGTGACGGGCTGATCGTCGATGTCCACGGCCAGGCCGATGGTTCGGAAGGGTTCTCCTACGCGGATGACACAATCGTTCAGGGCGATGCCGCTCCACGTTTCTCCGGAGGGGGTAAACACCTGAATGTCGAGCATCATGCGTCGGCTGATCAGGGCGGTGTCGGTCATGAGGCGTTCCAGGAATCGCTCCAACTCCTCCACCGAGAATTCTGCCAGGTAGCCGAGCTTGCCGAGATTGACGCCGATGATCGGGACCTGGCGATGCCTCATGGCTTGGCCGACGGACAGGATGGTGCCATCGCCGCCGAGGGCGATGACCATGTCCGGCTGAGCGTCGTTGACCAGGTCAGGCCGGCCGTCAAAGTCGGCGCCGATCAAGATGCCGGCGGCGTCGAGGCGCTTCTCCAGCCGTTGGAAGATCTCGGCGCCGTGTGTTTTCCGGGCGTTGCCGATAAGGTAGATACGGTGGGTCTGCTGGTTGGGTGGCATCTTGGCACGCGGCCATAAATAGAGACTGTGTTGCTTGGAAGCCATTATACGTGAATTGCCGCGGCGGGCGGTACGCCGACGTGCCAGGGATGGAAATGGAGGGTGCTGGACTGGGGACTTGCCGGCCGACCAGCGGAGCGATTAAGGCTGCAATTTGCACCTGGGTTGAGGGATCCCGGGAATGGACGAACACGGGCGTTGGCCGGCGGCAGGCGTGGCGGTCTGGTCTTCCAGTAACTGAAAGGGCCGGAAGATCGGACCGTGGTGCGTCTTCTCAGAGCCCCATATGGTGATGTAACTGGTTGTCCGATAGTACGTTACAGCTGTTCTGGTCTGCGGCAGGTGAGTCGGGGCCGAGGAAGCCGGGGGTGGGCAGACACCTTGGCAATGCGAATAATCCAGTGCCAAGCGGGCCGGCCTGGACCGGGAGTCCGCCGGGGTGGATATTGATGAGGAATCCCGAGTCGCCTGGGTCGGCGGATGAGGGGGTCGGGCGGAGTCGGCCTCGCGCAGCGCGGGCGATCCGGGGCGCCGCGGGGTCAGGTTGGCGGTGGTGCCGGCCGGCGACGGGTCCCTCAGGTAATAGTGGAGTTTGGAGCGATGCCGAAGTTTCAGTATGAAGCGATGAACGCCGCCGGACAGGAGGTCAAGGACGAGGTCGAAGCGCCGACGTCGGAGGACGCCATCGCCAAGATTCGTAGCTTGGGGTATTTTCCGACAAAGGTCCGGCAAAAGGGCGCCGCCAAGAAGACCCAGGCGGCGGCTACGGGCAAGAAGAGGAAGTCCGTCGGCGGGGCGATGGGCGGCGTATCGACCAAGCTGCTCACCCAGTTTACGCGGCAGTTGTCGACGCTGATGGATGCGGGCCTGCCGATTCTGCGGGCGTTGCGTATTTTGGAGCAGCAGCAGAAGCCGGGGGTTTTGCGGGTGGCGTTGCGGTACGTGGCCGACGACGTGGAAGGCGGCGCCACGTTGTCCGAAGCAATGGCCCGGCATCCCAAGGTGTTCGATCGGCTGTACTCGAACATGATCGCGGCCGGGGAGACCGGCGGCGTGCTGGACGTGATTCTGCAGCGTCTGGCGGACTTCATGGAGAAGGCCCAGAAGCTCAAGCGCAAGGTGGTCAGCGCGATGATCTACCCGGTCTGCGTGGTGGGTTTCGCCCTGATGATCGTGGTGGGCATCATGTATTTCGTGGTGCCCAAGTTCAAGGTCATCTTTCAGGACTTCGGTGCTGACCTGCCGGCACCGACGCTGCTCTTGTTGGCGATGTCCGACTTCGTCTTGGGCAAGACCACGAATGAGAACGGGGAGACGGTTTCGACGGCGGTTCCGGGGTGGGCGATCATCATGCTGTCCCCGATAGCGTTCTTTGTCTTGTATAAGCTGATCCGGCAATTCAGGGGGGGCAGGATCATCCTGGACGTGGTCAAGCTGAAGATTCCTATCCTGGGCAATATTCTGGCGAAGACCTCGGTGGCCCGGTTCACCCGTACACTGGGGACGTTGATCGCCGCGGGGGTGCCCATCCTGGAAGCCATCACCATCACCAAGGACACCTCGGGAAACGAGGTCTTCAGCAGCGCGCTGGGGAAGGTCCACGACTCCATTCGGGAGGGGGAGTCTTTTGCGGCGCCGCTCAAGGCCACTAAAGTAGTCGACAACCTGGTGGTCAACATGGTGGACGTGGGTGAGGAGACCGGTGATCTGGACAAGATGCTGGTCAAGGTCGCCGACAACTATGAGGAAGAAGTCGAGGCGTTGGTGGCCGGTCTGGTGAGCATGTTAGAGCCGATCATGGTGATCATGCTGGGGGTGTTGGTTGGTTTCATCGTTATCTCGCTGTTCCTTCCGATGGTCAGCCTGATTAATAATCTGTCCGGCGGCGGTTAAGGCGAGGAGCGTCCGTCAGGGGTCAACTGTGGAATTTGTGCCGAGTCAATCAGAGCAGGCCGCTACTCGCCGGGGCTTCACCCTGGCCGAGGTCCTGGTGGCGGTGGTCCTGGTGTTCCTGCTGACCGGCATCGTGTTGCTGAGCAGTCGGGCGATCCGGAGTGCCAGCAATCTGGCGACGACCCATCAGCAGATGGCGTTGATCTCCCAGGGCATCGATCAGTATTCCTTCTTTTGGCCGCGGTGGAAGATCGGCGGAGTGGTGGTTGCGGAAGAGGGTTGGCCGGATTTCATTCCCGGGCGGCTCTTCGCGACGAACACGTTTGAATCGGTGGGGGGTTTTAACGAAGACCTGGACTATGACCCGGAAGACGGCGTCGTCCACTTCCTCCCTCAGAATGAGAGCCTGGACGTGGTGGGGGTCGGAGACGTGCTGCACGGCAACATGTGTTTGGCTTATGGTCTGACGGCCAGCTCGGGCAAGGGTCCGCACTTGACGGAGAATGACACGGCGGTGCTCAAGGACGTGGAAGACCCGGTGCTGATGGAGGGCTTTCAACGCCTCCTCCAGGCGTTGCCCCGGCCGCTGCTGCCGGCCTACCTGGGTATGAGTGGCTCCAAGCGGGCCCAGGTACTGGTGGACGCGTGGGGAACACCCTATCGATATTTTTGGGTTTACCGTGATGGCACTGCGGGCCTGACCCAGCGGGCGTATGCGGGCTATCTTCCGGTAGTGACGGCGGATATGAGCGACGACGACTTCCGAAGCGCGGAGGGCTATGTGTTGGAATCAGCGGGTCCGGACCGCAAGTTCGGCAACGTTTGGAAGGCCAATCCGACGGGTGCGGAGATCGAGAATGCGTCGGACAATCTCACCCT
>CAZFMS010000047.1:0-18760 GCA_964520125.1 uncultured Planctomycetaceae bacterium
AAGCCGGCATCGATCTCGAAGTAGTGGGGGGTGCCGTTGTAGATGTTGCCGTCGTCGTCGTCCAGGGTGAGGTAGTCGATGGTGATGCTGGGGTTGATCGATGTGCCGGTGTGCATCAGCATCGCGTTGACCGCCAGGTTGCCGATGATGTCCCGGTAGTTGTCGGGCTCGGTAATGAGCAGCTCGTTTCGGGTGCTCCAGACGCAGCCGGAGATGAGCTGGCCGCAGGAATGGATCGCGCTGCCGCAGGTCGAGCAACCACTCTGCAGATATAGACAGTTATTGTCGGCGTTACGCAGGGAGCTGTTGCAATCGCCGAAGAACCCGAAGCCCAGCCGGGGATCATCGAGGACCAGTACGCTCATGACGTCGCCCATGCCTTCGCCGTACTCCCCCTGACCGCTGCCGGCCATGGCCACCAGGTGATGACCGTACTCGTGGTGGACGACCGACGACCAGGCGGTGTTGGGGTAGCCACCGCCGGCCCGGCAGAAGGTGATGGAGGAGCCGTCGTACCAGGCGTTGCCCGGACAGTAGCCCACGCCGGAGGCGGTATTCACGTAGACCGGAAACTCGTTCTGCTGCAGGCTCGGATAACTCGGATTGTAAACCAGGACCAGGTCGCGCACCCTGTTGGATTGCAGGTAGCCGTTCACCTCGGCCCGGTTTAGTTCACTGAAGTTGGTAGGGTTGTGCAGGAAGTTGGCGGGGCCCGGAGGGGTGACCGTCAGAGAGATGCTGGTCTCGGCACCGGCCTCGTTCCAGACCCGCATCCACTGACCGCGCAGCCCGGATTGCACGGTGACGTCGGAGGTGCCCCCGTTGGGAATCACGAAGTCGCCGTTCTCGTCGGCATAGCTCCCCATGCTGGTTTCGGGAATGTTCACGAAGGCATAGGGCAGGTTCATCGGCGACTCATCCTCGCAGATATCGGCACCGACGCTCTCGGTGGCGACGCCCTGCACGTTACCGGTCACATCCGTGAAGATGATCTGGTCTTCTTGGTACAGGATGGTGCCCGAGGACGCGGCGGTGACGAAGACCCACTTCTGGGGCTTGTCGGCGTCCGGGTTTCCGTAGTTGTCGGCGATGAAGGTGAGGGCCACCGCGGGGGCGACTTCCATCTCCTCGACGCCGGCCCAGACGACCACCTGGGGATCGGTGAAGTTGATCAGACTGGGAATGCGGTCGATGGCCGCGCGGCGTCCCGCCTCGGCATCGTATTCGGCGGCCGGGGCGCTGAAGTCGCCGAGGTCGCGGAGGTTCGCCGCGGCCAAGACCAACGGGTAGCCTTCCTCGTTGCGCACCAACAAGCGGAGGTCGGCACGGAACACCGGAATCCCCTGCTGGTGCTGGGAGTAATGGACCAGGGTGAACTTGTACTCCCCGGTCAGTCGGTCGTACATCACCGGCTGGGTGTGGCGGGCGTCAGCGAGAAGGCTGACCGGTTCCAGATCCTGGGGGGCGACCCCGAATAGCTCGGCGTAGTCGATGCGGAACTGCTCCGCAGTGACCTGAGCGTCGCTGCCGAAACCGAACGCCGGGCCATACACCCGCTTGATCCGCGAGCCATCCTGGTAGAACCGGGCTCCGGGGTGCTGCTGCGAGAACCGAGCCGCGGCGGCCTGGGTTGGAACGTCAAGTTGGTCCAGGTCCCCGGCGATGGACACAGTTCGTTCAGCCCCCGCTGCCGCTCTTTGGTCCGCCTCTTCCGCCAATACGACGGCGGCCAGACAAGCGCAGGCCACGATTCCGGAAAGTAAGGTAAGACGCTTCATAAAATGACTCCTTTTCATGTCCCCAGGACCGTTGGCTCGCTTAGCCAAGACCACAATCTCCACCACCTCGACAGGAACCGGACAATCAATTGGGAGGGCAGGGGGGCAGGCGAGGA
The DNA here is from genome assembly GCA_964520125.1 of uncultured Planctomycetaceae bacterium. GTDB lineage: Bacteria > Planctomycetota > Phycisphaerae > UBA1845 > UTPLA1 > JAFGQA01. The sequence continues at coordinate 1,895 of CAZFMS010000047.1, forward strand.
CAAAAGGCCGCTGATCGAGGCAATCGATCACTGCGGTCTTCGGTCAGTTCACGCAAGAAACAGGCTCGGAGAGCCCATCAAGGATCCACCTCTCCCGCGGTGCCGTCTCGCAGGGGCAGCACGCTGGCCCCACGAGCCCCTCTCTGGCCCGATCCGTTGCGCAACAGTTCCAATCTAGACATTCACCTTAACAGATCTCACGATGAAAGTCCACATAACGGTCCGGGGAGGCATGGTGGCGAGGCCTTGTTCCCCACCTGGTCGATCGATTGGAGAGTCTTGAAGCCCTTCCACGACCGAAGGAGGGCCCGAATCGTCCCTGGGCGTGCTGGGGCGGGTTCTGAGCCCATCACCAGCCCCTTTCGACGATTCCTGAGTCGGGAACGTCCTCGGCCCAATCAGGCCGGCAGCATTCTCCCCATCAGGGAAGATCGCCTTTTTCTGCGAGTCGGTGGATTTCGCATTCGGCCAGACCAGTCCGCAGCGTGGATTGGCTGCGGTGATCTAGGCTGGGGGTGGGACGGTACCAACCTTGGTCGGGACTGCGCGCACATCGATTACTCGGGTGGACGCCGGAGGAAGAGCCGCCTGGGGAACCCGGCGCCAGGGGACGCCAACCGCCCCGCCAATGGTCGCGGCTCCCTATTGCGGCTTTCTGCTAATGTCGGCGGGTTTGCCGTCGATAGCGGCCTCTCATGCCGAACCAGCCGGCTATGGTGAAGGGCAGGACCAAGCTGGTGCCCACTCCGCAGCCGCAGTCCCCGACCGGCTGGCCGACGGGTGGGGATTCGCAGGCGTCGCCGAGGGCGTCGCCGTCCGAGTCGGCCTGATCGGAGTTGGCCGTGTTGGGGCAGTTGTCAAGGCAATCGGCGACACCATCGGCGTCGGTGTCCGTGTCTGCCACGCCGCATCCACAGAGGCCCTCCTCTATCTTCGCGGCGTCGTTGGGACAGCCGTCGAAGCAATCGGGCACTCCGTCGCCGTCAGGATCGTCTTCGGGCACCTCGCATCCCGGTCCGGAAGCGGTGAAAGACCAGGAGAGGATGTCATGGTCGGCGTAGGCCCCACCGGTGGCCGCGGTGAATCCAACGAAGGCGCCGCCGTTATCCAGGGCCAAAAGACCATCCAGGTCGGTGGCGACGGTCAGAATCGGGTTGATGAGATCATCGATGAAGACCGACAGCACATTGGGGTCATAGAGGATTCTTACGCTACGAACGACGCCGTCGTTGAAGTCGCCGGGCACCTGGGCGAGGGCCAGGCCCGCGGTCGCGTGATCGGTCTGGTTGCCGAGATCGGCGCGAGACATGACTCCGACGTGGTTCGAGGTGGGGTCGCCCAGACCACCGTTGAGCCAGGTATCAAACTCGACGGCGATGGACGAGGGAATGCCCTGGTACCCCAGGCCGAACCCACCGACGTCGCTCAGAACCCCGGCGCTGGCCGTTTGGATGACGAAGGCGAATCCATCCCCTCCCAACTGTCCGGAACCGTCGGCGACTGCCGGATTGGACAACTGAAACTGGAAGGTGGTGTCGAAGCCGCCGGAGACCTGTTGCCGGGTGGCGAACCATGCCGCCCCGGTCTGGGTGATCGCTGCCGGGACGATGCGCAGGACGGCTCCGGTCTGCAGGGCGTCACCAGCGATGTTTATGCCGTCGATCGTGGTCAGATCCACGAATTCAAAGTCCGCCAGGGCCTGCGGCGGTGCCCAAGCCTGGGACCCGATGAAGCAGCCTACTACGGCCGCGCAGCTTATTCGGTGGATTCGGTTCATGGTGATTACTCCTCTCTCCGAGAACATCGCCCTGACAGGCGCTTCAATCTCGACCGTCACCGACCCGACGACGCGCCGGGCGTAACGGTCAGCCACCATTGGCTGTCCAACCATCGCCCCCGGACTTCGCCGTTCCGGCGTCGACCGCCGCGGGATATTACTTCCTGCGCGTGTAGGTGATTTCCATGACCCGATAATCTTCACCGGCAGGTAGGTCATACATCTCGAAGACGTGCTGGTCCTCGTTGATGACCCGGGTTACGTACTTGACCATCCGGTCCTGCAAGTCGAGCATGGGTTCGTCCATTTCTCCGTAGGCGGTAAACACCCCGGTCGTGGGGTGCCGGGTGCCCCGCATGGTGAGCAACTGCGTGCCCATGTTGTCCGCCCAGCTGTTCACGTACATGTTCTTGTAGTTGTCGTATCCGCTCAGGCCCAAGCCCTCGAAATCATGTTTACCCATGGGGCCCATGTCCATTTCGGCCTTCATCTCCTCCAGCAGGAAGCGTTTGCCCAGGATCCAACGGATGGTCGACGTGCCAGTGGATTCGGCCGCGGGTGTGCCCGGTCCCCCCATCCATATCTTGATGGTCAAGTCCCAGGTCCCCACCATTGGTTCCAGATGCTTGTGTTGCTCCGCCGGCGCGGCAAGCGTTTCCCATTTCTTCATTGCCTCCATCATCTGGGCCATTTGCTCGGCAGGAGGCTGGCCGGCTTCGCTCGGCGGGGCTCCTGGTTCCTGGGAGGCAACTTGGTTGGCGATCAGGGCGCTGGCTGCTATCAGGGCCGTGGCCCCCACAGTGAGACGCAGATTGCGGGTAGTATGGGTCTGGGTGTTCGTAGGCATGCTCCGGTCCTTTCCTGACAGGTCTTGTTGGTCGGCCCTTCCCGGCGGTCCACTCGACGGACTGGGAGTCAATACCGCGGGTTTAAGGTGGTTATAGCGCTCTCGGACACTTGTGGCAGGAGCCGACCCGATGGAGTGGAGCTTCGCGCTGATGCAAAGGCCATTTCGGCCCCCTTATCCGATACTGGGGCTGGATGAAACTCCCCCCCTTCTTGACTCACCTGGTTCGGGGTGATTGTCCTCCCTTCGGCCGGTTGGGCACCTGCACGAAGAATCATGGACCCCCTGGTGCGCAAATCAGCGGAACGCAAGGCTGATCAAGGGTGGGCTACGCCCGATTCCATTGCACCACTGCGTCCAGGGGCTTCCTTTTCAGGTCCGGCACTCGGGCGCTCGCCGCTGGATAGCCGACCGGCACGAGCAGGTAGGGCTTTTCGTTCGGGGGGCGTCGGCAGATGTCCCGGAGGAATCCCATGGGACTGGGCGTGTGGGTGAGGGTGGCCAAGCCGAGCTGGTGACAGGCCATCAGGAAAAAGCCGGCGGCCAGACCGGTGCTCTCGACCGGATAGTAATTCTTCACCTGGCCACCGTCGCGATTCTCCCAATCGACGCGGAAGATCACCACCAGCCAGGGCACCGTCTCCAAGAAGGGCTTTTCCCACGTCGTACCGAGCGGTCCCAGGGCCTCCAGCCAGGCTGGAGGGAAGCGTTGCTCGTAGTTGGTCCGCTCTTCTTCTTCGGCGGCCAGGCGGATCTCACGCTTTATGGCCGGGTCGTCTATGGCGACGAAGCGCCAGGGCTGGCGGTTGGCCCCGCTCGGGGCGGTGTGGGCGACGCCCAGGGCGAGTTCAAGCACCCGACGGTCGACCGGCCGGCTGGAGAACTCCCGGCAGCTTCGGCGCTGCTTCATTTCCTCGACCAGCCTCCGGCCGCGTTCGATCTGCCAGGCGACTTCCCGATGGGGCAGCGAAAAGGGGATCATTTCAGCAGCCATTCAACGTCTCCCAAGATTGATCATCGGTCGGTCCACCGGACCGCGCTGCCAGGGCCAGGATCGCCCTGAGACCCGCGCGGCCGCCGACGGACGATGAGCCGGGCCGATTGTCCTGACTGACCGGTCGAGCGGCAAGCTCACCGAGGGCCCCGCAGCGCCTGACAGTACAGCGCAAGGTTTCGCCAATAGCGCCCCAAGAGCCCCCGACCTTGGTCGGGGGGGTGGCCCGGCAACACGTGGGAACGTACCCCCCGAGCAAGCTCGGGGGCTCTCAGGCGGAGTGGCCCCTTACTTTGCGCTGTACTGCTAAGACCGTCGCCCAGAATAAGCCGTGGGATCACCGCCAGGCGGGATCGGGGGCCGGTGATCGGTAGGACTGGCCCCATGGCTCCGCAGCTCTGTTGCGGGCGTTGACCTCTTTGCCCATTCGGGGCAAACTGCTCTCTCCGGCTTGCTGAGTTGCGCGCCAGGGTCAGGGTGGCAACGCGGCTTGAAGATCTGGGCGAGGGTCTCCATGAATGAAAACGAGCAGCAGTTCACCTTGGACCGCGTGGTCCGCCTGGTCTTGACCGTCGGAGTCGTCGTCGGGCTCTTCGCCCTGATGCGGCATCTGTCCGACGTGCTGGTGCCCTTCGCGATGGCCGTCATCCTGGCCTACCTGTTGAATCCGGTGGTGACCAGAATCGAGCAGAAGGTCAAACATCGCTGGCTGGCAGTGTTGGCCACGCTCTTTGGTTTGGGCATTCTGGGCTGTGCCACACTGCTGGTTGCGGTGCCGCTGATGTTCGGCCAACTCAGTCGATTCGAGCAGTCCTTGCGGGGCCTGCGCGCTGATCTTTCCGGTACGTTGGCGGCCGCTGCGGTGAGTCGGCCTGCGACCGACGGCGCTGCGTCCGCGCCGGCGGATGGTCTCGCGACTATGCCCGCGGCCACGTCGCGGGCCGCCCCGGGCGAACCATCGGCGTTGGGGCTGAGTGAGCTGCTGGAGGGACTGGACGACTACCAACGGACGAAGGGAGAGGAATCCCGCCAGGTCCGGCTTGGTCGGCTTCTTGACCGGGTGGACGGCACCTACGTCGGCGTGCTCATGAACCAGGCGACCGAGTTCGTCAAGACCCAGGAGTTTCGGGCCTTGCTCTTCGACGCGATGAAGCGGCTGGCCGTCGGGGGCGTCACGGTGATCAACTTCACGGTCGAGTTGGTGTTGGGCATGACCGTGCTGATCGTGATCATGATCTACCTGGTCTTCCTGCTGCTGGACTTCAACGAGTATTCCCGGGCGGGCAGCAGCCTGCTTCCGCCGAGGTATCGCGACGGCATCCTGGGATTCCTCGGCGAGTTCAAGGAGGCCCTGCGGCGTTATTTTAGGGGGCAGTTCATCGTCGCCGCCTCGGTGGGCATCCTCTTCTCCATCGGCTTCTCCATCATCGGTCTACCCATGGCCATACCGCTGGGGTTGTTCATCGGGGTGCTGAACATGGTGCCCTACCTTCAGATTGTGGCCCTCGTTCCCGCCGCCCTGTTGGCCCTGCTTCGGTCGATCGAGATGAGCAGCAGCGTGCCGGCCTCCTTGGGCCTGGTGCTGCTGGTCTTCGCCGTTATTCAGTTGTTCCAGGACGCGGTGATCGTGCCGCGGGTGATGGGCCAGGCCACCGGCTTGCGGCCCGTCGCCATCCTTCTCGGCGTGTTTGTCTGGGGCAAGCTGCTGGGCTTCTTCGGCCTGGTCCTGGCCATCCCCCTGACCTGCCTGGGCATCGCCTACTACCACCGCTATGTCCTGACCAGCCCCCGGCCGGGAGGATCTTCCTCTGCCTGACGGACAGGCCCGGGAGCAGGTAGCTTGGGCATGACCGGGAGCAGGTTCGACAGGTGGCGGGTTTGCTGCTCAGTGTCCATGGGTTAGCCCTCCAAGCGTTTCCTCCGGGCAAGCAGGCGGGACGGCCCCCAGGACTTGTGCTTCAACTCTCCGGTCGATGGAGCCCTTGGTGGCCCGATCGATGCCAGATCAAAAGAGTCATTATACGGCTTCGGTGCTTCTGATACAACGCGTTCTGACCGCCGTAAGCCATGAATCGCCAGGCAGAGGTTGGCCACCGGACATACGGGAATCCTCGCCTTTCATCCCGACCACCGGATCGTCCTCCCCGGGGAGGGTCGGCGCTGGGGGAGTCGGGCAGCGCCGACCCTTGGAGGGGTGGCAGTAGGGGAGAAGTGTGAATAGGCAACGGTCGGGTGAATTCGCTGGGTCTCCTGTTGGTAAGCAGGTACATGATTGCTCCGATCGTCGGCGTCACCATAGACGCCGTTGCTTTCCGTGACGCCTCCCGATGTACGCCGGGAGATGCCGTAAGGGGTACGCGGGAGACGGAGACTTTCTTTCGCGGGCGGGGAAGTTTTTTTTCTGAGCGGCGTCGAACCGTGGCGAAAGAAACACCCCGGCTAGGACTCTGTCAATGTTGGTTTGAGGGTTCGAGTGAACCGGGCCGTCCTCGGCCCGGTCTATGCCGTACCCCCGGACGCCCACCCACCTGGTGGTCCACCCGTCAAGTCATGCATGACCGGGCAGCAGGGCGTACGGCTCTATGAGGAGGATCAGCCCGGGCTGCGGGCCGGCCGGAGCCACTGCCACCGGGGCGTGCAGGAGGTTCGCGGCTATGTTGTTGGACAGGACTGCTGGTATGATGGAGCATGTAGGAGGACCAGCGGGCATTGGACACGACACGAGGAAGCCTGTTGCGGCGCGTCAAGAATCCCCGCGACTCGGAGGCCTGGCGGGAGTTCGACGTGATCTACCGGCCGATGCTGGGTAGATTCGCCCGGGCTCGGGGCCTCGGTCATGCGGACGCGGAAGACATCACCCAGCACTGCATGACCGCCATCCAGGCCCACATCAAGGGCTTCGCCTACGATCCGCGGAAGGGCAAGTTCAAGGGCTGGCTGCGGACCATGGTCAACAACCGGGTCCGTGATATGCAACGGCGGCCGAGGTGCGGTCAGGCCAAGACCGGCCAATTGGAGCGGGTCAAGGGCCGGGAGCAGTCACCGGAGGAGATGTTCGATCGGATTTGGCTCCGCGAGCACCTTCTCCACTGTCTCGAGCAAATCCGAAAAGAAGTGAAGACCTCGACGCTGGAGGCCTTCCGATGCTACGTATTGGAAGAGCGGCCGATCGAAGAAGTCTGCAGATCGCTGGATATGAACCCCAATGAGGTCCACCTGAGCAAGTGGCGAATCGCCACCAAGCTTCGCAAACGACTGGCCCGGCTGCTGGACGACGCAGAGTGATAGAATGGCCGAATGTCTGAGTGAGAACGACCTGGATCGTTACTACACCGGCGTGATGGGCGGCCGGGAACGGGCCTGGGTCGAATCACACTTGAAGGACTGCCCGCCGTGTGCCCGGCGCCGGTCGGCGTACCTCGCGGCCCATGAGAAACTGATCGGAGACCTCCGCGGCGTCGAACTGGGAGAAGAGCGGTTGCCCCTCGAGTCGCAGGGCGGTGCGGGATTGCCGCCATCGGTAGATGGGCCTTCCGCGAATGAAACGGAGGTTCATCCAGAGGATCACCGCCCGCGAGACTTCATCGACATTGAAGGCTACCGGATCCTCAAGGAACTGGGCCGCGGGGGAATGGGTGTCGTCTATGAGGCGATCCAGATCAAGCTGAATCGGCGGGTGGCGTTGAAGGTCCTGCCGGCCCTGGCCGGTTCGGCCAACCAGGAGGCGATTGCCCGATTTCGGCGTGAGGCCACCGCCGCGGCCAAGCTGCACCACACCCACATCGTGCCCATCTATGACTTCGGTGAGTCGGGCCATACCTATTACTATGCGATGGAACTCATCGAAGGTCGTTCGCTCAGCGAGATGATCCGTTGCTTCGCCAAGGCCAATGCCCCGGCCGCTTCTCAGACGGCCCTGGCGGAGATGATCGGTCTGCCCCCGAGAACGGATGAAACCCTACCGATGGGGGTGGCGGCGTCGGGCGACGACTCGGCTTCCTCGCACTCCACCGAGGTCGGCACAGACACCACCAGCCGCGGTCGGGTGTATTACCAACACGTGGCCCAGTGGATGGCCGACGCCGCCGACGCCCTCCATCATGCCCACTCGCAGGCGATTATCCACCGCGACATCAAGCCGAGCAATCTGCTGCTGTCTCTCGACGGGCGGATCATGCTGCTGGACTTCGGCCTGGCCAAGAGCAAGGGCGATCTGTCGGTGACCGGCACCGGCTCGCTGATCGGCACCCTGCGATACATGAGCCCCGAGCAGGCCATGGCCAAGCGGATGAAGGTGGATCACCGTACGGACATCTACTCCCTCGGGGCCACCATGTACGAGCTGCTGGTCTTTCAGCCGGCTTTCAAAGGGCGGGACGACAAGGAGACCCTGGGGATGATCATTACCCGGGATCCTCCGTCGCCGCGAAAGGTCATTCCTCCGGTGCCGCGCGACCTGGATTTGATCTGCATGAGGTCGCTGGAGAAGGACCCGGACGCCCGCTTTCCCACGGCCCGGGAGTTGGCCGATGAGCTGCGACGATACATCCTGGGCCTGCCGATCAAGACCAAGCGCAGTTTCCTCAAGACAGTGTGGAAATTCGTGCGGCGACACCGGGCCGCAACCATCGCGGCCTGTTCGATGCTGCTGCTGACCGTCGCAGTGGTGTTCGCGGTCAGCAAGGCCAGGCAGGCTGATGAAGAGGAAGCCCGGGCCCGTGTGGAAACGGTGGCCAGGCTGATCCACGAAGGAGTGTCGAATTGGGACGCCCACCGGTGGCAGGCCGCCGAGCAGAAATTCGAGGAGGCCCTCGAGCTTGATCCAGACAATATTAGAGGCCTCTACAATTATGCCAGCGCCAAGAAGGATCAATACAACAAGCAGCGTGACGCCGCCCTACTGGCAGAGGCCGACGGCCTGCTGGAACGAGCCCTGCGGGTCGATCACAACAGCGTTGACATATGGAACACCAAAGGGGTTATCCTCCGAATGCGGGGGCGGTTCCAGGATGCGATTGACACTCACCGAAGAGGAGTTGCCGTTGACCCACGGCACTATGCGAACTTGGTCAGCCTGGCAAACGCCTATGCGGTCAGTGGTGATGTGCCGGAGGCCGAGGAATGCCTACTTACGGCGGTCGACCTGGTCGGAGAAGCCGGCGGCTTCATGCCCTGGCACAATCTAGCGGCCGTTCAACTGCAGTTGTCCAAACCCGAGGCCCTGGCCTCGCTCGAGAAGGCCTTGGGACTGGGCCAAGACAAAGCCGTCACCAGGGCCGCCAAGCTGCTGGAGGCCAAGATCCGTCTCCACCTGGCCGGTTGCATCGATGCCCAAAAAGCCCTGGCGGCGGCGATCACCGCCGATGGGCTTGGCGGACTGGATGAGAGCGATGCCAGGATCAAGCGTATCCTCGCCGAGGCCCATCTGCGCCGCCAACACTGGCCGGACGCCGCGGACAACGCCGGCCAGGCGTTGAAGTTAAACAACAAGGCCCCCAACCCCCATTTGATCCTGGCCATCGCCGAGGCACGACTGGGCCACGGGGACGTCGCCCGCGAACATCTCGAGATCGCCACCGCGAACTGGCCGGTTGCGCTTCAGGACGCAGGCATGATAGCCACCGCCGACCGGGGCATCCTGTGGTTCGAGTCCATCGCCGATCTGGAGCAACTCCGCACCGAAGCGGAGGCCGCGCTGGCATCGAATCCGCCGTGAGAGGGCCTATCCCACCGTCTCCCAGCCGCGGGCCGTTCGTCGCCGCTCCAGAAAAAACGTAATTAACCGAGAAAGAAACCCCCCGCGCCCCGCGTACCTCTTACGGCGTGTTCCAGCGTGCAGCGGAAGGGGTCGCGGAAGACGCCGGCGTTGATCCAGACGTCTATTTAGGAGTGTTTATGTACATCATGGCCGGCAGGAGCCTTAACGCATCCACCAGGCCCTCCCCGGCTCGCCCTTCTCCCCTACTGCCGCCCCCAAGGGTCGGCGCTGTCCGACTCCCCCAGCGCCGACCCGTCCCGGGGAGCCTGAACCGGCGGTCATCGAGGTATTCGCGGGTTTCCGTATGTCCTGCTGGAAAAGGCACTTGCACGTCATTCGGGCTGTGGAGGAGGCCGCGGGTTAGGCCTGCGTCAAGGCACAACTTCGCGGGTGCTTCCACCCTCGACGGCAGGTGCTGCCAATCACCGCCCTTGGAATGATCCGGGGTTGGGCAGAATGTGTTGGACAGAAGACATCATGGCTGTACAATGAATCCGTCGATCTGGAACCCATTGCTCGGGCCGCAGGGGACGCCGTCGGCAGGACGAACGGAGCCCAAATCCAAATTGCCACGACGTCCCCGCGCTCGACGATTTAGCTGGGAGGGCTGATCCATGCAAGCGCACCAACCAACAATTTACTTGTTCAAGATGATGCTGGTCGTCTTGAGCCTGGCCGGGCCAGCAGCCGCCCAGGACCACAACCAGGCAAGCATCCTGGGCGAGAGGGGAATCTCCGCCGGTCATACGCTCGAGCACCGGCCGTCCGTGTCGTCTCCGGACGGTAGCGGCACGCCACGGGGCGTACCGGCCATCGACGATTGCGCGGCTGCCGAGACGATCGTGTGCGGCAATACCTATTTCTTCGACAATACCCTGGCCACCACCAGCCCAAGCGATCCGGGCTTCAGTTGCCACGGTGGGGGAGCGGGCACTCAGGGCGTCGGCACGGTCTGGTACAAGTTCGTAGCCACCAACACTGAGACTCGCCTGGTTACCTGTAGTAGTGTCGCTCCGGCCGACGACTCGCTAATCGCCCTGTACAGCGTCGGCAACATGGGGGATCCGTGCAACACGCTGACCGAGATCGCCTGCAGCGAAGACGACTGCGGACCGACCGGGCTCCTCGGTGATCTATGCGTGACCGGCCTGATTGTCGATGATACGTATTACGTGCAGGTCGCTGCCTGGGACGAGTCTGACCGCGGTCAGTACACGCTGGAGTTCCTCTGCGCATGCTCCGGTGGCTGCTGCCATCCCGACGACACCTGCGACGTCACCACCGAGGCCGACTGCCCCGACCTCTGGCTCGGTCCCGACATCGACTGCACCCAGTGTCCTTGCGACCAGGCCTGCGACCCCGGGGCAACCCCGGAGGGTGAGCCGGTCTGCGTCAACAGCTACGACGACCTATTCAACGGCGGGTGCAATTCGGATCCTGAGGCATTCTGGTCGATTGTCTGCGGCCAGACCGTTTGCGGCGCGGCCGGGACATTCCTGGGTCCCAAGGGCGGCACTGTCCGGGACACCGATTGGTACGAGTTGCTGGTCACCGAGGAAGCGATCGTTACCTGGACGGTGACGGCCGGTTTCCCCAGCTTCATCGGGTTTGTCCAGACTACTCCCCCCGGCTCCGGAGACTGTGCGACGATGACCGGGAGTCTCAGTCCGTACGCCTACGGAGCGCCCTGTACTCCGGACCTGGTGAGCGCTCTCGTGGGGCCAGGCACGTACTGGCTGTACGCAGCTCCTCGGAACCAGACCGGCGTGCCCTGCGTGACGGAGTACAACGCCCAGGTGACCTGCTTGCCCGCGGCCGACAACTGCAACCAGAACAGCCAGGCCGATGATGTCGATCTGTCCAGCGAGACCAGCGAAGACTGTGACAGCAACGCAGTGCCGGACGAGTGCGACGGCACCACGTACAGCCTGGACGACGGCTCACACGAAAACGGCATCGGTTTGAGCGGAGGCGGCGATATCATTTGGCTGAACCAATTCAACGTCCTTCCCGGTGGAGAGACGATTTGGTGGGTCAGTTTGGCCTGGGGGTCCGTTCCCAACGGAGTTTTGACCACCGTCCTGCTCTACGATGATCCGAACAACGACGGCGACCCCGTCGACGCCGTCCTGCTGACTACGACCGCCGTCAACACCGCCAACACCAACACCGACTTCTTCACGGTTGTTCCCGTTGCGCCTACGTTCGTGGGCAATCCCGGCGACAGTTTCTTCGTCGGTGCCTTCGTGAGTCACCCGCTGGATACCTTCCCCGCTTCGATCGACCAGACTCTTCCGTCCCAACTGCGTAGTTGGGTCGCCGGTGGTGATGCCGGAACGGGGGACATCAACAACCTGAGCAATAATGAACTCCTGGGGCTGATCGACTCTTTCGGCTTGCCCGGGAACTGGTTGATCCGGGCGGTGGCGAGCGATGATCCCGACTGCAACGGGAACGGCGAGCGGGATACGTGTGACATCGCTGAAGGCACCAGCCAGGACAACAACGCCAACGGCATCCTGGATGAATGCGAAACGGTGGCTGCTGCTCGAGCCGCGGGTGTAGGAGTAGAGGTAACCGTGGGTAACGTGGTGATCAGTTCGGCCACCGATCTGATTGCCAGCGTCAACTCCAAGAACTTCCATATCCAGGATGCAACCGGCGGCATCACGGTGTTCGGGAACAACGCTAATGTTGACTCGCTCCTGGCCTTGGCCGGTGAAGGCGATTCGATCACCATCAACGCGTTTACCGGCTCGTTCAATGGGCTGTTTGAGCTTGTCCTGAGCGCCGGTCCTTTCAGTCTGACCAACGACGGGGCCGTGGGTATCCCCGATCCGATTTCGGTAGCCGTCGCGGATTTCCAGGACTTCAGTCCCACGGCTGAGGGGTATGAGAGCATGCTGGTCAAGCTCTCCGGCGTGACTTTCGAACAGAGCGGCACATTCCTGGGCCTGACGGATTATACGGTTACCGACGGCTCGCAGAGCGCTCTCGTTCGCATCGCGACGAATGATCTGGACTTGGTCGGGGCGACGATTCCGTGCGGGCAGATCGATATCACCGGCGTCTTCAACCAATTCGACGTCGCCAACCTGCCCACCGGCACACCGGGCGAAGTGTACCAGCTACTGCCGCGAAGCATCGCCGACATCGTCTTCCTGGACTGCAATTCCAACGGCATACCGGACGACTGCGACATTGCCAACTGCGACGGTGAACTCGCCTGTCTGGACTGCAACGGCAACGCGATACCTGATGGCTGTGAACCTGACGCCGACAAAGACGAAATCATCGACGACTGCGACATTTGTCCTACCGGATACGACCCCAAACAAGAGGATGAGGATGGCGACGCGGTGGGAGACGTCTGTGACAACTGCCCCAGTGTCGTCAACTCCGATCAACTGGACCTGGACGCAGATGGGCGGGGAGATGTCTGCGACAACTGTCCGAACGACCCGAACCCCGCCCAAGCCGATACGGATGCCGACGGCATCGGTGACGTGTGCGAGGGACTGCTGTTCGATTTCTTCGAACCGTTCGAGGCCTACCCCGATCAGGCGGCCTTCGAACTGGTGTGGCCGGATACCGGGAACTCCGAGTATTATCTCGACCTCGCCTTCGGCAATCCCGGTCAATCGCTGGCCATGCCCAGCCCGTCGGCGAACTTCCTGGGACGATACACCCACAACCTCGGGACCGACGTCGGCGGCGCCGGCGGGGCCTTGGTGGTCTTCCGTTATGACCTCTGGCTGGACCCGGGCGGGCAAGGTAGCAGTTGGTTCGGGGCCCGCCATTATGCGGAGTTACGGGGGTACTCCGGCGACGCATTCGAGGTCGGCGACCTCGAGAACTTGCTGGCCATCGGAGTCATGAACCAGACTACTCCACCGGACATCTTCGACGCGACCCGGTACCAGGGACGGCTGTGGTCCAGTGTCGAATGGCAGACGCTGGATGAGGGTTCTGCGCCGAATCGCTTGCCTGACTGGCACGAGATGATGATCAGGATCAGCGACACCGAGGTCAGATTCTTCGTCGATGGCACGCTATCGGAGACCGAGGTGCGCCCCAATGCCTTCGGATTCGATTCCGTCATTCTCGGTTCGATCCTCACCGCCAACGGGCACGCCATGGCCTTGGATAACGTCAGGGTGCAGGTCTTCCCGGACTGCAACGGCAACGGCTTGCCCGACGGGTGTGACCTAGATTGTGCCGCTCAGGGCGGTACCTGTGCCCTGCCGGGATGCGGTCTCAGCCAGGATTGCAACACCAACGAGATTCCGGACGAATGCGACATCGCCGACTGCATCGGCGATCCCGAATGTGGCGACTGCAACAGCAACACGGTGCCGGACGAATGTGACATCTCCAACCTGACCAGCGATGATTGCAACACTAACGGCATCCCCGACGAATGCGAGCTTGCCGATTGCGCCGGCCAGCCCGCCTGCGACGACTGCAACCTCAACGACATCATCGATGAATGCGACATTGCCGATTTGACCAGCGACGACTGCAACTCCAACGGCATCCCCGACGAATGCGAACTTGCCGGCTGCGTGGGAGATCCTGACTGTGATGACTGTAACTCCAATGGTATTCTCGATGAGTGCGACATTGCCGACTGCCTGGGCGACACTGCCTGCGGCGACTGCAACAACAATAGCGTGCCGGACTGGTGCGACATTAATGACGGCACGGAACCTGATGTGAGCCCGCCGGATGGCATCCCTGACCGGTGCAGCGAATTCGTGGGGGGCGGTACCAGCAACCCGTCAAGGCTGCCGGGTCAGCTCTGGAGTGATCCCAATAACTGGTACCCCGTCGAAGCACCCGACAACGGAGCGGTGCGCACCTTCAGCGTCAATGTCTTGCAGTCCACGGACATCGTCCTTCTCGACATGCAATCCACCATCGATACCTTGATTCTGGGGACCGATGCCGTTGTAAACATGACTGACGTCGGCGACCTGACCATCGCCACCTCTGACGGCATCCTCATCGATGGCCGTCTTATCATCGGGGCCGATCGAACTCTGTTCGCCGCTGTTTCTTTCGACCTGACCGGAGAATCCTCAGTTCAGCTAAGTGCCGGCACCGCCTCCGTGTCTTCTACAGATCCCGCAAATGTAATCACCAACTGGGCCACCATCGAGGGTGAGGGGGTCATCGATGCCAATCTCGTCAACATGGGCACCATCCTGGCCAACACCGCCGCGACCGTCCTCTCCATCGAAGGACCCAACGCCAAGACGAACAACGGCATCTTCGAGGCCACCAACGGGGCCACGCTGCTGGTGACCAACGTCGCCGTAACCGGCACGGGCTCCTATCGTGCTGATGGCGGAACGATCCAGCTTCTGCCGGGCGGCACTCCCACTTCGATTACCGGATCCTCAATGGAAATCACCAGCAGCGCTCTGGTCGAAGTGAACGGCGACGCCGCGATCAGCCTGACCGAGTCCATGACGGTCACCGATGGCGGATCGTATCAAGGCACCGCCGGGTCATCGGCCGGGCTGATCACCGGCGACCTCTTGGTTTCCGGCGCGGCCAACGGCGGCGAGGTGTTGCTCTCCGAGTTGATGACCCTCGAGGCGACTGGAGCCGTCGTGGTAGACGGCAGTTCCTGGAACTGCCTCGGGATCCAGCGCGGTTGCACGCCACCGCGCCTGAGGCTGGATGGTTCGCTGAGCAGGGGTGGGTCGGCCGACGTGACGGTGGCGTCATTGGTTGTCCTGGGCAATAACCTGATCTCAGCCAGCGGCCTGGTCGAGTTGGACGGCGGCACCCTGGTCGTAAACGGCCCCCTGATTGTCGATGCCGGTGGTGTGATTCAGAGCACGGGATTATCCTCCGTCACCTTGGAGGTCGAAAGTCTCGCCATTCAGTCCAGCGGTCTGGGTGGCCAGGTGCTCCTACTGGACCTCACCACGCTCAACGTTACCGGCGACCTGGCGATTACCAGCTGCCCGGGCAGCAGACTGGGCTGCACCCCGCCGGAGCTGGGCATGATGGGGCAATCCAACGTCACCGTGGGCGGCGACCTGTTCCTCTCGGGAGCCGTCGAAGTGCATGTGCAGGCCACCACCACCTTCGAGCTGGCCGGCAACTTCGACAATCAAGCCACCAACCCTGACGCCCTGCTGTTTGACTGGGAGTCCGGCCCGATGACCATGAACGGTATCACCCGCGTGGCCCAGACCTTCGAATTGGCCGGCGAACTTCGGGGCCCGAATCCATCCGGCTTCATCGACAACTTCGCCATGGGCACGCTGCGCATCGAGGCCGGCAGCACGGTCGATTTCGTGGACAACTTCGACAACTTCGCCGGCCCGGGGTGCGAGGCCCTCTACGTCCACACCTTGAGCCTGGGCGCCGGCGCGTTGGTTCGCTTGATCAACTGCCACGTGTACTACGATAATCTGATTGATGAGGGGGCGACGGTGGAGAGCGTCGACGGCGGCGCTTTGGTGTGTATCAACCCCGGCGATGTCAATTGCGATGGGATCATCGATCTCGACGACGGCGCCGTGCTCTTCGGCGTCCTGCTTGGCTCGGATCCTGATCCTGCGCACGTCGCGGCCGGCGATCTGAACGGCGACGGCAGCACGGATGGCAATGACATCCAGCTCTTCCTGGACTCCCTCTTGGCGCCCTAGCGAGGGGGGCCGTCAGCGTGGGCTGGGGCGCGAGTCGCTTGTCGGATGATGGAGTCGCTGACCCCGGCCGGCAACCGTCGCCCGGCACCACCATGGACATCGCTTGACTTGAGCTGCCCTCCGATTCAGGCCAGGATTACATTCTGGCTACGGTCCCACTGGCCAGGTGTCCAACGGCCAAAGCCAGGCGAGCTTAACCACCTCTCACCGCTGGACTTCTGAACCATTGCCCGATGAGCCCTCATCTGCGACCTCCGGGTTACGTGTCCGAGTCAGGTGCAACCAGAAGCCTCGTCAGAATCATGACATACCGCCTGTGGAGCGCGCAGAGAAAAACGGGACAAAGTTCGGGGGCGAAAAAACGGGCTAAGTCATTGCAGGGGCGGCGGTTACGCGAGAATAGGGGGCCGGGGGTAATTTGGGACAAAGGGGGAAAACGGGACTATTTCGGGCGGCCATTTGGGACAGGATAGCGACTTCCGGTGCGCATTGCAACACGCGGTCCGGACAGGACTTAGGGGCCGAAACGGGCGGTCTGTACCAAATGCGGAGTGCGCAGGCATGCGCGCGCACTTGCGCACTGTCTTCGACCCCAAACCCGCCCCGGGGGCGGCGGGGTGGGGGGCAGGCGATCGGGGATCGAGGCGGGTTCGAAGGGGCTTCGGAGTGGGGGGCGGGCGTCATCGGTGGCGGACTCCGGGGGTGGTCTTCTGCCGAGCCGGGCGGCGGCGGATGGCCGGCCGGCGGCGGGGGTCGGTCTTGATCTTCGATCTGGCCGGCGAGGCGGGTCGCCCGCCCAGGCTGGCCACTCGGCGGCGGAAG
>CAZFMS010000048.1:0-18696 GCA_964520125.1 uncultured Planctomycetaceae bacterium
CGGTGGACCTTCCTGGCCACTCTCGAGTACCTGCTTCGAGCCAAGCACTTGACTTACGACCTCTTCGCCGCCCGACGGCGCGGATAGCCTTCTCTGCCTCCAACAGCAAACGGCAAGTCGCTTTGATCAGGGGAAACACCGTTCCATTCAAGCTGATGACGCCGGCGACGATAGAACAACCGTCGCCTCCACAACGCCGATCCGGTGCCTCAGCGCCTCAAACGGACCACGCAACCGGTTATCGGCCACCTCTTAAACACGACACGTGAACCACCAAGGGATTCCGCAGACCTCCCGACCCCGGCGTTTCGCCGCTGCCAGGTCCAACTTCGTAGCTAACCTGCTCTCGTAGACCGGCCGATTTTCCAACAGACTGCGCATAAGGTGGAGCCGGTGGATCAACGCCCGAGAATCTTCGACATCCTGAGGGAATGCGACGACTTGGCCGCCGATCAGGCCCTGGTCGCGGCCGCCCCCCACGTGTGTCCCGAACACCAATGCGAGATCGTGGCCCTGCTCCTCGAGCGGGGCAATGATATCGGCCTGAAGGCCCTGCCCGCGCTATACAGCAAACTCGACCCCCAGGCCCAAGCCCCGATCATCTCCGGTGCCTCGCGGCTCTTCAGTATCCTGCGAAGCACCGTCCGCAGCAGCAGCAGCCAGGCGCGGCTCAACACCCTGGAGATCATTCGCCGCAGCGGGGCCCTCCGCCTGGCCTACCTGGCCTCGCACGCCATCCACGACGGTTCGCCGAAGGTCCGAGCCGATGCCGCCATAACTCTCCAGCAGTTGACCGAGAAACACTGCCAAGACTATGCCGACACCACCGCCGCCCTCCAGGCCGCCCAGGAACCCGGCGGCAGCATGTCGCGCACCGTCGTCCAGACCCTCAAGCTCCTGCGGGACGAACGCAAGTACCTGCTCACCGCCATCACCGACGCCCTCAACAGCTACGAGAGCCACCACCGGCCGGAGGTGGTCTCCGCCGCTATGTTCCTGGCCGGCGAATTGGAGGACAGCCTCTTTCAGCAGAGCACCCTGAAGCGCGGAAAGCTGACCCACGCCATGCTGGAAGTATTCACCGGCTCCCTCAGCCCGCGACTGGTCCCCTTCACCTACGTGGCCCTCTGCTACCCGGAGCTGCGCAGGCGCATCGTCGCGGCCCTGGCCTCCCACCAGGATCCGGAGTTCTTCGCCGAGTTCATTCGCCACCGCTGGCTGGCCCGCGATCCGGTCATCCGCAAGAACCTGGTGGCTATCCGCGGTCTCGCCTGGCTGGGAGACGGCTTGGAGGCGGCTTTTTCGCTCCCCCCGGATGCCGCCGTCATGGCCCCCGCCTGGATCTTCTCTCTGGGAATACCCCCCGACCAGAAGGTCTCTCTGCTGCTGAACTTCCTGCTGCTCGACAGCGTCCCGGCCAACCGGGCCGCGGTCCTGGCCCTGATCAAGACCAACACTTCGGCCAGCACCCTGGCCCTGCAGAGCGTCCTGGATCACGAAGACCCGGCCATCGTCAGGGGGGCCCAACGCGAGATCCAACACCGTGAGCACCGGGAATACAAGCAGTTGGGCAAGCCCCGCAGGGATCGTCCCGAGGCTTGGTCCAACATGCTCCGCCGGGCCGGCCTCACCGAAGACTTCACCGACATTTGGCAGCACTTCGACCGACTCCACCCGGTCCAGGCCAAGTCCGCCGGCCACCACGCAATCAAGTACGTCCCCGGCTTCGTGACCCAGCTCCAGGTCAAGCTCCTCTCGCCTCAGTCACCCGACCGCCTCCGGGCCCTGCGGCTCATCACCACCCTGCGGGTTGGGGGGTCCTTCCAGAACGATGTCTTCGGTCTGGCCAATGATCCGACCCCGGAGGTGCGGGCCTTCACCATGACCGCCTTGGGGTACCTGGGCGAAGCCACCAGCCGCCGGATTCTCGAACGAGCCCTCAGCGACGACGACCCCGCCGTCCAGGCCAACGCCATCGACGCCCTGGACTGCATGGGCGCCAAGCAGCGTGCCAAACTCATTGCCCCGAAGACCGATAGCAAAGACCCCAACATCCGGGCCGCCGCGATCCGAGCCTTGCTGAGGATGAAGATCCCCCAAGCGGCCACCGCGATGATCTGCATGCTCCAGGACCCGCGCCCCGAACACCGCTGCTCGGCCTTGTGGATCGTGGATCAGTTGAGGCTGGTGACCATCATCCCCAGACTCGACGAACTGGAGAAGAGCGACCCCGACCCGCGAATCGCCCGCATCGCCCAACACGTCGGCAAGAGGCTCAAGCGTATCCAAAAGCCGGCCGGCCCCGCGACGGTCCGGCTGGTGGGGGTACTCAAACCATGATCCAGCCTCTTTCCATCTTCGCTCAGGTCGACTACAGCACGCGGGTGAGAGGATTGCGGAATGCCTTCCAGCCCAACCGGACCCAGCCGCCGGAATTAGAGAACATCCTCATCTTCTTGGGGGCCCTGGTCGCCGCGACCTGCGCCATCCTGATCGTCAAACACATCTGGCGCCGAAAGACCGGCAAGCTCCCTTCTCAACGGCCCGCCAAGCTGTTCTCCTGCGCCCTCAAGAAACTGGGGGCCAGCCTGACGGATCGCATCTTGCTGCGGTTGGCCGCCAGAAACTCCGGGCTCCAACACCCTACCCTCATACTCTTCAGTCCTGAATTGTTCGAGCGCTATGCAGGAATGTGGGCCGATTCGATCGCCGTCAAACCACTCAGGGATTACACCAGAGAACGGTTCAACCTCCTTGCCGAAACGGCCTTCCCCTGATTCGACTGACTCACCGCGGAGTACGCCGGGACCGCGAAGATGCCGACCCCAAGGTATGTCAGAAGATGGAGAATGAACTGACCGGGTCCCTTTGATCGTCGCCCCTTCGAGCGACCTGATCTCCTGCGCCTGGACCGGCGCGGTGACGCCTCCGCCTCTCGACGCTTCACTCCCCCGAATACTCCGCATAGGTCTTGGCCGTCTCCCAGACCCGAACGCGCCGCAGGCGAATCGGCGATAACTCTCCCTCCAGGAGACGCCAAATCGTCACCGCCAGGTTTTCCACCGAGGGATTCAGTTCCGCAAACTCCGCCGTGTCCGCGTTCAGATGTTTGTGGTCGAAACGATCCACGACTTCCCGCTTGACCACCGACTCGAACTCCGGAAGGGGTATAACCCGACCAGTTCGATCCGACGCCGGTCCCGCCACCGTCACTTCCACCCGGTAATTATGGCCGTGCCCCCGGGGATTGTTGCACTTACCGAAGAACCGCTGGTTTTCCTCTTCCGACATCGTCGGAACGTGCAGCCGGTGCGACGCCGAAAACTCGAAACACTGGGTCATTTCGACCATGGAATTATCTCCCGCAACGACCGCATAAGAAAGATACGGCGTCGTCCAAAGGGTCAATGACTCCAACCGGCACCGCCCCGGCGCCCGATGACCGACGCCCTCCCAGATCCCCGCGACTAGCTGCTCCCCGGTCAGCCCGACCCCCTCGGTGCTCAGACGCTGGGCGGCCAGCGGGATGGCGTGCCCCCGCAGCAGGTGATCCAGTTCCTGGATGTTCACTAGATACCCGGTGACCGGGTCCGGCACCCCCGAGGCCACGATCCGCAGCACCAGATAGGGCGCCACCCCCACCGCGGAAGGCCACCCCCCCCACGAGTTGGTCACCGGCAGGGCCCCTTCAAACCCGTCCACCCCATGCGCCGCCCGGGCCCAATCCCGATCTATCGAAAACCGAATCTCGCGCATCAGCCGAACGGCCGCGCCAGGCACCTGCGGAGACACCCCGCCGGGGGACGAAGGACTCGGAACTGCGGACTTCATGCCCACATTGTAGATCAACCCCGACCGGACTTCACCCGCCGAGTTCGCTGCACACCGGCCTCCTTCGGTGAGCGGCACGTCTCCTCAGGCGACCGGTTCGGCGATCACCGCCCCGGCGGTGGGGGTCAGCCGGACGTAGTCATTTGTGGAGTAGTCGCCGGCCGTCTTGCCTGGGGCGGGGTAGCAGCGGAGGGGGGCTGCCGGGGCGTCGGCCGGGGCCGGGGGAGAGCCCGTGTAGATCTGGCCCTGGACCATCAGGTGGGGGCCGTAGTCCGGATCGCTGGTCACCACCTGGGTGACCCGGCCCCAGGGCAAGGCCGCCTGCGGAGACGTCACGCTCGCCGTATCGCCGGCCCCGGGAGCACCCAGGCGCTGCCGATAGGCCTCCAGCAGCGCCGTCTGATCGCGCCTCAGTTCTTCAGTCGATCGAGTGGCCATCAGTGAGTCCTCCGCAGCAGGCTGTCTTCCACCATGTCGAGCCCAGACCCTCTCTCAATCATCCGCCGCCATGATGCTCATGCCTTCCGGCGCCGCGGGCAGTGCCGCCACCGCGACACCCAGCGCCGGCGGCGACGCGGGACCCTCCGATCCGGACGCGCCGGCGGCGCGAACCGCCCAGGTCACCCGACTGCCGTCGGCAAACGCCCCACTGGTCCAACCGAAATACCCCCGCCGCAGTTGATACATCACCGTCGCCACCACGACGCCGCCGTTCACGCTTCCGAAGCTGTCCACGTCGTTGTATACGTGGAACTCCGCAGGGGCGGTTTCCTCGGCAGTTTCATCGTATGTCCAGTGCAGGGCGAACTGTCCGCCCGACCGCGGCTCGACCGCCAGGTCACCTATGGCGTTGGGGGCTGGCCCGACGAGTGCTCCGCCCGGGTCGAATACCGCCCGAACCACCGGCGCCCCGGCCGTATCCGCCACTCCGCCGGCCCCGACCACCGCCAGGCCGTAGCCGTATTCCGTCCCCGCCACGTGGCCCACCCACGGGAACGTGGTCACCGCGGCCCCGGCCCCATCGCTGCGGCCAACCAGGACATCCGCAGGTGAAGGAGACCACCTCGGCGCCGGACCAGCCGCCCGCCGAAGATCATGTCCGCCGGCCACCCGCATCCAGAAGCGCCCCCTGGTCAAACCCAATCCTTGGTGCCAGGCCTCACGTTGCGGGCCGGCCGCCGACAGAAAGAAGTCAAACCGCCCCCCCAGAAGCGGGCTGTAGTAGGCCATCCACTTTGCCAACTGTGTCGCCATGATCAGCTCCCGGCAGCGGCCGCCACGCCCGAGGATCAAGTGGGCGTCAGAATGTTCTCCGTCGGGTTGTCCA
Source organism: uncultured Planctomycetaceae bacterium (assembly GCA_964520125.1). Lineage (GTDB taxonomy): Bacteria > Planctomycetota > Phycisphaerae > UBA1845 > UTPLA1 > JAFGQA01. Next base: position 5,159 of record CAZFMS010000048.1, read on the forward strand.
CGTCGTCCACACTCGGCGACATGGTCATCAGCGCGGTGGTGCCGTCGTCATCCATGACGGTTACCACGCCTGTCGAGATCGCCTGTTTCTGCTTGTTCACCAGGATCGCCTTGGCCTTGTGCAGGTCTTCCTCGTCCAGCTTCACCGCCTCGAGCCAGGCGTACTGGTAGCGGTTCGCCGCCCCGGCACTTCCATCGAAGCGTACGAAGTACTGGTCGATCGCATCCGGCAGGGCGAAGTCGAAGTAATACACACCCGGCATGTTGGTCCCGTCCCACGCCGTCGCCGCGTATTCGGTCGCCGGGGCGGCGGTCCAGGTGCCGTCGTTCTCGAGGTACTGGTCATCGCTCACCCGGAGAACCCGCACCGTAATGGTCAGTCCCGTCTTGGCGGCGCCGGCGGTATCTACAAAAACCGCAACCAGGCGACGCGTGGAGTTCTTCTTGACTCGGATGCTCTCGAGCATGGTTTCCACCTCATGGTTGTTTCCAGTCTGATTGCCCTCGGCTCCGACCAGGTCATGCTACCTTCAGCATGAGATGAGGGGGCAGCGAGGAGTCATCGTCCCGGTTGGCGGTACCGAAGGGATCGGGCAAGGACCCGTAAGTGAAATCTCGCCAGACGTAGCGCAGGGCCTTGATATTGCCGCCACTGACGAAATTAGCGATCACATAGGCCGAACTCTGGTCGGTTCGCAAAAAGGTCGCCACGTTGCTGTTGGTCACGATGGCCAGCCAGATCCGTCCCGGCCCGAGGACCTGGCTGAACGTGAAGGTCACCTCCTTGATGCCGGAGGTCGAAGTGGAGAACTCGCCGGCATCGGCGATCAATGCCCCCGGGTTGCCGCCACTCTCGGCATAGACTCCCAGCCTGACGTTCTTGCCTGAATCCTGGACGACAAGATGCAAGCCCATTGCTTCGAAGGTTCCCTGTCGCGGGAGGATGCAGGGAACGGCGTACAGGTAATCCGCCCCAAGGCCGCCCCCCGTGGTCAGCACGCCGTTGAACAAACCGGTGGTGTATTCGCCCGATTGCGGCAACCACCCCAAATCGTACTGCAGATCGGGAATCTCCAGCGGCCCGGCCGACCCCGCCGGCGTTATCCTCTTGTTGTCCGGGTCTATCTGAATGTAATCGGTCTGGTCGCCGATCCGCCGGGGGCCGGCGAGCGGATCCGGCGGCAGAGATAGCGGAGATCGCAAAATCATGGTCAGCCCTCCTAAGCTGCAAAAGTAACCGCGGGACTCGCCACCAAATTAGCGCCCCCTCCTGCGGCCATCACGTAGAACGTCGGCGTGCCCGTGTCGGTCAGGTCGAGTTCGATCAGGCCTCCCGACGACGAGATGACCTTCAGGTGTTTGTTGGCGGCCAAGTGGGCGCCCAGTTGCTGTCCAGTGCTGATGGAGACTCCGCCGGTCGGGGCGGTGGTCGCCAGGTCCCCATACGCCGCATCGCCCAGCCAGATCTCCCCCAGCCAATTACGGGCCAAGGCGTTGCCGGACGGATCTTCGAGTTGGAGCGTGACCGTAATCGTGTCACTGCTTTCCTGCCCCACGGTAGTGGCGATCCGGGGGACCGTTGGCCCTACTACCACCCGGGCGAGGCCGATCTCCGATTCGATGGTCATCGACCCGCTGGACGTGGTTACCTTGGCCAAGGGCACGAAAGTCGAAATGTCCGCCGGATAAGAGCCGGCGATCTGCATCCCGTTCGACGAGTCGACGTACGCGTACCGGACCGAGTCATCCGGCATCGACTGATTGGTGGCCCCTTCGAATCGCCGGTGCTCGCCGCCCAAGGTGTAGTTGAATGGATAGACGCCGATCTTCAGCGACCCTTCGTCTGCCACCAATCCTTCGGCGACCACCGCGAGCCGATCGTTCTCGCGCTGCTGCCGGCGGTTGTATTGAACCTCGTAGCTCGGCCCGCTTGCCGGACCGACCCCTTTGGGGATGTACACCAGACCCGTCGCCTGATCCGTCGTGCCGTCCAGAAGTGCCACCGCAGCATCTGACGGATACGCCTCATTCGGATATACGTCTGCCATTTTGATCTACTCCCTCAAACCGAAACATCGAACGCAGAATCCGCCCGCCAGGCCCCTGCTGAGCACCGAATAACAACTCATAAATCGGGCGACTGCGTAAACGAAAAACTCATCCGCCGGGTCACCTCGTCGAATCCCGCCTTCTGCAATGATGAGCCCCGCCGCGGTGAGGAGTTCACCACCCGCCCGACGACCTCAGAAACCGTGGCGCTCCGGTTGCCTACCAGGTCCACCGTCTTGGCCGCAAACCGGAACAACCCGAAGTACAGAGGTCGGGACACAAACACCAACAGCGCCGCAGGCCACAGATGCTCGGCCGATAGATGCCGACCGCACAAATGCCCGTCCGGCAAGACGTTGTCCAGATGCAATGTCGCGAGATGCCCGTCCCGCAGGTGTCCGCGGCGCCCGGGCAGGCCCTCCCAATACGCTGGCGGTTGGTCCGTCAGGGGAGTGCTCTGGTCAATGACGCCGGTTCCCCCGTCGCCGAAGATTTCGAACCGATCACCTCCCCGAACTGATCGGCGCCGCTGAAATTCGATTACCACCGACTCCATCACCTGGACCCCTCTACCCGCCGACCCCACCTACACCTTGGGCCGAGGCCAACATCAGCTCGGTCTCGAAGCGCCCGGCGCCGAACCGATAACGCTTGCCGATTACGGATACCCAGCGCTGACTTGGCGATCGCTCCGTCGAAAAGCGAACCCCCCGGCCACGCACACCCACGATCCGATCGCCCACCGCGTAAGAGGTGTCCAACCAGGGAACGACCGGCCGGGCAGTAACGGCCCGCCCTTGGCACACTTCGGCCACCAGGTCCGCCGTTTTGTTCATCGATTCCGTGTCGTCGCGGCTGGCGGTCTCGTCGGCGATCATCTCTCCTTCACCGCCGCCCGAGAGGTCGAGCCGCTGCAGGAATCGGAAACGCTCCGAGGCGTACAGCACCGTGGCATTCCGAAACATCGTCGGCGCAGACCGCCCTGCCGACTCCGCTACCAGCCGCTCGTCCGACTCCACCAGGGCGGTTACCCGCACCAGACAGGTCTGATCGATCAGGGCATACCAGAGGTTTGTTTCCCCACCTCCCCCAGACGGGGCTACCGACAACGGGTTGGCAAAGTCGAACCAAACGCCGCACTGCCCGGCCAGGGCCTGATAACCGGAATCGACCCGTAGCCAGCTCGAACCTCCGTCAAAGCTGACCTCCAGCCGAACCTGCCCCGACCCTCCGGGCGTCGCAGTCATCGGCAACAGACGGCGGAGACGACGCATCCAGCGGCCGGGAAACACTGCCGCAAAATCATACGGAGCATACGAATCGAAAGGGGCATTCCGGGCGTACTGCCCGGGAGCATACGTCCCCGCCTCGTTCAGCACCCACAATCTGCCCACCTTCCAATACGAGGCAAAATCCTCCCCGCGGCGGTGATAGGATCGGTACCAGGCATCTTCGCCGGCCTCATCGCCGAGGGCCTGGATCTGCTCCTCGGTTCGAGCCTGGGCCTTGGCAGAGGCCCGCTGCCCAGCGGAGACATTGTCCAGGTCGGCCTCGGGCAACCACCCCGGGAGAAGCTCCACCTGCACCTCGTATTGCTTCACATCCCCAACCACCAGCGCCGTCTCCCCGATCGAACGCCCGTCCCATCGCATCGATGACGTCGAGATATTGTTGTCCGCGAAGAGGTCGACCACCGCCGCCGTCGCCGGGTCATAGACCGGCCGCCCGGCCTGGTCACGGGCATCGGTCGCCAAGTGCAACTCGCGTCTCGGGCCGCTAAGGTCGGACCAAACCCGCCACGTCGTCTGCACCCCCCGGCCGGCTGGCAGACTCTCCGCCGTCAGATGAAGACCCGTAGACGTCGCCAGCAGCGCCGCCGCTTCGAGCAGGCTGGTCGCCTCCAGCACCAGCGTATCCGGCTGACCCAACAGCCCGTAGGCCAGCGGATCCGATTCCAGAAAGGCCGCCCGACCCTCGCCGGACAGCTGCAGCACGTCCTCGGTCTGCTCGAACACCGGCCTCGTCCCAACCGGGCAATAGCCCCATGTGTAGAAGTGGAGCAGGTACCTGAGGACCTTGGCGTAGGTCCACATCACGGCGTCCGCCCGGGCGTCATCCGTGAAGATGTACACCTCACGCGTGCCGCCGGAGCCGTCGGATACTCTGATCGGCACCGGGTCGCAATTGCCCGTCCCGTCCATGTTGAAGACGCACGGCAATCCCCGCAGAAGAACCGAACTGCCCGCCCAAGCCTCCGGGTCGGAGGCCAGCCCGTCGGTGATTATGCCGTCGCGCACCTGCCGCCCGATGATCTGACTGCGCACATCACGATCCAATCGCCCGACGACGTGCTCCAACTCCAGGCCGAGCCCGCCGCCGTGCCGAGGCCGGCTCCTCCGGGACTCCCTCGTCCGGCGCCCGCGGGGCCACTCCAGCTTGCCCACCACCGGGTACCCGTCGAACAAGACCGCCTCGGCGGTTCGCACGATGATCCGCCGATCCGCGTAGTAGCGCCCCACCGCCTCGGCAGAAGTGAACTCCCCGTCCGTGTTGACCGAAACGTGAGCCGTGGCCACTTCTCCATCCGACAACACCTCGACCGCATCCGCCCGAAGTCGATCATCCACCGCAAAGGTCGCCGAACCCACCGAGGTCTCGACCGCCACCTCCACCCGCTCGACCCAGTCCGACTTGCCGTGAGGCACTGCCATTACACCTACTCCACCGGCCCGGGGTTCAACTGCAGGAAGCACAGCTCCGCGTCCTGGCAGACCATCTGGCTATCGATATCCAGCCGCCGCGGACCGCGAGGCACGTAGCGATCCAACACGCAACCGTTAAAGGTGCGCGAGGAATCCGCGGTGATGACCCCCACCGCCTGAGACAGCACCATGGCCTCGATGGTGGTCTCGATAGTGTTCACCGCCGCATCGTCCGACCCGCGGATTCGGCCTGTCCAAACGATCGAACGGGCCTGAAGACCGACCATCTGCCGGTACTCTCCGGTGAGGCCCGGGAAACGGAAGGCCACTTCCTCTAACTCCAGCGGGCCGACTTCTAGTGACATCCTGCTGTCACTACCGGCCACCGCCACTCCGGCGAACAACAGCCCGTCCTCCACCACCGGCCAGGCGCGATACATCAATTCGTAGACCGCCACCCGGTCGTCCGCCTCGACGAACTTCTGATGTAGATTCAACAGGCGGAGGTCGGTAATGGGTTCGTAGTCGTCCAGTTCCTGCCGGGTCTGTTCCAGGAGCGTGAAGGTCCCCGGTGAACTCGTATCCCCGTGACGAGGGTCCGACTCCACGCGCAGGGCCCGCTCGGCCACCAGCACGACGAACCGCCCCCCGCGCACCGCGGACTTCACCTCCGGGGCCGTCGACTCATCCACAAAGGCAACGTACGCCGCCGGCATCCGCTCGCGCCGCAGGGCATCCCGGACCACCGGGCGATACCCTCCCGACACCCCCCGGACCGTCTGAAACAACGGCGCGCCGGACAGCGTCGCCGCCGCCAGCCGCGATACCACCACGTTTTCCAGATCACCCAGTCGTGACATGACTCCTCACTCGCTTTGCATTCCTGCGCACCGCTCTCCGGGAGGCTACGGTTCAACCCCCCGAGGTCCCCGCTTCAACAGCACCAGCCGAAGCAGGCCCTACAGGTCTTCCAGCTTCTGACGGGTCATCGCCCGCTCCGGCCCCTCGGCCTGGCCCAGCACTCCCCGGGTCAGGTTCTCCTGGAGCGCCGTGGTCGACGGCATCTGGACGATCCCCGACGCCACCCGACTCAGCCAGGTCACCGCCTCATCACGCCGCCGAACCACGTCCTGAGGAACCGGTGGACGCCGGCTGTGCAACCGATAGGCCGCCAGATCGAGCACGAACGACCGCAGAACCGCGGCCACCTCCGACTCCGACGAGACGTCAACCGGCACTTCGTACCTCGTGGCCAGATAGCTGTTGGCCTCGCCTTCCGCCCCCAGCCGGGCTTCATCCACCTTGCTTACGTCCACCGAGCCGCTGCCCGCGTCGTCCGTCAACTGGATGTACGTCTCCGTACCCAGCCAGGCTTCGATATCATCGTTGGTGATGTATGACATAGCTCTGTCACCTGTACCGCCATCTCGGACTGCCCGCGGCGGCCCGCCAAAGGCGATCTATCATTCCATCGACAAGCGGCGACCGGCACGAGCCGCGACACCCGAACGGCTCGCCCCTCGACCGGCGACGACTTGGCCGTCGTCGGTCAAGGGCTCAGCCGGTCACCCTCACCGCCGGCACCCGCAACTGCCGACGAGCTTCGCAGTTAATACCCGCATTACTCGAAGTCGGTCCGCACCGCATACTGCCAGTAGCCGTAGGTCATCCGATACCGGGCCCGCACCCCGAACAGGAACTTCTCCCGCCGGAAGCCTTCGTCCGAATCCTCGGTCAAGGCGTTGAGTTCCACCGGCTCGCGATCCTGGAAGATGAAGGGCCGCACGACTCCGTCGGTCTTCAACAGATACCACTTCGACGCGTCCGTCAGCCAGGGTAGGGCTATCACCCGAGCCACCCCCTGCAAGGCATTCTGTTCGCTGCCCACCACCGTGGCGTTGACCGACTCGGTGGCGGTAAACAGCATCGTCGGAGGCACCAGGATGATCAGGCTCGAGACCGAGATCAGCAGTGGGGTCCCCTGATCGTCCAGGAAACCGAGCATTTCCCCGATCGCCACCTTGATCGCTTCCTTGAACTCCTCGACCGTCGGAGAATCCGGGTCCGTCGCCGAGCCGGCCAGTAAGTTGCTCTGGGTCCCCGATTCTCCCGACTCGTGCGAGCCGTTGAAGAAGCTCACTCCGTCGTAGCTGTTGTTGCCGGCCGTCTCGGCGTCGATCAACAACTGCGCAATCAAGTAGTCCTTGTGGGTCGCTGCACGTTGGGCCAACTCGGCGACCCGCAGCCGAATCTGGCCGGTCTGGTCGTCGCTGATCTCGTCGCGATCGACCTCGATGGTGGCCTCGTACTTCAGGTTCTCCACCGAGTAGCTCTCGGTCCGCAGACCCTGAGCCAACCGCCCCGAACCCCACTCTCGAATCCGCGGCACCGTCCCCAACCAGCGGTACACTTCCCGGTCCGAGTTCGACACGATCCGCGTCGCCAGGTCCTGGTAGTAGGTCGGCGTACCTTCCAGCCGATTGAAAAACTCGCTCCGCAGCCCCTTGGTCAATAACCCCGTATTGATAACCGCCATGCCATTTGCTCCTTAATCTCGTTGGTCATACCGCTCGGTCCCGTCGCCGTCCCCGCGATCGGAAGCCGGCACCCCGGCCCCAAGCTCCCTACTGCTCAACACCCCGCAACTCGTCGCCCTGCTGCGCCGCCTCCGGCCCTACGGCAGCTCGACGTAACGTAGCGAGAGCAACCCCCCAACACCCGCGGTGCTGGATGCCTGGCCGACCTTCGCCCAGATCCGCTGGCTCTTGGCCACGTCCTTGCCCGCCAGAGTCAACGACTGCGGTGTATGGTCGGTCAGCGAAGAAAGATCGAAGGCATCCACGATCTCGTCCGGATCACTCGAATCGGTGCCCAAGTCCAGGTTCCCTTGGTCCGGCGCCGTGTTGAACGAGACCGTCGCGCTGATCACCTTGATCGCCCGTTGGGTAATCAGCGCCGCGTTCGTCGTCGCCCCCGACGTCAAACTCCCCAGCGGAATCTGCACCGCCTGCTCGGCCTGCGGGGCCGCCAACGGGGCGATTCGCACGATGCCCTTGTTGGTCCCCACTACCGCCATCAGGATCCCGCAGTAGCTCGAACCCTCCGACACGTTGACCCCGGTCACCTCGTCGGAGGTGGCGTACATGGGCATCCCCACCCATGCCTGGGTCACGTTGTTGGTTGTCAGCACGAAATCGCCCTGGGTGTACAGCCGGACCGAGATGTCGCCCCCGCTGCCCGCACTGTTGTCCGCCTCCTCATAGGCGATACCCGCAAAAAGGTCCCCGGCCACCAGATTCCGCACGTAGCCGGTTGAACGATCCACCCCGATCAGGGCCCCTTTCCAGATGTGCTCTGAAGCGACCACCGGAAAGGTCCGCAGCTCCTGGTCCACGTAGCGATTCAATTCACGATTAGCCGTTAACGCCATGGTCTTCTCCCTTCTTCAGTCCGGTTTATTTCACTATTGATTGAGGCCCGACAATTGACGGCTGACTATCGATGGCTGACCGCCCCTGCATCCCCAATCCGCAATCTCCAATCTGCAATCCACCGGCCCCTACGCGACCGGCTCGCGCAGCGCGTTGGCCACGTAGGAACTCTCCGTGCACAAAGTCTCGAGAAATTCGCGATTGGCCCGCCACTCCGCCCGCGCCGTCTCCTCCACCGCTCGACGGTCCGCCGAGCCCCCGCCGGCCAAGTCGGCTGGCGGCGACAACCGCCCCAGCGACACCACCACAGGAGCAGACGCCGACCACTCATCGAACGCCGGGGGATCTCTCTGGGCCAGCGACAAAGCCCAATCGCGTTGCGCCACCGTCAGCTTGCCCGCCGACATGGCCCGCGCCACTTGCTCACTCGCCTGTTGCACCTTCTCCGCCTGCTCCAGTGAGCGGATACGCTCAGCCGCCGCCACCAACACCACTTCGTCGGGAGTCGAATCCTCCACCGCCAACAGGCCGCGAAGATCCGCCGACGGAGATGACCCAACTTCCTGCCCGGGTGCCGCAGCCGGGGTCTTGTTCACCACCGGCCGCATGCCCACGATCGCCGGCTTGTTGGTCAAGGCCACCGAGTGGATCCCCACCAGACGCCGATCCTTGCGCCGCACCAGGGCCACCGGTGACAAGTAGCGATACTGCTTGGCCCGAAGCTTCTCCAAGCCCTCCGCGGTCCACTCCGTCTCGGCCCACAAGCCCGGCTCCAGCTCCGACCCGTCCCGTTCCGCGTCCTCCGGTGACACCGCCGACAGGGCCTTGATCCAGCCCGCCGCCGGGGCCTGTCCGCTCGGCGAACTGTACGCCCCACCCAACGTCTGATGCTCGTAGTCCACCGGCAGATCAGTCCCGTGGGCGATAAAGCCCGCGATCGCCTCCTGGGCCGCGTCCTCATCCACGATGAACGACCCCGCCGAACTCTGGACTTCCCCCCAGGGAGCGATCTGCACCCGGTGCGGAACCCACGCCTTGCCCAGCACCGAAGCCTCCATGACTACCTGATCCAGACCCGTCCCGGCATTGTCTCGGGGCCCGCTCCTGCCGAATCTCTCATCGCCGCGTTTTACACTGGTCTTCATTGTGTCCTCCGTTTTCCTGCCACTTGCCTGCCCATCACCAGTTACTCTTGCTCCCCGTTCTCTCTTCCGGCCCCCCCCCATACCGGGAAGCACCACCGCCTCCGGGTCGGCCTGGGGCAAACCCAACGCCGCATGAGCCCACCGTGCCGGCACCCGGGCCCCCAGGTTGTTCACTGCCACGTCCAACACCCGGCTTAACTGCTCGGGCTCGAGCGTCTGGTCCAAGACGCGGCGGAAGTAAGGCACCGGGGCCTGAGGCCCCAGCTCGAACCGCACCAGCGGGGTCAACAGATCCCGCCGCAAGGTATGGGCCTCCTTACGCAAGTCGTCGTCCCGGATGTCCCGCCGCACCCGGTCGTGCACCACCGCCGCCCCGGCGCTGGCCAGCGACCGGACCGTGTCGGTCGTCAGGGTCTGCCCTATCCACGCCTTGCTGATCTCTCGATCACAGTACAGGCAGAGATTCTCGTACAGATTCGTCTCCCCCGGCATCCGGGTCTGCTTTATGTCTATCTCCACCGCCTTGGAGAATATCCCCGTCGCGTCCGCCCCCAGTTGTTTGAGCATCTCCAGCAGTTCCCGCTTCTCCTCTCTGGTCGCGTTCGGAGAATACCGGGCGATGCGCACGGGCATCCCGAAGACTTCCGCGAAGATCAGCCAGTCCTTCAAGGCAAAGTGTTTGGCCAGATAAGCCAGGGCAGTGACCCGGAGCAGGCCCCCGCGACTCGGGTGGCCGCTGACCGCCTGCGGCATGTGGACAATGAACTTGTGCGCCGGAATCCCGATCCCTTCATAGGGTTCTTCCTCGGTCAGCAATCGAAGCTCGTCCAGATCCCCCAGCATCAGCCGCCCGAAATCCACCGGCACCAGCCCGGCCAGCCGCAGACCCGAAGTCGTAGCCTCCCAGGCCAGTTCCACCAGGGACACATTCCGCCCCATGGCCAACGACAAATGGGTCAGCGACTCCTCGAATCCTGCCACCTGCCGCAGGACATTGTCGCAATACGACGCGGCTTCATCCGCCGCCCGGCGCCCCCCGGCCACACTCCGCGTCGCCCCCCAACCCGGCATCTCCGCCGCCGAGACGATTTCCCAGGCCAGACCGGTCACCGCCAGCCGACGTGTATTGGCCACGCTATACAAATGGGCATCCTTCTCCTCCATCTGCTCGAACAAGGCCATCTGCGACGACAGCGAGCCGCTATCGGCCTCGCGAAAAACCGACACCAGCCGCGCCGGGGTAAGCCCGTCTGCCGGATAGTCCCGCAACACGTCTTCCTTCCGCCGGCCCAGCAACACGCCGGGCGTCGGAGTCTGACCGTTCCGCCGACCCAGAGCATTCACCAATCGATCCCAAAAGCCCATCGCTAATCTCCCGTGCCGCCCAACCCCCCTAGTTCGGTCGCAGCTAAACACCTCACCGTTTCAACGTTTTGACTTTTCGCTGTTTCGCCGTTTCGCTGTTTCGACGTTTTGACTTTTCGACGTTTCGACGTTTCTCACCACACTCCCTCGCGGGCGAACGTCAGCCGTCCGCTGGTCACTATTTCCGCGTCGCCCACCAACTCGTCCGCCGCGTGGATGCCCAGCGCCGCCGCCCAGAAGCGATCGGCATGACCACCGCTTGACCGGTCCGCGTCGAACCGCACGTGACCGCCGCCGGTCACTATCCGGGTGATCGAGTGCCAGTCGTTGGCGATGGTCACATCCGCCGGAATACGCAGCAGCCCCCGCTCGGCCAGCACCCGCAAGCCGCCTGCCAATTCGCTCTTCAGACTCCTGGTGAAGGTCACGCCTTCCACCCGATGCTCGCCGAACCGTTCCGCCAGCCGCTCGGCCAACTGCAACCCCAGGCCGGTCGCATCGATGCAGCAGCGCCGCACGCCTCGTTGCCGGAGGATTCGCCCGATAACCGACTCCTGCTCGCCGAACGGGGCCGCCTCCAACACCTCCACCCCGCGCGTCACGAACTCCTCACCCTGTCGCTCCCACAGCCAGATCGCCGTCACGTCCCGGTACCGGCCCACGTCCACGCCGGCATAGACCGTCGCCCCGGCACGCTCCAAGCAACTCCAATCCACCGGCACGCCCAGCCGCGGGTCGTGGCACTGCTTGATCAACTCGTGGGTCATAAAGCTGGTCGACTCGTCCACAAACTCGCAGCAGAATTCCTGCCGCCAGGCCAACTCGTCCGCCAGACCCTCCCGCATCGCCACTACGTCCACGTCGAGACCTTGCGAGACTGCATCCTCGAGCGACACGCGCTGATGATTGAATCGTTCGTTCTCTCGCAGGCGATAGAAGACGTTCTTGCGGCCTCGGGGCGTCGAGGCCACGTCCAGTTCGCCCTCCCCCCGCAGCAAAGTCGGAAACAGCGCCGACCAGATCTCTCCGTCGTCCGCGTGCATGGCGAACTCATCCAGGAATACGTCCCCCGTGAAGCCCCGGGCCGTCATCGGGTTTGCCGGCAGGCCGATGATCCGCACCCCCCCGGGCAGCCGCACCTCCAACTGTCGAAACGACGTATCCCGGTAAAAACCCTGCCCGTGCCATTCGCTCCACACCTTCAGGGCCTGGCAGTGCCGCCGAACCTTCTCCATCACCTCCCGACTTTGTCGCTCCCCCGCGGAGAGAATGATCTGGTTCCGTCGCCTCTCCAGCCCCCGCAGCACTCGACGCAGACTGAACGTGAAACTCTTCCCCGTCTGCCGCGCCCAGCAGTTCCACGTGAACCGCGCGTCACTCGACACCGCCGCCCGCTGATACGGCAACAGGCCCACGATCGCCCGCCTGGCCGCCTCGTCTCGGTCCATAACCGCACCACCGGAACCACCCACCAGCGAAACCTCCCAGTTCTCCGGTCCTCCCCCAAATAACACCCATCACTCTTGCTCACCGTTCTCTCTCCTGACTTGACACACCCAGAACCCCCGGTGTCCGCCCCGGGCGATAGCCATGAGGAACGGGTGATAGCCGCCCGAAAGACGTACCTTCCCCCACCGCCCCCGTCTCTCGAGCTGCCATAAACACCACTAACAAAACGAGTTAGGACCCGAGGAACCCCCTGGGCCCATCAGGGCACACCTCACCCAAAGGGCTCCCGAAAGCCACATCAGTAAGAAAGATTCCCCCCATTCAGAACGAATGGGTCGCCTAATAGCGTTTCCCGCCCCAGCGGCCGATCAGAGCCGCGACCGTCAGGGAGCGGTGCATCACCAGAGCAACACCTGGAGCGTGTGCCACAAGTCTTGCTACACAACCTGAGCCCCCTGATTGGCCTCCAGGCGGTGCACTGCCGACCAGCGTCGTGAGAACGCTGCCAGGGCGATCAGACATACCACCGCCGCGGCGCTGCACACGAGCTGCGAGGCGGACAGTGGGCCGAGCAATGGATCGTGGGCCTCACTATCCCGAAAGAACTCGGTCAGCGGGCGGCCCAGCCCGTAGACGGCGACGAACCAGAACAGCAGCGTTCCCCGCCAGCGCTTGCGGTCGAGTACTGCGAAGACCACCAGAATCACCAGCAGCACGGCGATCTCGTACAACTGCGTCGGGTGCCGGGCGATCCCCGCCGGAGCCTTGGCCCCTTCCACAAAGGCCACCGCCCAAGGCAAACCGCTCTCCCTCCCGTAGCAACAGCCGTTCAGGAAGCAAGACACCTTGGCCAGTATCATCGGCACCGGCAACGCCAGGACGGCGATGTCCATCAGGCCGCGCTTGTCGCGAGCAAACAGCACAATGACCCCGACCGCCACCGCCAGATAAGCCAGCGGCCCGCCCCAGGCCCCGGTCTCGAAATAGTAGTTGATGTCCAGATAGTTGCGCCAATCCAGGCGATGATGGAGGATATCGTAGAGAATCTTCGCCCCGCAGCACATGCCCCAAAAATAGCAAAAACCCAGCCCGGCCCCGATACGCAACCGCACCTTCCCCCGCCGACACAACCACAAGGCCAGCCCCAGGTGCACCAGCATGCTGAGGACATAGACAAAGGCATACGTCTTTATGCCGCCGACCTCAGGCCACACGTTGGCTCCTCCTCACCCCGACGCCGACGCCGAGTGACAAGTCGGCTCGTCCTCTGGGTGCCACCGGCGGCCCTTCCGCTGGGTGCCACTCGCGGCTCGTCCGCTGGGTGCCACTGGCGGCTCGTCCGCCGGGTGCCACTGGCGGCTCGTCCCACTACTGTCCGGTTAACTTGGGTCCTCTCGC
>CAZFMS010000049.1:0-18552 GCA_964520125.1 uncultured Planctomycetaceae bacterium
TAGGGTGGTTTACCTCATGTGGGTATGCGCCATGTCATGCTTAAAGTGCTCTAGCTAAAGCGTTCGGCGGAACTTGTCAAAATGGAGCCGAAGGGGCTCGAACCCTCGACCTTCTGCATGCCATGCAGACGCTCTCCCAACTGAGCTACGGCCCCGGGCATGTCGACCATGCATCTCTTGTCGGTTCATTAAACAACTGACCACCTGCACTGTCAAGTCGTCATCACGACTTCGTAGCACGGATATATAGCCGGCCTCCAGGAGCTGGGGACGAGCCGCAACTTGACAAATCAACGCCGACCCGGTGCAATCCGTCGCGAATGCCGCATGCTAATCGGTCACCAGACCTGTTGTCAGGAGAAAATACGAGATGGCGAGAACTGCGAGTAATCTCAATTGTCCAAAATGTAAATTCGAGGGGAAGTCGGACCAATCGCTGAAAGTCCACATGGCCATTGCCCACAAACGAGGCCGGCCCAAGAAGACCAAGGTCGGAAAGACCAGCGCCAAGAGGAAAGTCGGGGCCAAGCGCGGGCGACCTCGGGGCTCCAGGTGTCCGACCTGCGGCAAGATGCTCAAGACCGCCGCGGCCCTGAAGACCCACATCACCCGCATGCACAAGGGCCGACGGGGCCGACCGGCGGCCAAGAAGACCGGCCGGGCTTCCCCCTTGGATCAGCGGTTGATGAATCTCTCGCTCGCCGAGGTCGCCGATCTGCACAGCGCCTGCCGCCGGGAACTGGGCCGACGACTGGCCGACATCGTCGGCTGACTCGACCCTCGAGTGCAGACCGCGGTTGGGCGGCCGGCTTCACCGCGTCGGTGCGGGTCAATGGTTGACTCTCCAACGGCAGGGACCGAAGTCCGAGAAGTGCCGGTGCCACTGGCGGCTTGTCCGCCAGTGCCCGCGCAACCGTTCGACGAATAGGCCGGTAAGCGTCCGCATCTCGCCGGCGGAAAGAGCGTCATCCCGCGGCGCCTGGTCCCGCGCTGAGCCTGTCGCGCAGCTCCCGGGCCGCGGCCGCGGGGTCGGCGGCCCCGATAACCGCTTGGCACACCGCCACCTGCAGCCTGCCGCCCACCGACAGCCCGCCGACATTCTCCGCCGTGATCCCCCCCACCGCGACCACCGGCACATCGGCCAGCTCCGCGACTTCCCCCAACAGCCCCGGCCCGCGAACCGCCAACTCCGGCTTGGTCGCCGACCGGAACATCGGACCCACCGCGACATAGTCCGGCCCCTGCCCCAGCGCCGCCCGGGCCTCGGCGATGCTGTGCGTGCTGGTGCCGATCAGCAGGTGCGGCCCGACAATCTGCCGCCCCTGGGAAACCGGTAGATCGCCCTGCCCCAGGTGTACGCCGTCGGCCCCCGCGAGTCGGGCAATGTCGACCCGGTCATTGATGATCAATAGCACGTCATGCTCCCGGGTCAGCTCGCGGAGCCGCCGGGCCCGATCCAAAAGCTCGTCATCGCCGAGCGACTTCTCCCGCAGTTGCAGCACGTCCGCCCCCCCGGCGATGGCCTGCTCGCAGACCGTCAGCCAGGGCCCCCTGCAAAGCTCCTCGGTGACCATCACGTGCAGCAACGCCGACCGAAGCCTCGCCCGCCGCGGCCCCCCGATCAAGATGCCCTGCTCCAGGGCATAGACCTCATACCGCAACTGCTCGACACCCTGGGCCGTCGCGGCATCGATGATCTTGCCGTACTCCTCGATGCACCGCATCGACTCCGCCGCCCGCTTGGCCCCCGCCCCCGCCACCTCCGCCGTATTCTCCCGCCGCCGCTCGGCCTCGGTGCTGATCCCCGTCCCCACGTCCCCCTCGATGTCCCGAGCCGCCAGCAACTCCCGCACCCCGAATCTCTTACCTATCTCCGCCAGCCCATGCCGCGCGGCCTTGGCCCGCGCACTCAGCCCCTCATCCCCCAACACCAACCGGGCATGCTCCTCCAACAACCGCAGCCCCTCCCCGGCCCGATTCAAATTCGCATCAATAATCCGCAACGCTGCCGGGTCCATGCCCCTAATTATACCCTGTCGAACAGACCAGCCCCAATAGTCGCGCAGGCCGGTCATTGAGCCCCAGCGGGTAACCGCAACATGCTCCAAGCTCAGAACCAGTCTGGGCTCGGCGGCCACAGAACTCAATTGCCAGGCACGGTGTGCCCCCCGAAGGGATCGCCGGCGAAAGCGTAGCTGGGGATCGATGCTTTGGTGGTGTAGCCGCGGCGGTTCAATCGGGCGGGGCTCTCCAGGATCGTGTAGCCGCGCCGGTTCGGGGCGGGGCTTTCCAGGTCACCTTCCCTACATGGTCGTACAGGGCAAGGGACGACGGCGCGGTCCCGATCCTGCCTGTTCTGAGGCCGTCCGACCGTCTTCTAGGCCTGGTCGCACCCAAAGTGGCCCAATCACGCTTGCTATCAGCAAGGGTCAAACGCGGTCCGGCGTATTCGTGCAAGGCCAAGCTGGCACGCGTCTGCCCTTTCCTGTCACGAAGGTACAAGGCTGGCCCGCCTTCTTTCGACAGGGACAAGTCGGCACGCAAGTGTTTTTCAGCGTCGTAGAGCGACAGGCCTGGCATGCCGTCTTCGAGCAAGCCCAAGCGGATGTGTGGCACGAATGACTTGTGGTTGAAGATCAACCCATTTGCATCAAGGGGATTGAAGGTTAACCCCTTTGAATCCAGGTAGACATACGACTTGCCTTCTACACTTCTGAGTCGCAAGAAAGGCCAGCCATCCATCGTCGCCATAGACCCATCTACTTCCCCCTTGTCGTTGACCAGAACAAACGCCTTCGCTTCGACCTTGTCGTAGCGCACCGTCGTCGGCTGAGTTGTAGTCGGTTGCGTTGCCTGCGCATCCGCCCTGGCGGTGAAACGGTCCACGCACAGCCCTATCAGGCACGCGGCGATGATGGTCAGGATGATCTTGCTGTAAGCGTCGAATCGTGGTCGGTTCATGGCATCGTCCTTTCAGGCCCGCGGTAGATGTCAGGGCTACAGATCGGGGGCGTATCTGGAAGCGAAGTTCATCATGTATCGAGTAATCTCGTCAAATCTCGTGATGCACAGCCATAGCAGGCAGCCGACGAGGATCGCCAGGATGACCTTGCTGTAATTGTTGGATCGCGACCGGGGCATGATGTCGCCCTTTCTGGCCCTTGGTGGATGTGTGTGCGGGCCCAGGAACGATGATACACCAGGCATGCGAGTGCGGGAAGGAGCCCCCAGGCAGGCCGGATCCCCTCTCAGCCGAGTACGCTGAGCCGACCCTGTGGGATACCCGGCCAACCGCTTGGCGCCAACCACAACGCGGGGCTGCCCCGTAGGGGCAACTGACTATGGTCCAGAGATCTATCGCTGGGGTGGCGGCGCCGGGCAAGGGCCGAGTCCCGGAGGGACAGCTGCACTGTGGCGCGGAATGATCGACTACAACAAATCGGTCACCCGCTTGACCAGGGCCTCGGCCGTCGGGGCGTCGTGGGCCTCGGCGATTATCCGGGCGATCGGCTCGGTGTTTGAGGGCCGCAGGTGGACCCAGCAGGGGTATCCGGTCCCTTCCGCGGGTGGGGAACAGCCCGCTGGCCAGTCGATCCGCAGGCCGTCGGAGTCGTCGATCCGGCCGTGGCCGGCAATCTCCCGGACCCGGGTCAGCCAGGCGGCGGTCTTGGGGCGGTCCAGGTCGAGCTTTCGCTTGATCATCACGTAGGAGGGCATCTCATCGACGACCGTCGAGCAGGGCCGGGCCTCCTCGGCGAGCAAGTTCAGGACCAGCCCCATGGCCACGAAGCTGTCCCGTACCAGGCTCACCCGGGGGTCGATCACCCCGCCGTTGCCCTCTCCGCCGATGACGCATTTTTCTTCATTGACCGCCCGGGCGACGTGGGCCTCTCCGACCGGCGTGCGGTGCACCACCACGCCCCCGGCCAACGCGGCCAAGTCGTCGATCATCCGCGAGGTGGACAGGTTGACCGCTGCGGGGCCCGGCCGCTGGGCAAAGGCGAACTTCGCCGCCAGGGCCAGGGTGTACTCCTCGCCGAGGTACATCCCCCGGTCATCCACGACGGCCAGCCGATCGGCGTCGGGGTCCTGGGCGAAGCCGAGGTCCGCGTCGTGCTGCCGGACCACGTCGCAGAGGCCGGTCAGGTTCTCCTCGATCGGCTCGGGCGGATGGGCGAATTGCCCGGTCGGCTCGGCGTTGATATGGATGACCTGGCAGCCCAAGCGCTCCAGCAACAATCGGCCGCCCAGGCCGCCGGCGCCGTTGACGCTGTCCAGGACGACCTTGAATCCCCTGTCGCGGATCGCCGCGGCATCGAGGAGGTCGAGCACCCGGCCGACGTGTTGCTCATGGGTGGTATCGTCGCGCGTGACCTGGCCGACCTTCCCGGCATCCACGAAGGTGAAGGACTTGTTCCGGTACCGGTCGAGGATTCTCTCGGCCCGATCAGCCGGCGGGGCGATGCCCGGCGAGACGAGGAACTTGATGCCGTTCCAGGCGGACGGATTATGGCTGGCGGTGACCACCACTCCGCCGGCGGCCTGGAGATGCCGAACCATGACCGCCACCCCCGGGGTGGAGACCACGCCGAGGTCGACGACGTTGCATCCGGTGGCGGTCAGGCCGCGGGCGACGGCCTCGTGCAACTCGGGCCCGCTGGGCCGGGAGTCACGGCCGATCACGACTGTGCCCCCGCCGAGATGGGACCCGAAGGCGGCCCCGAGATCCTCGGCCAGGGTGGGCGTCATGGTCTGGCCGACGATGCCGCGGATGCCGGAGACGGTCATCATCAGGGTCATGGTTTTTGCTCCCGCCGGCGTTCGAGGTCCTCACGGATTTCCGGCTGCAGGTAACGCTGCTCGATCTCGGGAAGCTGGGCCAGGGCCTCCAGGGTGCGTTCGTAGCTGGTTTCCAGATCGGCGGAGGTGTCGATGAACAAGATGCGCTGTCCGCGGACGACACAGTATCCCCCGCCGTCGCCGCCCAGGGACTCCCGACGGACGGTCAAGCCGATTTCCTCGGCGAGGGTGGCCAGGGCCTCTAGTCTGGAATGCAGGTCCATGACCTTCATCCTCGAGTCGGTCGTTGCAAGCGAGCATCCACCTTGGCCGGGTGGGATCAAGTTCGCCCCGGCATCTGCCGATAACACGGTCGAGCATCTGCAGGTGCGCCCAGCCGAGCCAATATACATGCTCCACGAATCTTCCAAAGACATCAACCCGTCCCAGACGAACATGGACCTCGAACGACAACTCGAGGGGCTGGGCGATCGCCTGGTGCTGCTGCAGCGTCAGGTGGAGCAGCTTCAGCGGCTGGCCTCCTTGGGGACGGTCTGTGCCATGGTGGCCCACGAGTTCAACAACACCCTCACGCCGATCATAAGCTATTGTCAGTATGCCCTGCAGCGCGAAGACGGCGAGATGATGCGTACCGCGGTGGACAAGACGCTCAAGAATGCCGGGCGGCTCAGCCTGCTGTGCCGGCGGGTCCTGGGCATGGCCGCGGACGATCAGATGGGTCCGACGGACACGGCCATCCTGCCGCTGGTGACCGACGCGGTGGAGTGTCTCGGTCGAGATCTGGAAAAGGACAACATCACGCTGACGGTCGAGGTTGCGGAGGACTTGAAGGTAAGGGTCACGCCCGGCAGCCTGCAGCAGGTGCTGTTTAACCTGATCATCAACGCCCGCCAGGCGATGGCGGA
Source organism: uncultured Planctomycetaceae bacterium (assembly GCA_964520125.1). Lineage (GTDB taxonomy): Bacteria > Planctomycetota > Phycisphaerae > UBA1845 > UTPLA1 > JAFGQA01. The sequence goes on from CAZFMS010000049.1 coordinate 5,706, forward strand.
CCGTTCCGGCAGCCTGCGGGTCTCGGCCCGGCCGACGGGCGACGACCGGGTGGTCATCGAGGTAGCGGACAGCGGTCCGGGGATCAGGCCGGAGCACCTGGACGATATTTTCGAGCCCTTCTTCACCACTCGGCAACACGAGGAGCGCAGCGACCGGCGGGGCATCGGCCTGGGTCTGCACATCTGCCGGCAACTCATGACCGAGCAGGAGGGCGCCATCACGGTGTCCAGCAAGCCGGGCGAGGGGGCGACCTTCACCTTGACCCTGCCCGCGACCAGGTGATCCAAATCCGGCAAATACCCTGAGTGGCGATAGGGCTGTTGCCCTTTCAATAACCCCGTATCGACAGGGAGGGCGCAACGCGGGGAGGAATCGTTGCCAGATCTTTCCCTCACGCTTTGCGGCTCAGCAGTGTCGTCACTATTTGACAGAACGCATCCGGGGCCTCGAGCATCATGAGGTGACTGGCGCCAGGCTGTTCGGTGTAGGAAGCGGCCGCGTCGCGGACGAAGTCCGGCACGCCCCAATCGGCGGCGGACTTGTCGCCGGCGAGCAGGTGCAGGGGCAGGCCGCGATCGAGCAAGCCACGGACGATGCTGAGGTATTCGGGGCATAGGGTCTCGGCCAGGAGGGCCTGGGCCATGGCATAGACGGTGCCGGCCGGCTGGTTGGCGAGGATGTGCTCGGCCCACATCGCCCGCTGGGGGTCGGGCGCTATGCCGCATCGTTCGAGCCAGGCGGCGGGATTGTCCTGCATGCTATGGTATTGGTCGGCCCATTCCGCCGGCATTTGGGCAGCGATCTTGCGGGACCAGAACGTATCTTTGTCGGTGAAGTTGCCTTCGACGTTTATGATGCCGCGGACCCGTTGGGGTCGCATGTCGGCGGCCAGCACGGCCACTGCGCCGCCCATGCTATGACCGAGCAGCCAGACCGCCTCGTCGGCGACGGCGTCGATCCACTGAGTCACCAACTCCGCCTGGGCGGCGAGGGTGAGCCTGTCGGGGGGCACGTTGGCTTGTCCGCCGTAGCCCAGCAAGTCCTCGGTGATCACGGATATTTCGGGCATGCGGGCCGGCGGATCAAAGTAGTGCAGCGATCCGACCAGGCCGTGGATCATGATCAGGGTGGGCCTATCCATGTCTTCTTTCCGGCCGGGTCGGTCTGCTGAACCGGTCAGTCATCCTGGTACGGAGGCGGAGGTCTTGGAATCGGCCTGGCGCAGGGCCTGGTCGAGGTCGGCGATGACGTCGTCGGGGTGTTCGGCGCCTACGCAGAGGCGGACCATGTTGGGGGGTATGCCGGCCAGTTCGCGGCCGGCTTGGCCTTGTTGCTGATGGGTGGAGATGGCCGGGATGGTGGCCACGCTCTTGATGCGCCCGAGGTCGGTGGCCCTCCAGATGCGCTGCAGGGCGTCGAAGAAACTGCGGGTTTGTTGGGGACCACCCTTGACGCAGAAGGACATCAGGTGGCCGTAGCGGTTGACCGGCCGGCCGTATTGTTCGTCGTGCTCGGCGTCTACCAACCAGAGGTATCGGCTGGCCAGTTCGTGGGAGGGGTGATCGGGCAGGCCGAGGTACTGCACGCTTTCGACCTGGGGGTGGCCCTGGAGGAAGCGGGCGACGGTCATGGTGTTGCGGCTCATCAGGTCCACCTTGGAGCGGAGCGTTCGCAGGTCGTTGAGGGTCATGATGGCCTGCATGGGGTGGAGGTTGGGCCCATAGTCGCGGTTGGGCAGGTACTTGATGTAGAGAGAGAAGTCCTTCTTCAGATATTCGTTGTCGATGTTGGTGACCAGGCCCTTGCGGGCGATGACCGCCCCGCAGATGCCGAAGCCACTGCTGGTAATGGTCTTGGTGGTGGACTGGACGACGATGTCGGCCCCGTGGCAGATGGGCCGCAGGAGGGCGGGGGTGGCCACGGTGCTGTCGACGATCAGGGGCAGGTCGTGGCTGTGGGCCAGGTCGGCGACGGCGGCAATGTCGAAGAAGCCCTGTTGCGGATTGCTGGGCAATTCGCCGTAGAGGAAGCGGGTGTCCTTGTCTATCTGGGAGGCCCATTCATCGATGTCGGTGGGCTCCTCGATCCAGCGGCACTCGATGTCGCGCTCCTCCATCAATCGAACGTTGAACTGCTGGAAGGTCCCCCCGTAGCACTGGGCGGTGGCCAGGAAGTTGCGCGGCTCACGGGTGTGATGCCACTTGTGGACCAGGAAGGGCTGGACGGCGGTCATGATGGCGGCCATGCCGGAGGAGGTCGAGCAGCAGGACGTTTCGCCGTCGAAGCCGTAGCCCTCCAGCAGGGCCAGGGTCCACTCGTAGTAGTAGGTGGACGGATTGGCGATGCGCGAGTAGCACCAGGTGGGGATGAGGTAGGCCAGGGCGGCGGCCATTTCGTCCGAATCGCGATAGGCCTGGGAAGCGCTCATGAAGATGGGTTCGATGATGGCCCCCTGGTAGTCCTCGATGGCGTCCTGGACGGTGTAGAGGCCGTGCACGGCGATGGTGTCGAACTTCCACTTCTTGACCACCTCCCGGATGTACTGGTCGCGTTTGGCCAGGTAGGCGTTGTTCTGGTCGATGTAGCGTTGCATGCCGGGGGTGATGGTGACTTCGTCGCCGTACATCGTCGTTCTCCTGTCAGGCTGGGGTGGTGATTCCGCAGTTGTCGTACTCAGCGTACAACAATCGAGCCGCTTTTTCTAATGGGCAGAGGATCGTCGCGCCTCGGCGGCCAGGCGCGCGGCGTGGTTGGTATCCGGCCGTTCACGGCCCGTCTGGTTGCGAGATTTGGGATTTCTGGTGACTGCGGGGGTCGAGGGCGCGCGCTCAGGCGATCAATCGGTTGCCGGCCGCGGAGTTGCTGGCAGGACCTAGGTGAGAGGGTGAGGCGCAATCGACGCGGGCTGCGGCGGGCCGGTGGATTCACGGACGATCAGGTTGACGGGAAGTCTGATCTTGATTGGCTTGCCGCTGGAGGTGGGCATCTGGTCATGGATTTGATCAAAAAGCAGATCGAGGGCGGTCTCCACCATCGAACGAATGTCGATGGCCAGGGTGGTGAGGGCGGGCTGGAAGAAGCGGGCCAGCTCGATGTCGTTACAGCCGACGACCGACAAGTCTCGGGGCACGTTCATGCCCATGCGGCGGGCGCCGACGGTCGCGGCGATGGCGATTTCGTCGTTGATGCACATCACCGCGGTGGTGTGGGGAGCCCTGGTAAGGAGCTGTTGAAGGGCGGCCGGCGCCAGGTTGGCGTCGGGGCAGGGTTGTTGTCGAAGATTGATCTCCGGCAAGTCGTGCTCGCGGAAGGCCTGGTGGACGCCTTTTCGCCGGAGGTCGAACCAGCGGTGTTCGTCTTCCGGGCGCGGTCCGCCGATGTAGCCGATGTGCCGGTGCCCGAGTTCGATCAGGTGGCTGGTGGCATGGTAGTTGAATCCGACGATATCCGGGCTGACCTCGTTGAAGCGCTCCTGCTCGAAGGCGCTGTGGATGATGACGGTAGGCTCGAATCTTCTGGGGGTGCCGGAGACCTCTCCGCAGGGATCGCTGAAGAAATCCTCGGGGGGGGCGATCACCACGGCGCCGGCGAGCTTGAAGTTTCCCAGGGCCTGCCGAAAGCTGGCTATCGATTGGCAACTGATGACCCCGAACTTGCGCTGCTCGATGGAGCGGGAGACGATGTCAACGAGTTCGGCGAGGTAGTGATGGCTGGAGATGTACTCGGCGAGCATGACGATGGTGTTGAGCTGTTGGCCGCGGAGGCTGCGGGCCATCAGGTTGGGCACGTAGCCCATCTCTTCGGCGATGCGGCGACAGCGTTTAGCGGTTTCGGGATTGACCAGGTGGGCCTTGCGGGACAATGCCCGGGAGACGGTCATGGCCGACACGCCGAGGCGTTCGGCCACATCGCGAAGGGTGACGTTCTTGATCTTGCGCTCGGCCATGGAGCGGCCCTCCCGCCATCAGGACCGGATGACTCTCGGCCCGGCCACCATCTCGGCGGCGACTCTGCACGCAGGGTAACAATAGGATAACAGTTATTTAGTGTTACGACAAGCCTAATTCCCTGTTTCTTCGGCGTTTAAGACCGCCTTTGGACCTCTGGTCCAGGGTCGCGGGCCCCTGAAGGAGCCTGTGAAGGGCTGAGTGAGTGGGGGAGAATGCCGGTACTGGGCAGGCGTCGGTGGGGGATGTGGGCATTCTTGTAGTGAGGGCGGCTGGAACGATCGTCCGCAATGCCCGGGGTCCCATCGGTGGCGGCATTGGCGGGACGCTGGGGCCACGGTTCCTACAGGGATTAGGGCTGATATCATCAGGCCAACGGGCATTTCGCCAAGGAGACGGCCATCGAGGAGAAACCTCCCCAAGATCTTGCAGCCTCGCCGCCCGGTCCCGCCGTGCTCCGCCGGCTGCTGGGGCCGGTCACGGTGGTGTGCGTGGGGGTGGGCGGGGCGATCGGTTCGGGTATTTTCGCCACCCCCGGCGAGGCCGCCGCGATCCTGTCGTCGCCGTGGCTGATCCTGCTGGCGTGGCTGGTTGCGGGGTTGATCACGCTGCTGCAAACGCTGGTGACCGCCGAGTTGGCCACGCGGTTTCCCAAGGCGGGTGGTGAGTATCAGTATTTGAAGGCGGCCTACGGGGACTTTGCCGCGTTCTTCTTCGGCTGGTCGTTTACGGTCTTCATCATCGGCGGTGGGGGAGGGACGATCGCCGCGGCCCTGGGCGAATTCGCCGCCGAACTGCTGGGCATGGATCAGCGTTGGAGCGCGCCGGTCTTGGGTTGCGGGGCGGTGGTGGCGGTTACGGTGGTCAACGCCCTGGGCCTGCGGACCGGGGCGTTCGCCCAGAACCTGCTCACGATCCTGAAGATAGCGGCCCTGTTGGCCATCGGCATAGGGGCAATAGTGGTCAGTGGGCGGTTGACGCCGCTGCCGGCGGTCGAGTCGGCCGCTCCCGGTTCACCCGTGGCCACGGGCGGGATGCTCGAGGCATTCCTGCTGGTCTTGCTGCCGGTTTTTTGGTCATACGCCGGGGCGACCGATTCCGCCAAGCTGGCCGAGGAGGTCAAGGATGTCCGCCGGTCGCTGCCCTTGGCCCTGCTGGGCTCGGCGCTGCTGCTGACCGCGGTGTATTGCCTCTACAACTATGCCTTGCTGTGTGCGGTGTCTCCGGCCGAGATGGCCGGCCGGCGTAGCGTGCCGGCGCTGGCCTTCCGCGGGGTGGAAGGTTTGTCGATCAGCGACCTCATCCTGCTGGCCAGTGTGTTGATCTGCCTGGGCTCGATCAGCTCGGTGTTTCTGGCCAACGTCCGGGTCACGTATGCCCTGGCCCGGGACGGGCTGACGTTCAGCGTTCTGGGTCGTATGTCTCGGGGCCAGGCTCCGGTGGGGTCGTTGATCGTCGGAGGGGCGATCGCCTGTGGGTTCGTGTGGTTTCGCACCTTCGGGGAGATATTGCGGATCTACTTCATGGGCAGCACGGTGCTCTTCGGCCTGACCTATCTGAGCCTGATCGTCTTTCGGTGGCGCGATCGGCAGGCCGGCCGACCGTTTCCTGACCGGGTGTACCAGGCCCCGGCCGGAAGTCTGCTGGCGATCCTGTTGATCCTCATGGAAGTGGTTATCGCGGCGAGTATCATCCGCTCCGACCTGCGCGAGAAGACCTACGACAGCTTGTGGACGTTGGCCCTGCTGGCGGGCCTGGCCATGCTGTACGTAGTATGGATAAGGGTATTTCCCCGACATTCCGATGGAGACGAATGAGTCGGTCTGTTCGCTGGACGCAAAGGGGCGTCAGAGGAATCGATCCGCCCAGGGCCTGCGGGCCGACGCTCAGGCAGGCTTGCGGTGCGCTCCGTCGCACCACGGCAGGTTGCCGCTGCGGTGGCACTGGCAGACGGCCTTCTTGCACGGTTCGGTGATCTCGCAGACGATGGGGGCCAGCCCGGTGCGATGCTGGGAGTGGGCGCCGTCACAATAGGGCAGCCTCTCGCTGAGCCCGCACTGACAATAGGCCTTCTTGCCGACGGTCTCGTCGATCACGATGGGGGCGGTACCGTGTTTTGGATCCATGGCGTTGCACCTGTGGGGTGGTTGGTTACTTGTGCCGGTCGACCGATCAGCGACCCGCCGGCGGGGGCTACTCGGCGGCGGGGGCTTCGTGGGGGTCCGGGTGTTCTTTGTTGATGATGTTCACGTCCGGGGGTTCGCGGGTGACGGAGTCGGAGCGTTTGGCGTCGTGGTCGTGAAAGAGGATGCCCTTGTCGATGCGGCCGTTGCTTTCCATCAGGGTGCCGGGGGGGGTGACGATGGCACTGGCCGGCCAGAGGGCGGCGTTTACGAAGATCATCCGGCCGGGGCCGTAGGGGATGTGCAGATAATCGACCCAGTTTAGGGCGAACTCGTTGTCCGGGGCGTCGCGGTCGGCGACCGGGCGGAAGGCGTTGCCCTTATCCTCGAAGGGGTCCTCGAACCACAGGGGCCAATGGCTGACGGCGCCGTTTTCATAGTGCACCTGGGAGACGGCCCAATTGCGGCGGGTCGCCTGGCCGAACTCCGCCCGATCCTGGTAGCCCTCGGTGCTGGCGGTGGTCATCTCGGTCTCGATCAGGGCGCCGGAGTCCTTGTAGGGGTCGTTGAGGTGGGCACAGCCGGCAGCAATCAGGACCAGGGCGGCGAGCAGGCCGCCGCAGACGGCCAGTGGTGGTGAGCCGCCCGGTCTCATGGACGGGCGCGGTCGAGTGGTTTCGGCTGGGCCAATGCGGTGCTCCGCGGGGCGGGGCGTTCTAGACTTCGACGATGTTTTCAGCGGCATAGTTGGGAGATTCCTCTGTAATGACCAGGTGATGGGGGTGGGACTCGACGACGCTGGCCCCGGAGACACGGATGAAGCGGGCGTCCTGCCGCAGGGCCTCGATGGTCGGGGTGCCGCAATAGCCCATGCCGGCCCGGAGGCCGCCGACGAGTTGATAGGTAAGCTCGGCGAGCTTGCCGCGGTAGGCGACCCGGCCTTCGACGCCTTCGGGCACCAGTTTGTCGGATTGAGCTTCATCCTTTTGACCATATCGGTCGGCACTGCCGGAAATCATTGCCCCCATTGAACCCATGCCTCGATATTCCTTGAAACGGCGTCCTTTCCAGAAGATCACGGTGCCGGGGGCTTCTTCCAGGCCGGCGAAGAGGGAGCCGACCATGACGGTGTGGGCTCCGGCGGCCAGGGCCTTGGTGATGTCGCCGGAGAAGCGAATGCCGCCGTCGGCGATTACGGGGACGCCGGCGCTCTGGGCTACGGGGGCGACGTTCATGATGGCGGTGATCTGGGGCACGCCTACTCCGGAGACGACCCGAGTGGTGCAGATCGACCCGGGCCCGATGCCCACCTTGAGGGCCGCGGCCCCGGCGTCGATCAGGTCCTGGGCGGCCCGGGCGGTGGCGATGTTGCCGGCGACGATGTCGATGTCGTGTCGCTTGCTGATCTCCTTGACGGTTTCGATCACGTTGTCGCTGTGGCCGTGGGCGGTATCGACGACCACCAGGTCCACGTCGTTTTCTATGAGGGCCTCGACGCGCTCATAATCATGGACCCCGACGGCGGCCCCGACGCGCAGCCGGCCGCGCGGATCGCGGCAACTTTCGGGGAACTGGCGGTTCTTGTCGATGTCCTTGATGGTGATCAGGCCGACCAGGTTGCGGTCGTCGTCCACCAGGAGCAGTTTCTCCACCTTGTGTTTCTGGAGGATGCGGTCGGCCTTGTCGAGGGTGGTGCCGGGGGGGGCGGTGACCAGGTTGTCCTTGGTCATGACCTCTTCGACGCGGTGCTTGCCGTGGCCGCCGTCCTTGTCGCCGTGATCGGCGTATTCCATGAACTTGAGGTCGCGGCGGGTGAGGATGCCGACCAGCTTGCGGTCCTCGGTGGTGATGGGGACGCCGGAGATGTTGTGCAGCCTCATCAGCTCGGCGGCCCGGTCGAGGGGGTCGTCGGGGCGGAGGGTGACCGGATCGAGGATCACGCCGTGAGCACTCCGCTTGACCTTGTCCACCTCGCGGCACTGGGCCTCGATGCTCAGATTCTTGTGGATGATGCCCAGGCCGCCTTCCTGGGCCAGGGCGATGGCCAGGCTGGACTCGGTAACGGTGTCCATGGGGGCGGAGACGATGGGGATGTTGACCGTGATGTTGCGGGTCAGGTGGGTCCGGACGTCGGCATTCTTGGGGAGGATGTTGCTTAGAGCGGGGACCAGGAGGACATCGTCGAAGGTGATGCCCTCACCGATGATCTTGCTGGGCATGTGCGGGACCCTCGTGAAGGAGGCCAGTTTCCGTGATTCTAGCAGGACCGGCGGTGGTGACAAGGGCCGGTGGGGGCCGGCCACCGGTCACCTCAGCGCTTGACGCTCCGAGCCGATCGGCATGACCGTCGTAGCCCAGTCCTCTCGGGGGTTGCTTGCACCGGCGAGACGGCGGATTCAACTGCCACCAGCAGCGAGGAGGCGGTTGGTCTTTTTCTCCAGCGAGTCCGGGCCGTGGAAGCCGAGTTCGACGTCGACCACGATGCCTTGCCGGTCGATCCAATACAGTATCGGCACCCCCTTGAGGCCATACCGGCTGGCGACCTGGTTGCCGTCCATCAGGATGCGCTGTTTCAGTTGATGTTCCTTGACGAAGCCGGCTACCTTGTCCCGGGGCTCATCCCAGGCATTCACCGCGAGGACCGCCAGACCGCTTTCCTGGTGGCGCTGGGCGAGACGACTCAAGTGCGGAGCCTCCGCACGGCAGGGCGGTCACCCGACGGCCCAGAACACCAACAGGACCGGCTTGCCGCGGTACTCGCTGAGCCGCACCTTGGCACCGTCTAGATCGGTCAGTTCGAAGTCCTCGGCGGGTTTGTCCTTCACCCGCGAGGCCAAGCGGAGTTCATCCATCGCGGAACAGCTGGTCAGGAGGACGAAGGCGAACAATGCTGCGGGGCACCCGATTCGTTTCATCATTCGATTCTCCAGGCCGGTGGCCAATTGGATTACGCCTCGGCGGCGGTCGCTGACCGGGTCGTTCGCGGGATTCTCCGTCCGGCAGTTGCGGATTATAGAGGCGTGTAGAACGGATCGCAATATGGCAGGGCGCGGCGCACTTGGCTGAGCGAGATGCGGATGCGTTATACTGGTCTTCAGCACTGGAATGGAGTGCCGGCGGGCGGAAGGAGGCGGCAAGATGCGACTCGGTTTCCTGATTTCGGCGCTGATGGTGACGGCGGGGCTGCTCCCGCAGGCCGCTGGCGGGCAGTTGACCTATGTCGATCAGTCTGCGGGATTGCAGATTCCTCAGATGGAAGGCGGGAACACGGAGCTGGAATTCAGCGACGTCAACGGCGACGGCTACGTGGACATCGTCTCTATCGGCGACCACGGCTCGCCATACATCAACACCAACGAACACGGCATCATGGTCTGGTTCGGCGACGGGGCCGGCAACTGGTCGGTTTATCAGAACGGCGACCTGGGCTATGGCGGCGTGGCTCTGGGCGACGTCAACAACGACGGGTTGATGGATGTCGGTTACGGGATGCACCACGACTACTCGGGCAACGATTTCGGCGACCAGATCCTGGAAGTCGCCCTGGGGGACGGGACCGGCCAGAACTGGATTCCCTGGGACGATGGGTTGGCGACCAACGGCGAGACGTGGGGGATGTTCGGCACCGACTTCGCTGACGTGGACAACGACGGAGACCTGGATATCGGCTCAATCTCCTTCGGCTGCTGCGCCGGCATCCATGTATACCTCAACAACGGCGACGGCACCTGGACCCAGAGCTTCGGGTTCATCGGGGGCAACTCCGATGCGCTCTTCGAGTTCGGCGACGTCGACGGTGACGGCCTGGTCGACTTCGCCGCGGCCCACGGTGATGGGACCGTATACCTGGGCGACGGGGCGGGCGGCTTCACCCTGGCGGACGGGAACCTGCCGACGCCGGGGTGGCGGCGGGGCACTTCGCTGGGCGATGTCAACGACGACGGGCGAGACGATCTGGCGTTCGCGACCTCCGCGGGCGGCTTGGCGGTGTGGACCAAGATCGGGCCTTCCCGCTGGCGGGACCTGTCCGGCTCGTTGCCGGCCAGTGGTGGTTTTCTCTTCACCGAGATCGTCGACATGGACCTGGACGGCCACGGAGACGTGGTCGCGTTCGGCGAAGGAGAGCCAGGTCTGCTGGTGGTCTACGGCGGGGACGGCGCCGGGAACTGGCAGCAGATTGCCTCGACGCCCACGCCGGACTGCTGCGATGGGGCGGCCTTTCGGGCCGGGGTGGACGCCGATCATAACGGCTATCCGGATATCACCTATGTGGCGGAGGAGGATTGCGGCTGGGGGGGAGGGACGAATCGGCTGCGGTTCTACGCCGAGGATTCAACACCGGCGTCCTCCTGGATCCATCCCTGGTATCCTCGGGGTGGGGAGAGGCTAATCGCCGGCTCGGTGCGGTTTCTCGACTGGCACGGGGCGGAGACGGGAGGGCAGCTCCATGAGGTCACCATCGAGCTGTCCCGAGGCGGACCTGATTGCCGGTGGACGACGATCGCCGCCGGCGTGCCGAACAACGGCCGATATCAATGGCTCTTACCGGCCGGGATGCAGGGTTCTACCGAGTGCTACCTGCGGTACACGCTGGCAGAGGGCACGGCCCTGGCCGGGCCGTTCACCATCGTCAGCACCGTGGTGTACGAGCCGGGTGACCTGGATTGCAGTGGGGTCGTGGATGTCGGAGATCTCAAGCCATTTGTGCAGGCCCTGCTCGATCCCGAGAGCTACTCGGCGGCGTATCCCGATTGCGATGTCGCTCTGGCCGACGTGAGCGGCGACTGCGTGCTCGACGGGACGGATGTTCAACAATTCGTGGCCGCCCTGACCGGCGGCTGAGGCTTGGCCCCACCCTTGGCTCGCTTCAGGCGACCGGCCCGGGCAGGAGTGTGCGCCGGTCGATCAGGGTCGTCCGCTGCCACCGGGGGGCGGGAGGCCTGCCAGGCTGGGAGGACCTGGAGATTCTGGTGTTCGGGGGGTTTCCACAGGGGGCGGTTTTCCGCTATAACACCCGCCTGGCGTGGCCGGCGGCAGGGGTGCAGCCGGCGGGTGGATACATACTTCGTGCCCGAGTCTGCAGGATGGGGACATCGGGCCCAGCGCGGTAACGGGGCAATTTAGCATTGGAACCAATCGGCACCCACTGTATTGTAGAGCTGTATGACTGTCCTAGTGATCTGCTCAATGATGAGTCCTTTGTCAAGCAGGCCTTGCGTGAGGCGGTCGACCAGGGCCTGGCCATGCTGTTGCACGAAGTGTCGCACCAGTTTCATCCCCAAGGGGTGACCGCCCTGGCCCTGATCGCCGAGTCGCACGTCGCGATCCACACCTGGCCGGAGTGCGGCTATGCCGCGGTCGATGTCTTTACCTGCGGGGACCAGGCCGATCCCGAGAAGGCCTGCATGCACCTGGTGCACGTCTTCCAGGCTGGCCGGCATTCGTTTACCAAGTTGATCCGCGGTGTGGAAACCGCCGGGAAGGCCGCCGTGGACCAGCCCCTGGCAGCGGCCGTGGAACACACTGTCGCCTAAGTGAAAGCACCTTCGGAGCGCCGCGGCCTTGCTGCGGCACCGGCGTCCCGCCGGTGGCCCCACCGGCGGGACGCCGGTGCCACAATTGGGTTGCGGCCAACGGTCGTGCTAGACAACTAGGGCTGCAGGTCGGGTAGTGAACAAGAGGCGGGGAGGTCATACATGGCGGGCAGCGAAGTAGGCGCCGATTTCTGGATCAACGAGTACATCACCCCCTGGGATTACTACGCCCACGGGATCACCAACGTCTTGGCCTATAGCAAGACCGCGTTTCAGGAGATGTACATCGTCGAGACCGGGGCCTACGGCAAGGCCCTGGTGCTGGACGGCAAGTGGCAGTCGTGCACCGGTGATGAGTTCCTCTATCACGAGCCGCTGGTGCACCCGGCCATGCTGCAACACGGGGCCCCGCGCAACGTGCTGATCCTCGGCGGGGGCGAAGGGGCCACCGCCCGCGAGGTCCTGCGTTGGGAGTCGGTCCGCCGGGCGGTGATGATCGACATCGACGGAGAAGTGGTCGAGGCCTGTCGCGAGCACCTTCCCGAGATGCACCGCAACTGTTTCGACGATCCGCGGTTGGAAGTGGTCATCGGCGACGCCCTGGACTATCTGGACGCCACCAAAGAACGTTGGGACGTAATCATCTCCGACCTTTCCGATCCGATCGAGGACGGCCCTTCATTCAAGCTGTTCACCAGGGAGTATTTTCAGCAGGCCAAGGGGGTGCTGGCCCCGGAGGGGGTGTTCATGTTGCAGGCCGGGCCGGTCTCGCCGGCGGAGTTGGCGATGCACGCCCGGTTGGTGCGGACCATGAAGCAGGTCTTCGACCACGTACAATCGCTGGTCACCTACGTCCCGTCCTACGCCGCTCCGTGGGGGTTGACCCTGGGCTGCGCCAGGCCCATCGACACCCGCCCGGACCCGGAGCAGATCGACCGCCAGTTGGCCGAGAAAACGACCGGCGGCCTGCGGATGCTCGACGGCACCACGCTGCTGGGTCTGTACCAGTTGCCCAAGCATCTCCGCCGGGCCATCGCCGAAGAGACGCGGGTCTATACCTTGAAGGAGCCGCCCAAGTTCTTCGGCAAGAGCGCCGTGAACCCGGCGGCGACCAAGGCGTAGGTCCTGCGGATCGCACGGGCGGCTTGTCTGCCCGTTCGTCGGTTCCTTGGGCAGGCACTGGCGGGCAAGCCCACTACTGTCCGGTTATAAGTCGAATAACAGCAACTGGTTATGATCCTG
>CAZFMS010000050.1:0-18508 GCA_964520125.1 uncultured Planctomycetaceae bacterium
TCGCAGGCGGATGGTCCGGCCCATGAACGGCTGCATGATCGCCAGGCCCACGGCGACCAGCCCCATGCCGGCAAGTTGGGTGAGAACTACCAGCACCATCTGCCCGAACCGCGAGTACTCCTCGCCCAGGGCGTACGCCGTGGTGCCCACCAGGCAGGCCGAACTCACCGAGGCGAAGGCGTTGTTGAGGATGTGGTCCCAGAAGTTGTGCCGGTAGTCCGGCACTGCCGAATGAGTGGCCAAGGGTAGCGAGAGGAGCACCGTCCCCAGCAGGACCATCAGCAGCCACGGCCCGGCCAGCGAGCGCAACAGCCCCGCCGGCTCAAGGATGCGGCCTTCGATCCGGCGATAAACGGCAGTCAAGGCCTCCAGAATTAGCATCCCGGAGATGAAGGCCGTCAGGGTGGCGGTGAAGACGGCAATGTTGCCCTGGACGACGGCCATGGCCGCCCCACCGGCGACGGCTATAACGGTCAGCAGACGGTCCCCCCCCGCGGAGCGACACTCCGTCTCGGCGGTATGCCCCCCAAGCCGACCAGGCCACCGACACCGCCAGCGGCACCAGCCGAGCACGGCGGGCAGTTGCAGGATGAACTCGAGCCACGTAGGGAGAACCGCGGTCCCGTCGGCCCGGCGGCACAACAGGGCTCCCACGCCGAGGGCCACCAGAATCACCATGATTGCCCGGCGGCCCGATCCCGCGGTCGCTAGTGCTTCGAGCCTATCTCCGGAGGCCATGCGGGGAAGCTATCGCACGGACAATCCACTGACAACCAGGCCCGCCCAACCGCACACCAATACGAATCGGGCTTTGATCGTCGCTGAATGGTCAGTTCGGATTGTTCACCGCAGAGCATGCCGAGATCGCCGAGCAAAGACGTGAGCAGCCGTTGCAGATATCAGCGCCGGCTTGGTGAGCTGCAAACAGTTGCAGCAGAAGGTCATCCAACCCAGTCATAACCTCTTATTGGACAACACTCTGCGATCTCCGCGATCTCTGCGGTGAGAAGAATGCGGGTTAGACTCCGCGTTCGCGGGCCTCAGCACGGGCCACGCGGAGACCGGGCAGAAAGCCCAGCAGGGTGATGAACCACAGCCCGCCGAAGATGATGGCGAAGCGAACCACGTACCCCAGATCGTAGGGCAAGACGAAGTCCGGCGACCCCAGCATGGCCCGGATGGCCTCCGGGGTAACGGCATATCGCAGGAACACCCACCCGGCGGCGGGGGCGGCCAGGAAGAGAAAGACCGGCACCAGATACCAACGCCACAAGAGCAGCCGGGCCGCCAGGTTGGCCGAAATGGGCACCAAGAGACACAGGGCCAGGAACCAGATTCGAGGGGAGATGGCGTGGCTCGAGTCCTTGCGGAACACCTCCCGGACCTCTTCTGTGGCCCCGTGATTCTCCAGGAACCACGGCAACAGATAGGCCAACAACCCGAAGGCTCCGAACCAGATGACCATTGGCAGGCCGATGCGTCGCATGACAACTCCCCCTAATCTCGGCAACGAATCCGCCATATTGACGTGCAGCCGGCATGCCTGGCCTCGGGCCACAACTGACTCGAGCCCTCTTCCACCGCAGGCAGGACGCCGATCCCCGGTATTACCGGCAGAAGTCGCATCGCACCGTCTATGTCGAACGTGCCGGGCCAGTAGCATCACGGCCTCGCGATGATGCCGCGTGCCCAGTCACGGCCCATAACTGGCCATGCCCGCGTCCCCAGCGCTGCTCAACATTGACACATAGGGGTTGTCCGGTAGGCTGGCGGCGCACAGGTGATTTCAACGCCGCTGGGGAGCGTGCTTCAACATGGCCAGACAGCGTCGGCAGAACGGACCGGAACCGGGGGACCTGCACCTCGGGGCCCGGATTCAGGCGATCCGCAACCGTCAGGGCCTCACGCAGACCCGCCTGGCCGCCGACGCCGGGGTCAACCAGGGCTACCTCTCCTCGATCGAACGCGGTGATCGCCTACCCCGCCAGGACACGGTGCGGGCCATTGCCGTGGCCCTGGGGGTCCCCGAGGCGGTGCTACTGGGCGAGGGCGAGGGCCACGACGCCCCCCAGGCCCTGGAGACCCGCGAGCTGCCCCTCTTCGGAGCCATCCCCGCCGGCCCCCCGTCGGCCTCTCAGGAACAGATGGAGATGTTCCCGGTCCTCCGCCACCTCTGGCATCCGGACCGCTATTGCCTCCGTTGCGAGTTCGACTCCATGGAGCCGACCCTCAAGCCGGGCGACATCATCCTGGTGGACTACCGGCCGGGCGTCGATCCGGCCTTCGTCCAAGGGAAGATCTGCGCCTGCCTGGTCGACGGCCGACCGACCCTCAAACGGGTCAGCGTCGAGACCCAGGGCCCCCGCCATCTGATCATCCTCCGCGGCGACAACCCCTCCATCCCTCCCCTGATTATTGACGAAACCAGAGAATTCTCAATTCAAGGCGTTGCCGTATGTCTAGTTAGCAGAGAGCTTTAGGAACACTTCGGGCCTTTCAGACCTTTATTTCCAGCAATAATTATTGCTTGTTATTGACACTGGGCATTCGACGGTGTATATTGTGCAGGTTAGGTAAAAGTTTGGTATTGGAGGCGAAACATGCGCAACAACCACACGCCCACCATCGATCTACGCATCCACATCATCCGGGAGGCGGCTTTCACCCCCATGACCCCGCGAAAACGCAAGGTTTGCTGGGATTTCGGCATCCCTCCGCGGGAAGAGCCGGCCACCATCGCCGACGGATTGACCATCTCCCTCCGGCCCGGGGCCATCCTCCTGCTCACCGGGCCGTCGGGCTCGGGCAAGACCTCGATCCTCGGATCGATAGCAGAGGAAGCCGGCGAGGTGGTCTCGGTGGGCCGCGGGAGGTTCCCGGCCGATCGTTCGATCGTCGATGCCATCGCCCCCCGCATGCCCCTGGCCACCGCCCTGGAGATCCTGACCGCCTGCGGCCTGGGAGAGCCGCGCCTGTGGATCCGCCAGTTCAATGACCTCTCCGACGGAGAAAAGTTCCGGGCCGCCCTGGCCCGGGCCGTGGGCCAGGCCCTCAGCGGACCCACCCGACGGCCGATCCTTTGCGACGAGTTCACCGCCATCATCCACCGGCGGGCCGCCAAGGCCATCGCCTACAACCTCCGCAAGCTGGTCACCCGACACGGCCTGATGCTGGTGGTGGCCACTACCCACGAGGACGTGATCGAGGACCTCCAGCCGGATCAGATCATCCGGCTGGGCGGGCTGGAGGCCGCGATCGCCTCGCGGACCCCGCGCGACCGCCCGATGTCGCTCCGCCGCCGGGCGACCATCGAGCCGGGCAGCGTAAGCGACTATCGCATCTTCGGCCCCATGCACTACCGTCATCGCGACGGACTGGGCTTCGTGGACAAGGTCTTCCTGCTCAGGGAATCACCGCGCGGCGACCCCTTGGGCATCCTGGTCTTCGCCCACGCCCCCTTGGAGTTGGCCCAGCGAAACCGCTGCACCGCGGGCCGATTCATCCGCAACCCCCGACGGCTCAACCGGGAGCTGCG
This sequence comes from uncultured Planctomycetaceae bacterium, assembly GCA_964520125.1. Classification (GTDB taxonomy): domain Bacteria; phylum Planctomycetota; class Phycisphaerae; order UBA1845; family UTPLA1; genus JAFGQA01. The sequence goes on from CAZFMS010000050.1 coordinate 3,536, forward strand.
CATCCTCCGGCGTCTGGTGATGCACCCTGATGTCCGGGGCTGCGGCCTGGGCCACTGGTTCGTCGAGAACACCCTGCCGCAGGTGGGCGTCCGCTTCGTCGAGTGCCTGGCGGCCATGGGGGCGGTCAATCCGGTCTTCGAGCGGGCCGGCATGGACCGGATCGGCCGATGTCCCCTGCCGCGCGGCCGCATGGCCATGCTCCGGCGACTCCGCCAATGGAACATCGATCCCTTCGCCGACGATTTCCCCAGGAGGATCTCCCGCTTCCCCCGGGTGCGTAAGCTGGTCGAGAAGACCATTCAGGATTGGGTCACCACCACCCAAGGACCCAAGAAGTACCGGATCGAGGGCCGGCCGGTCCCCGACCTGGCCCGGACCTTCCGCCAGATCATCGGCCAGCCCCCGCTCTATTACCTGTGGGACCAGAAGCGGGTCTATCCCCGCAAGAAGGAGTCCCTGGGCCGGGATGCACCGACCGATCCGGCCGGGATGCCCCGCGGCAAGACCGGCGCGGACCTGGAAACATCCCGCACCACCCGGGCCACCGCCCGTCATTCGCCCGCCCGGTCGCCCGGCGCCAAGCGAGTCGGCCTGCGCCGCAAGCGGCCCGGGCGGCCGGTGAGCTAGGACCCGAGTTCACCGCTGAGCACGCCGAGAGCGCGGCCAGACCGAGCCCGCACAGACCCGGACCAGGAGCAACGACTTTCTGTCCAGGGCCGCGGCCTGTCGCCCGGCCCCAGACGGGTCCGATCACCGAGCCCGGCTCGGTGCACGGGCACGGCCCATTTGGTGGCGTGACCCGCCAGACGAGCGGGCCTCTTGGCGGTTGGAGAGCGACCGAGCGGTTCGGGGATGGATTACTGTTTCACAGTACGATAATATTGCCAAAGGCTAGGTCGGTTGACCTCGGCGAAGAGGCGGCCTGCGGACCTCAGGTTCAAGGTGTCGGGTTTTTTGAGGCCCTGGCCCTTGACACTTTCCGGCCTCTCTTGCTACGGTTGGACAGGTAGGATGCCGCACCGGGCAGGGCGCCGCTGCGCGAATGGTGGTGACCCTTCGGCACAGGAGGATGCCTGCCAGGCCGATCCCTCGGCCCGGTATTGCGGCAGGGGTTTTTGTTTTTTTCGTTCCTTGTTCTTGTTGGTACCGAGCATGCCCAGGCAACGGCTTCTCGCGCCTGCCTTCGTCATCTTGGTCATGGTCGCTCCCGGGGCGGCCCTGGCCCAAGATCGGCTGGCGGCGATAGTCAAGAAGAAAAACATCGGCCGGAGTGACCGGGCCAGGGTCGACGCCGAGGTCGCCGAGCGCGTCAAGGGATCCAAGGGCTTGATCAGCGCCGGCACCGATAAGGACCGGCGCGAGTCCGCCCGGCAGAAACTGATCGCCACCGCCCAGACGCCGGCGGCGACCAGTGCCGGCCTCGACGCCTACGCCCGAGCCTGCGCCAAACACCTCGCCGGGCTGACCAGCAGCGAACGGCGGGAGACGGCATTCGATGCCGTCTGGGTGCTCATCGAACTGGACAACATGCACACCGCCGAGGCCCTGGCCACCGCCCTGAAGTCTCCGCACGCCGACGTTCGCTTTCGGGCCGCCCGCGGGATCGAGCTGATCCACGACCGACTAGGCTCCAACGAGTCCGCCTGCCGCAGGGTCTTGGAGGCCCTGGGTAAGGCCGGCGCTTCTGAGAAGCAGGCTCCGGCCTTGATGATGATCTACCAAACCATCAAGGGCTGCGCCGGTGGCACCTCTCCAGCCATTGCCGAAGAGTGTGCCCGGGCCATCAACGCCGTCTTCGAGAGTCGGCTCCGCCAACTGGATGCTGGGAAACGTAATGAGACAATTGACCAGGCCGGTTATGAAGCCGCCGCGGCTTGCTATTCGGCCGCGAGCGCCGACCGCAAGACCGAACTGGTCAAACACATGGCTCGATTCCTGACCCATTCAGTGAACCGCTACTTCGATCCGGACACCGCCCCGGGTTACCGTCCGACTTTGGCCAAGGTGATCAACAACGCCGAAGGAAATCTCCGAGGCATGATCGAGGCCTCCGGCAAGCAAGCCCCGGACCAGCTGGTGGGCAGCGCCTTGAGAGGTCAGCGTCCCACCACCAGCATGGAGCAATCCGCCCGAGCCGCCCTGGCCGATCTCGAGGCCGTCCTCCAAGCCCCCCCCTGGAACGCTCCCTAAACCACCTCCGCCACTAAAGCCCACCTTCTCCCGGCCGTCCCCCCCCTCTGCTTTCCCCAGCAACTACCGCCGCAGGCCAAGCCACCGGCTGCAAACGTGCGCTCATCCGGCCGCCGGATGCGATCTAGACTCGTGTTGGCATGAATTACCCCGAGGCCTGGGGCGTCATGGCGACAGCGCCCACAAAGACCTATATCATTGATTCACAAGAAGTTACGAACGAGAGGGAAGGCCGGCCCAGGGCCCGCAAACCTCTGCCGGACGCCGGGCGAACGGGACCCGGACGGAGGCGGTGGGGCCGATTGCTGCGTGAAGCGAAACTCGCCCATCCGTTTTGCCGCTATGGGGATATGGCGTCGGGGGCCAAGGGCCTGCAGCCTTGGCGCTGTCCCCGATACGGAGGAAGATTCTCGGGCGAGGTCTCTCCGTCGCCGGTCAGCATGAGGAGTTATGGCCAAGATTCGATACATCCGCCCCGGGGCACCATTCAGGACCGTCGCCTGGATCTCCGCCGCCATGATTCTGGTCCTGGGCGGAGTGCTGTCGGCCTCCGACCCGACGGCCCTCATCCCCGCAGATGCCGCCGCAATCCTCGCATTGCCCCACCTGGACCGCAGCGGAGAGAAGCTGGACACCTTCATCCGCAAGTACGACAAGGACTTCTCCGGCCTGGACCTCGACGAGGTCCAGCGGGGTTTCAATCTGCCCGACGGAGTGGTGGATACCTCCAAGCAGGTCTTCATCGTCCTCACCCGCCCGGTAAGAGACCCCAACGCCTTCGTGCTGGTCTTCACCCCCCGAGATGTCGCCACCTTCGCCGAGAAGGTCTCCCGCCGCGATAACACCGTCAGGCGGTGCGCCGGGCCGGATGGCCCCTACAACCTGATGATGCGCCAAGGCACGGCGATAGTGGGCCTCAAGCGAAAAGCGGTCCGGTTGTTCAGACACTTGGCACCCGAGCGATCGTTGGCCGAGTCTCTGGACCGCCGCCAGAGGGAGATGTTCGATTCCAGCGACGCGGCCCTGCACATTCCGCTGGCCAGGTGGCGGGCGACCTACGATCCCTTCCTACGTCTAGCCGCCGCCGGAATCAAATTCGGCCTCGCCGCCCAACACGACCAGGACGCCCTTGGAGGTGTTGCCGAGGTGGCCGACTGGTTCGTCCACGGAGTCCGGGCGGTCGTCGATCAGATGGAGACCACCACGGTGGCGCTGGACTTCGATGGGGAAACGTTCCGCCTGGCCCACCACCACACCTTCACCCCCACGGAATCCGTCGCCGACTATCTGGGGCAGGTCAAACGCATCGGCCAGGCTGATTGGACGACCCTACCCGACCAACCTTTCATATTCCTCGGGGCCCTGGATTGGCAGTGTCCTCCGGAATCCTCGGTGGCCATGCGCACCTACCGGCACTTTTTCGGTACCGACTCGGTCCTGCCGGATATTCCCTCGGCCAAGCGGCGGCAGCTCATCGACGCCGCCCGGTCGTGCTATGGCCAGACCCGGGGCTCGAACTTCATGGTCACCTCGGCCCGCGGGAAGCTGGTGCCTTTGCAGATCTTCGGCGCTTACCTGATGGACGACCCCGAAGAGGGCCTCCGGGGACTTGTCTTCCTCCAGGAGAACTCCGACGAACTGGTCTCCTCGTTGATGGGTGGGCCCTTCATCGGCAAGTCCTATCGCCGCACTCGCGACGGACTCGATTACTACGAGCTGCAAGTTGACTTCCAGAAGATGGGCTCCTCCATGCACCGCCAGGCCACCCTGGCCCTCTACGGACAAACCGCCCGGGTCCAGAAAGCCGTCGTCGGCCGGCACCACGTCGTCTATTCGATGGGCCCACCCTCGATGGGCGTGCACGACATGAGGGAGGTCCTGGACTCCGGCCGGCATGTCGGCCAGAACTCGCTGGTTCGGCGCATGGCGGCCCGTCTGCCCGACCATCCAAACGCGATCATCATTGCCGATGTGGGTCGGTGCCTGTCCTTCCTGCCGGTCATGATCAAGCTCCAGGCCGTAAAGAGCGGTCGGTTGGAATCAGCGACCAAGCGGGTCGGCGCAGACTACTCCGCCCCGCCGGGGCCCCTGCTGGGCTGGGCCTGCACCATGCGAACAAACTCGCTGACTGGGCACCTGGTCATGGACGCTGATGACCTGATCCGGACGGTCAAACTGATCAAAAAAACGCGGCTTAGGCCATAGGCAACTAGGCGGCGGCGAGTTCAGATTACCAGTCTCTGGACGTTTAGGGAGCTGCGAGAGGAAATCGCCGGCCAACGACGGCCCTGAAAGGGCTTTCCGGCTTGACGGCCTCGGGCGTAGACCGCTATACCCCTGGCCAGCAGGAGTTCCCCTCCAGTGACAAACTGGGGCAACCCAACAATAAGGAGATAGCTTGATGTTTTGGCGCAAGAGTTCGATCACCTCTGTGTTGCTTCTGGTAATACCGGCAGTGTTGTCCACCGTGCCCCCGGCCCGGGCCGACGGGGCCAAGGAGATCCTCGATCTGGTCCCCGGAGATGCCTGGGGTTTTGCCGTGATCCGGTCGCTGGACACCATCGACAGCAGGGCGGCATTGCTCAAAGAGACGTTGGGCCTCGAATATCCGACGCCGATCACCGCCATGGCCTTCGCCCCCTTGAACCTGGGCGACGCCCTGGACGTCAGCGGCCGGGTCTGCGCCGTAATGATGGACTATCAGAAGTTCGGGGGGCCCCAGTCGGCTGTCGTCGCCCTGCTCCCGGCCAAGGATCCCAAGGTCTTGCTGGAGAAGCTGCTGGCCGAGGAACCCATCGAGGGGATCTCCAAGTGCACGGTGATGGGCCAGCCGGCCTACGCTGCGGTCAAGAAGAAGTTCCTGATCGTCGGCCCCAATCAGGAGTGTGTCACCGCCGTGGCCAAGGCCGAGAAGACCCTGGGCCAGAGCGTCGCCCCGGCTCGTCTGGCGGCCTTGGAGAAGAGCGACCTCTACTTCAGCATCCTGGCCCCGGCCCTGAACACCTTCAATACCATGTTCATGCCCTTCCTGCAGATGGCCACCGCGGCAACCGATCCGGAAGGCAAGGCCCTTGAACCACTAATGAAAGTGCTCACCGAAGCGGCCGCTTTCGACCTCTCCCTGAGCATCGACCAGAACGGCCTGTCCCTGGGCATACTCACCGCCCCGAAGAAAGACAGCGATCTGGAGAAGCTCCTCCGGGAGACCAAGAACACCGACCAAACGCTGCTCTCCGTCCTGCCGAAGGAGAAATACCTCATCGCTGCCGGCGCGATCACGGCCTATGGTGAGCAAGCCGAGAAGTTCGGCGGAGGCTCCCAGCTCTCCACCGTCCTCAAGACCCTGTTCCCCGAGGGCCTGGATGAGCAGGCTGTTCGAACCCTCGAATCAGGCCTCAAGAAACTGGCCAAATCGTCGAAGGCCTGGGCCATGAGCCTGAGTGCCTTGCCCCCGGGGCCCGATGGCATGCTGGGCCTGGCCCTGGTCATCAAGACCGAAGACGCCGATGGCTATACCGCCAACCTCCGGAAACTCTATAAGGCGGTCTGGGCCGTTTCGGACGACGAAGATGTCGAGACGGTCAAGGAAAGCGTCGTCCACCAACCCGACGCCGAGACCATCGCCGACCGCAAGGTCGATACCATCACCGCCAACCTGCCGGCGCTGGCCGACATGTTGGGGCTCAGCGAGGAGGACCTGACCCAGATCAAGAAGGTCCTGGGCAACGAACTGGTCCTGAGATTCGGACCGGCCGACGACAATCATGTGGCCCTCGCCTTCGGTGGCGGCAAGAAGCGTTTCGAGAAGATCTGCCAGACCCTGAAGTCCGGCGGAAAGGGCCTGGCGGCCGACCCGGGCATCTCCAAGATCTCGGCCCGCCTGCCCACGCCCCGCGCCTCCGAAGGCTTCTTCGCCGTGGACAACCTCGCCTGGTGCATCAAAGACATCGTCAAGCTGGTCGGCGAAGAGGACGAGTTCAAGTTCGACATCCCCACCGTGGATGCCCCCTTGGCCTTCTCCACGGTTCAGCTTGACAGTGTTCAGAGAGTGGACTTCATCGTGCCCATGAAGCTGATCACTGCCGCCAAGACCTTCTTCGACACCCAGATGAGCACCGGCCTGGAAGACTTCGATGAAGACGAAGATGAGGACGAGGATGAGGATGATGAAGACGAGGAGGAGGATGAAGACGAAGGTGACGAGGCCTAGGACGGGATCCGAGCCAATCGGCCTCCAAGCCGCTGGTCCGGCAAGTCAGCAACCACATCGGGGCCGCCGTCCGTCGAGACGCGCGGCCCCGCTCTCTGGCCGGAGGCGCGCGGCCCCGCTCTCTAGCCGGAGGCGCGCCGCCCCGCCCTCTGGACGGGGGCGTGCCGCCCTGGCCGACTGGACGGATGCGGCCGCCTGCGGCTATATCATTCTCTCCACCACGGAGTCCTGCGCATGACCAAGCTCTACACCCGCCGAGGCGACGATGGCCAGACGACCCTTTTCGACGGCACGCCGGTGGGCAAAGACGATCAGCGCGTCGCCGTATTCGGCACCATTGACGAACTCAACGCCCACCTGGGCGTGGCCATCAGCGCGATCGCCCCTCGGGCCACCGAAGAGACGTGGAAGCTGCTGCACGACCGACTGGTGCATATCCAGCACGAGTTATTCACCCTCGGCGCCGAATTGGCCACCCCCCCCGCGTCGCGGAATCCCCAAAAGACTCCGCCCACCACCGCGCAGCAGGTCGCCCGCCTGGAGACCTCGATCGACCAAGCATGCTCCGGACTACCCCCCCTCGAGGAGTTTGTCCTTCCAGGCGGAGACCAGGTCGCGTCGCAGTTGCACGTCGGCCGCACGGTCTGCCGCCGGGCCGAACGACAGGTGGTCGCCTTGACCGCCGAGGCCCCGGACAACCCGCAAATCCTCGCCTACTTGAACCGCCTGAGCGACTTGCTCTTCGCCTGGGCCCGGTTAGCCAACCACACCGCCGGCACGGGCGACCAGCCATGGATCGGACCACGTAAATGAGTCCATCTCCCCTCGCGCTGGCCCGGATAGGCCAACGCCGAGCCGACGGCCGTCTCCGGTTATAGCATTTTACGATTGAGTGTAGCGACGAGTCGAGGCCGGCCGCTCCCGGTTCTTGTGGCACCGCCGTCTCGGCGGTGAGGACACCGGCGAGACGGCGGTGCCACATTTGCTCTTAAAATGCTCTAGCGGGCGGATTCACGGCGGGAGAGGTCGCCTTTGCTTGAATCGCGAGGTCTCCTGCGGTAGGATGATGATCAGGGGTCCGGCGAATGCGGAATCCCGTTGCGGCACGATGGCGGCCAACAGGGCGGTGAATCGGCCGTCTCGAATGGCCCCGTTCCCGGCCCGGCGTTACCAGACTGCCGTTGATCGGAGGAGCCGACATGAAGCGTCTGCGGATCAGCCTCACGGTGGCCTGCCTGGTTTGTCTGGCAGCCCCCCGGAGCTTCGCCTGGTGGACCCACGGACATGCCCATATAACCGAGAAGGCTGTCTTACACTTGCCCGATCCTCTGCAGTTCAGTTTTCAAGCCAAACTCGATTTCTTGAAGAGCTACGCTGCCCAGGAACCACCGGGAAAGCATTACATCGACATCGACTACTACCCTGAGTTCTTCGAGGGGACATTTCCCAGGGATATCGATGTCCTGATCGCGTTGTATGGCGCGAAGATCGTCGAGCAGAACGGCACCGCCCCCTGGACCGTCGGCCAATACGTCGAGGATCTAGCGGGGCAAATGGCCGCCGCGACCACCGCCCAGGATTGGTCCGACCTGCTTTTCACCGCCGGGGAGTTGGCCCACTACATCGAAGATCTGCACAACCCGCTGCACCTCACGCTGAACTACAACGGCCAATTGACCGGCAACTATGGCATCCATTCTCGGTATGAAGGCCAGATGATCCTCAGACATCTCGATGATCTGGAGATCAGCCCAGCTCCCGGCAACTGCGTATATCTCCTCTCTCCGGTAGATGCGATCTTCGACGGGATAGATGTTCACTACTGGTTCGTAGACGACATCATTGCCGCCGACACACTTCATCGAGGTGACCCGCCAACCTATGATGACGCCTACTATGACGGCCTGTGGCAGGATACCGGGCCGTTCACCCAGGATCTTTTTCGGGACGCGTCTCAACTGGTGGCCAGTGCCTGGTATACGGCCTGGGTTGACGCGGGCTCCCCCGACCCCCTCTGCGGACCGGCCACCGGCGACTTCGACGGCGGTGGTATCGACCTGGCCGACGTGCCCCTATTCGTCGATGGCCTCCTGGACCCGACGCCGGGAGCCATCTGCAACGGTGACATGGACGGTGACGGCTTGATTGATGGCCGGGACATTCGCTTGTTCGCCAATGCCTTGTTGAATCCATAAGCCCCCTGAAGAGCGGATGAATCCTCTTCTTCCGCAGAATCCTCCCTCCAATTCTCTGTCATCGTGGATTCGAAGGCGTGAGTGAGCCGGGCCGTCCTCGGCCCGGTCTCTACCGTACACCCCAGAGGTCCTTCCGCCTGGGCGTTCAACCCGTCAAATCAAGCACGACGGAACGCCGGCTCAGGACTCGGTACGACAGTCAAAACGCCTTGATGCGCAGCTTTCCTTGCTTGGCTATGTCCAACACCTCTCTCATGTCGTCCAGGGCCTTGGTCAGCCGCCTGGTGGTCAGCACCAGCTCCTCGTAGAGCCGGTTGTCCCGCAGGAACAACGCCGCCGAGCCTTCGCCTTCGGTCAGCATAACCAGGGACTGGTCCGCCCGCTGGAGGACGGAAGACAAGTCGTCCGTCGCCCCGGACAGCTTGCCCACCAACCCGCGGCCATCCTTCATCAACTGCTGGCCGTCCTTGCTCATCTGGGTGAGGTTGTTCACCAGCACCAGTCCCGAGTCGGTCATCTTTCGCAGGTTGGCCAGCAGCTCACGGAGATTGGTCTGGTTCTGCTCGTCGCCGAGCAGGGCGTTGATGTTGCGCAGCGTGGTGTCGAACCTCTGGATGACCGTGTCCATGTTGGCGGTCAACTCCAGAAGGTCGACCTTCTCAACGTCCCGGGATTCCAGCAGGCGGGCCAGGTTCTCGGCTACCGGGGTCAGGGCCGCGGCCAGCTCCTTCAGGCTGTCGGCCGTCCCCACCAAGGTGGACTGCATCTCCACCGGAAGCACCTGGTCCAGGATCTTGACCATCTGCCCCGCAATCACCGCCGTGCCGTCACGGGGCAGCCTCTCCGCCTCCTCCGGCTCACGGACCGTGATCATGATCGCCGGCCGACCGAAGCCCATGATGCTGGTGGCCACCAGCACCTCTGACGAAGCCGGCAGATCGTAGTCTCTCTCCACCCCGATGATCACGTTGACCCCCAACTCGGGCCGCTCTTCGCCGGTTTCTTCATCCCTCCAAAACTCCACTTTCTTGGTCTCGCCGATCCTCTTGCCGTGCAGGGTCACCCCCTGGCCGGCCTGAACGCCAACCACGCCCGCCTGGAAGTGGACGTTGATGTCGTAGGTCCGGGCCATCAGCATCTGCCCGCCGCCGAACACCAGCACCAGCAACGCCGCAACCCCCAACCCGAGAAGGGCAAAGAGCCCCACGATCGTGTTCCGTCGTTCCTCGGCCATCGATTCTCCTCACTCTTGCTAGCTGGATTGCAGGTCGAGAGCGGCCAGGTCAGCGGGGTCCGCCCGGCCGTCGACGAAACGGCGAACCCGGTCCTCCCGACAGGTCCGGTACCATTCCGGTGGGCCGTCGGCGATGACCTTGCCTTCGTGCAGCATCACGATCCGATCCGCCACCTTGTACGCGCTGACCATGTCATGGGTCACCACCACGCTGGTGACCTGTAGCTCGCGCTTCAACTTCAGGATCAGCTCGTTGATCACATCCGCCCGCACCGGGTCCAGGCCGGTGGTCGGTTCGTCGTAAAGTACCACCTCCGGTTCCAGGGCGATGGCCCGGGCCAGGGCGACCCGTTTCTTCTGGCCCCCGGATAACTGCCCCGGGCGCCGCGTCTGCAGGCCATCCAGGCCGACCAGCCGCAGCTTGTCCGCCACCCGGGCCGCCAGGTCCTCCGCGGTGCAGTCCTCGTGTTGGTCCACGGGGAAGGCCACGTTCTCCGCGACGGTCATGGAATCGAACAGGGCCCCTAGCTGAAACAGGAACCCGAATCTCCTCCGCACGGGTACCAGGTCCATCTCTGACCGGTTGTCGATCCGCTGGCCGCGGAAATACACCTCCCCGCGATCCGGGCGCAACAGGCCGACGATGTGCTTGAGCAGCACGCTCTTGCCCACCCCGGACTCGCCGATGACCACGGTGGTCTGACCGCGGAGCAGTGAGACGCTCACATCGTCCAGCACCACCAGGGCCCCGAAGCGCTTGCTCACCCCGCGCAGCTCGATGATCGCCCCGTCTGGTGGAAAATCGTCAGTCACACCGACACGCTACAAAAACGACCGGAATCCCCACAGGCCGACGCTGATGGCCTGCAGGATCACCGCCAGTGCATAGTCCAACGCCAGGATGGCGATAAACGAGGCCACAAAAGCCTCGGTGCACGCTCGGCCTACCCCCTCGGCCCCGGCCCGACAATAAAACCCCTTGTAGCAACTGATCAGGCCCAGGGCGGCCCCGAAAAAGAAACTCTTGAGGACGCCGCTGAACAGATCGAAGCTGTCCACCGCCTCTCGGGTGTAGTCCCAGAACGGCCCGCCGGCCACCCCCCCCTGGATCACCGACACGAACCACCCCCCGACGCACCCGGTGAAGTCGGCGTAGAGGGTCAAGAACGGCGTGAGCAGGGAGCAGGCCAAGACCCGGGGCACCACCAGATACCTAACCGGGTCAACCCCCATGCTCCGCAGGGCGTCGATCTGCTCGGTCACGTTCATGGTGCCCAACTCGGCGGTCAGGGCTCCGCCGATCCTGCCGGCCAGCATGATCCCCGCTAGAACCGGGCCCAGCTCCCGGACCACCGACAGATTGACCACCGCCCCCATCCGCTCCTCCATGCCCACCGCCCGGAATTGCTCGATGGCCTGAACGGCCAAGACCATGCCCACGAAGGCCCCGGTGATCAAGATCACCGGCAGCGACCGGCAGCCCACCTCGTACAACTGGGGCATCAGCAATTGCCAGGTCCGACGTCGCAGGATCCCGCGGAAGATCCCGACCAAGGTCTGTCCGGCGAAGGTCCAGAACGCCCCGAAGCCCTCGATACCCCGATTGACCCGCAGCCCGGTGCGAAACAACAAACCGCCTTCGAGATCGGCCACCCGATACCTCCATGCCAAGGTCGACCCACCGCCTGTCTTCTACCCACCAGTTCTTACCCTGTCAATTTCCGACGATTGCACCCGGGGCCTCGCCGCCGGAGGCGTAGAAGCCCGCCATACGCGCAGCGTATCACCGTCGGCTGATACCCTCAGCCGGTAGTCCATCAAGCGGCCGGCCTGGATCAAACACTACCGGCAATGGTGACTTGCACAGGGGCGATCAACGATCGGATGTGGGCCGGGCGTCAAATCCTCGGCCCCACCGCCTGGGACGCTTCGGCCGGAGATCCACGCAACGGACCAAATCACCGGATGAACGCGGGCTACCGCGAGACGCCGTGGAGTCTGGACATGGTGGCCCGGATGACGTGTGCAGCGCCCACGATCGCCGGGACGACCGGTCGGCCTACTTGTCCGGGGATAGAGCGGTCTCCAGCTTTCGCAGGGCCTCGCCCTCGATCTGCCGAACGCGCTCCCGGGTCAGGCCGATCTTCGCCCCGATGTTCTTGAGAGTCATCGGCTCATCCTCCCCCAACCCGTAGCGGAGCTTGAGGATGGTCGCCTCGCGGTCGTCCAGTTCGTCCACCAGCCGCTGGATCAACTCCGCTTCGGAAGCGTTCAAGACCGCGGCATCCGGTGGCAGCGACTTCTCATCCTCGAGTATCTCGGAGAGTGCTTGCCCGGTCCCCTCGGGGGAGGACTGGGTCGGGGCCGCGAAGGCCCGAACCGCTCGCTTGATGATCCGTACCTTGCGCTCCGGAAGACACATCCGCTCGGCGATCTCCTCAACCGAGGGAGGCCGGCCGAGTTCATCTTGCAGCTTGCTGTGAACCTGCTTCCAGCGACCGATCATCTCCACCATGTAGGCCGGAATGTGAACCGGCTGGATCGAATTGATCAAGGCCCGTTTGATGGCCTGCTTGATCCACCAACTCCCGTAGGTGCTGAATCGGGCCCCCATGTCCGGGTCGAAGCCCTCCACCGCCCGCAGCAGGCCCAGATTCCCCTCCTCGATCAGGTCGGCCAAAAGCATCCCCCGATTCGCGTAGGACTTGGCGATGTTGACCACCAAGCGGAGGTTCGAGCGGATCATCCGCTCGCGGGCCTCGGCACCCTCGCGCTCGACCTCCTCCTTCTGCGACAGGGAGATCTCGCTCCGGGCAAACTGTACCGCGGCAACGCTGGCCCGGGCGATGGTGCGCGCAAACTCGCGCTCCTCCTCCGCGCTCAGCAAGGGGGACTCGTTGATCTGCTTGAGGTACTGCTGTAACCCGGGCTCGACAGCGATGGCTCAACCTCCCATGGCGCCGATGATCTGGCGCCACCCAGTGGCGGGCATCGGCAACGTGCCGCGCCGCACCCCCTAGAGATCGGCCACTCCCCGATGGCGGGTTGCCTCAATCCGGTCAGAACACCACGCGTCCCCCAGATTGGTAAGCGAACCGGGTCGCAGCCAGCGGTATTCTAGGACGCCCCCGAGGCCGCTTCATCGTCTCCGGCCTCCTGGGATGACGTTTCTTCACCGGCAGTTGTCCCCGGCTCGATCGCGGGTGCTGCTTCGGCGGCCGGAGTTGCCTCAGCCGCTGGGGCCGTTTCGGCTGCCGAGTCCGCTTCGGCCGGCGGGTCCGCCTCAACCGCGGGCGCCGCGGCCGTATCTGGCTGGCCCTCCACCGCCGCGGGCGCCGTGGCTGTGTCTGACTGGCCTTCCACCGCCTCAGACTCCGTCGACGGGCTTTTCTCGCCTTCTTTCCCGACGGGCCCCGCCAGCAAGACGGTGCTGCTGATGATATCGGTGGTTTCTTCGCCGGAGCCGTGAAGGCCGCCACGCCGATGCCGTGGGTCGCCCCTCGATCCATCGCCCGAGTCGTCGCCCCCATCCGCAGCCCAATCCGCACGCTTCTTGGACAAGCCGATCTTCCGCTCCGCTCCGTCCACCCGCAGGATCTTGACCTCGATCTCCTGCCCGATCTCGACCTCCTCATGGGGATCGTCGATCTTCCGGTCGGTTAGCTCTGATACGTGCAGCAGCCCTTCCAGGTCCTGCTCCAACTCCACGAACACCCCGAAATTGGTGATCTTGGTCACCTTGCCCTGCACGATCATGCCGGGAACGTAACGCTCCGGAACGGCGTGCAGCCAGGGATCCTCGGTCAACTGCTTCAAGCCCAGGGCGATGCGCTGCTTCTCCTGGTCCACCGCCAGGACCACGCACTTGACCTCCATGCCTTTGCGCAAAATCTCCGAGGGATGACTCACTTTCTTTGTCCAACTCATATCCGAAACATGCAGCAGCCCGTCGATCCCCTCCTCGATCTCCACGAAGGCCCCGTAGTTGGTCAAGTTCCTCACCCGACCGCTCACCACCGTATTCGGCGGATACTTCTCGGCGACGCGCGTCCAGGGGTTGGTCTCGGTCTGCTTGATGCCCAGGGAGATCTCCTGCTTGTCCTTGTTGATGTCCAGGACCACCACTTCCAATTCCTCACCAACCTTGAGCATCTCCGAGGGGTGGGCGATCCGCCGAGTCCAGGACATCTCTGAAATGTGCACCAAGCCCTCGATGCCGCTCTCCAGCTTCACGAAAGCCCCGTAATTGGTCAGGTTCACCACCGAACCGCTGACCCGGGAGCCGACCGGATACTTGGTCTCCACCTCGTCCCAAGGATTCGGCTGGGTCTGCTTCAGGCCCAGGGCGATCTTCTCCCGGTCGATGTCCACGTTCAAGATCCGGATCTTGACCTTCTCGTCGATCTTCAGCAACTCGCTGGGATGGTTGATCCGGTCCCAGCTCATGTCGGTGATGTGCAGAAGCCCGTCAATGCCCCCCAGATCGATGAACGCCCCGAAGTCGGCCAAGTTCTTGACGATGCCCTCCCGAAGCTGACCCACCTCGATCTCGGCCAACAGCTTGGCCTTGGAATCCGCCCGCTCTATCTCGATCAGTCGCCGACGCGAAATAACGATGTTCCGCCGTTCCTCGTCGATCTTCAGCACCACCGCCTCGATCGTCTTGCCGATGTACTCCCCTACGTCACCGGGACGCCGGGTGTCCACCTGGCTGGCCGGCAGGAAGACCGGAACACCGATATCCACCAGCAGCCCCCCCTTGATCTTCCGCATGCACTTGCCGCTGACCGTGTCGCCTTCCTTGCAGGTGGTCAGAACTCTCTCCCAGCCGCGGATGCGATCGGCCTTGCGCTTCGACAGCAGCACGACGCCGGTTTCCGTCTCGATCTGCTCCAGGAGCACTTCGATGTCGTCGCCGGCCCGGACCTCGCTGGGATCTTCCCATTCGTAAAGCGGCACGTAGCCCTCGCTCTTGAGGCCCACGTCAACAACCACTTCGTTGCCGCTGATCCCTACGATCCGCCCTTTCAGCACCTTGTCGGTCTGGAAATCGGCTATCGTGTCGTCGATCACCTGGCCGATCCCGGCCTCCGCGGTCACGTCGCCGAAAGCCGCGTGCAGCTCCGCAGCAACCTCTTCATCC
>CAZFMS010000051.1:0-18495 GCA_964520125.1 uncultured Planctomycetaceae bacterium
GGCCCCCAGCATCATTTGCCAAAAGAGGCAGACGGTCAGCAGTAGGCACAGGCGGGAAACGCCCGGCCCGGCAAGAGAGTCGCCCGGCGGGTAGGAGCCACGCCGCACCGGCGCCGTGAGTACCGCGATGGAAACGACCAGGCCAAGGAACACGTGGGCCAAACCGGCGTGCAGCACGGATACCAGCGGCGGCAAGTGCAAACGCACGGTGAGTCCGCCCAGCAGGCCTTGCAGAATCACGGCCAGCAGGGCGAGCCAGCCCAAGCGGCGCATCCAACGGCGCGGCTCCCGACGCCACAACGCCAGGGCCAGGCCGATGGTCATCAGGCCCACGCCGGACGCCACCAGTCGATGCCCGTGCTCGAAGAGGATGCCGCCGACCCACTCGGACATGGGAAAGGCGAACATGTTGTAACCGAAGGTTGTCGGCCAGTCCGGGACCGCCAGGCCGCTGCCGGTACTGGTGACCATGGCCCCCACGACGATCAGGCAGAATGTGGCACCGGCCACCACTATGGCGTAGCGATGCAGCCACCGATCGGCGGTCGGGCCGGAGGTCGAGGCCAGGCGATGTTGGGCGGCGGACTCGATCATGTCGACTCATGCCTCAGACGATCCCTGCTCGGTCCGGGCGACCTGGCGAGACCGTACGATCCAACTGGCGACTACGCCGCCCATGCCCAGCAGGACTCCGTAGGTAATGATCAGCATCACCAGAATCCCGGACGACGCGCCTCGGATGAGAGGATCATCCTTGTCACCGAAGCAGACGGCGCAGCCCCACAGGGGCCGGCACATCGTCAGGACGACGCCGCAGGCCACCGCTGAGAGACAGCGAACTCGCTGAAGGCGTAACCTGGAGACGATCATCCCGGGCTCCCGTTCTTCAGCTTCCGCAGGAACCACCTGCCGTAGGCCAGTAAGAGGGCCGCGCTGGCGAAGCCCCCGATGGCCATACATAACAACGCCGTTTCCTGCGTGCGTTGAAAACCCCGGACCGCCCACCCGCCGAAGCCGAGACCCAGGACCACCGAGGCGGCCACGAACAACACGTGAAACGCCTTTAGCGACATGGCTAGAGCACCTCCACATTGCTTACCAGCGTGGCCGACGGCAACAAGAGCAGAGCCGCCAGGAAGACGGCGCTCAGGATGAGCACCCAGAAGATCAACCCCCGCTCGGATATCAAATGCATGAAGTAGCAAGCCACCAGAGAGGCCTTGACCGAGGCGATCGCCAGGGCCAAGGCGATGCCCGGCCCGGTGCCCAGGTCCAGCCTGGACGCGGCCACCGTCACGACGGTCAGGATCGCCAAGGCGACGAAGACCAGGACGTAGGCCCTGGTGTGCTTTCGGATTTCCTCGGCGGTTGAGGCGCCCATGATCGTCTCCTACATCAGATAGAGGACCGGGAAGAGAAAGATCCAGACCAGGTCGACAAAGTGCCAATACAGGCCGGCACACTCGACACGGTTGGTGAATCGCTCCGGCTCGGTCTTCCACATCGCGCTGCCCGGCAGCAGCAGGTACAGGTTCACCAGTACGCCGGCCAGAATGTGCAAGCCATGCAGGCCGGTCAAAGTGTAATAGACCGCGTATTGGACGCTCGTCGAAGGGTAGTGACCTTCATGGAACTTGTGCAGGTACTCGAACTGGATCTTGACGAACAGGAATATCAGGGCCAGAACAATAGTGGCCCCCAGAAACAGCCGGAACTGCCGGCAATCCTGCAACTTCAGCGCCCGCCAAGCCATGACCATGGTGATGCTGGAGGTGATCAACACCAGAGTGTTGGCGGTTCCGATGGGCACGCTGAGCAGCTCCGAACCGAGCGACCAGCTCGCCGAACCCACCCGCAGCAGCACATAGGTCGAGAACAGGGCCCCGAAGAGCATCACTTCGGAGGCCAGGAACAACCACATGCCGAACTTGCCGTTGTACATCCCGGTCAGGGGATGAGCCTCGACGGTATGAGGAATCTCTTCAGCAGCCACGCATCAAGTCTCCCAGGCGACGTCTTGTGGACAAAAGTCTTTCTCGCTATTGGGCACGCCGTACTCATACGGACCGCAATGCACTACCGGAGCCTCAGCGAAGTTACCATGCGGCGGCGGAGACGGAGCGGCCCATTCCAGGGTCGTTGCCTCCCAAGGATTGGCGCCGACCTTCTCTCCCCTCCAGATGCTGACGAAGAAGTTGTAGATGAACGGGATCTGGGCGATGGCCAGCAGCCAGGCCGACCAGGACATAAACACGTTCATTCCCTGGGTCTCCACGGCGTGAAGCTGCTCGGTGGGATCGAACTGCCGCCGCAACACACCGGCCAGGCCTTGGAAAAACATGGGCAGGAAGATACCGTTCATGCAGACCAACGAAGGCCAGAAGTGAATCCTGCCCAACCTCTCGCTCATCTTGCGCCCGGTGACCTTGGGGAACCAATAGTAGATTCCGGCGAACAGCGCAAAGATCGTTCCGGGCGCGACAATATAGTGAAAATGCCCGATGACGTAGTAGGTGTCGTGCAACTGTATGTCCGACGCAGTGAGACCGAGCGGCAGTCCGGTAAGACCCCCAATGGCGAACATCGGCAGGAAGGCCAGGGCGAACAGCATCGGCACGGTATACCGGATCGACGCCCCCCACAGGCCGATGACCAGGGCGGTCAGAATCACGACGCTGGGCACGGAAATGATCATGGTCGTCGCCTGGAAGAACGCACTGATGGTGGTGCCCATTCCGGTCATGAACATGTGGTGGGCCCACACGACAAAGGACATGAACCCGATGAAGATCGTGGAGAAGACCATGGCCTTGTATCCCCACAGGGGTTTTCGGGTGTTGTTGGCGATCACCTCGGCCACGATTCCCATGGCCGGCAGGATGAGCACATAGACCTCCGGATGAGCGAGGAACCAGAAAAGATGTTGCCACAAGAGCGGACTGCCGCCTCCGGAAGTATCTCGGGCCACCCCGCTGATGATCAGGCCGCCGGGATCGAAAAAGCTGGTGCCCGCCAGGCGATCCATGAGCTGGAGAACGCCGGCCGCTTCCAATGGGGGAAACGCCAGCAAGAGCAGAAACGCGGTGATGAGCTGGGCCCAGACGAAGAAGGGCAACCGGAAGAACCACAGTCCCCGGGCCCGGAGGTGTATAGTGGTAACAATGAAGTTGACCGATCCCAGCAAGGAGGAGGTGATCAGCAGCACCATCCCCATGAGCCACATCGTCTGGCCCGTGGTGGCGATGTTGGCCAAGGGCGGATAGGAGGTCCAGCCCGAATTTGCCGCCCCGCCCGGCGCCAGGAAGCTGGCCAGCATCACCAGCCCGCCGGCCAGATAGCACCAGTAGCTGGCCATGTTCAGGCGGGGAAAGGCCATGTCCGGAGCGCCGATCTGGAGCGGCAGGATGTAGTTGCCAAACGCCCCGACCGCCAACGGAACCACACCCAGGAAAATCATGATCGTGCCGTGCATGGCACCCAGGGCGTTGTAGCCCTCACCAACCAGCTTGCCGTCGGGGGCCATCGTGGTTCCAAGGTGCTGGCCCACCACCGGGATGGCCTCGCCGGGGTAGGCCAGCTGCCATCGGATCAGCATGATCAGGGTGAAACCGAGCAGCAGAAAGCAGAGCGCCGTGATGGCGTATTGAATACCGATGACCTTGTGGTCAACGGAGAAGAAGTATCTGCGCCAGAATCCCGGCTGGTGACTTTGCAGGCCACTCATAGTTCAAAGTCCTCTTCAGATTCATCGAATTCGACCTCCTGGTTCTGTTCATCCAGCCAAGATTCGAAGTCCTCCAACGTGTGCGTAGTGACCTGAGCCTTCATCTTGAAATGGTTGTTGCCGCACAGTTGGGCACAGACGACCTCGAACGCCGTCCTGGGGTGCATGACCAATCCGGTCACCCCGGCCTGCCGCAATCCGGCGAGAGTCTTGGTGCCACTGTCCAATGAGAGGCCAACATCGTCACCCTGGGCAAGCACCACCTGCCCGCCGCTATCCAGGTGATCTTTGGCCGCTACATGGTGGCGGATGCGATACCAGTTGACTTGGTCAATCCGGAAACACTCGGTGTTGGCTTTAAGGATCGCTTCGGTGGTGGCCGATTCCTTGACCTTGAACCAGATGGGCACGACCGAGCCCGGTATGATGTCCTGCTTCAGTCTCATCGTCGGGATGAAGAAACTGTGGATGACATCTTTGGAGGACAGTCGGAGATAGATATTCTTGCCCACCGGCAGATGAAAATCATTGATGGTCACGGCATCGTCCTGGGCCGCGGGGTCACTCTCGTCCAGGCCGATGGAGTTGCTCGACGAGATCAGAGTTGGATCAACACGCCCGAACCGGCCGTCCTTGCCGGGATAGTGAAAGTTCCACTGGAACTGCTCGGCGATGACGCGGATTTCGATGCGCTCGTCGGGATTGGGCGGAGCGTTCTTGTAATCCGCCCACACCGGCATGGACAACCCAATCAGCAGAAACGCCTCAAAAGCGATCACTCCGACTTCCAAATACTTCGAGAGCGAGCCCTTGACCGGCTTGTAGAGCCCGGCCTTCCCCGGGCGCCTGCGAAAGCGCACCAGACAATAGCTGAAGAAAAGGAGCCATCCGATGAAGAACAGAACCATGAACCAGTGCAGAACGATGATGAGAGTATCAACCGCTCCGCCGTGCTCGGAAAACTGCGGCGGCATCAGGCTGCCATAGATGTCGGCCACGATCATGCCTTCACGATCTCCGTCTGGCCTGCTCCCCGGCGAGTCCGGTGGATGATCACAGTGCCGCTGATCTCTCTCCAGGACGACCAGCGAATCGACCTCTCTTCATAATCAGTCGTCGTGTAGTAGTTGCGGAACCGCAAGGTCGGGGCCCACCGCGCCCGCGCCGTCAACCTGTCGCCTCCGCCGACTCGCCACGATAGGGAACAAACCGCCCCCAGGGGGCGAATAGAAGCATGGTCCACCCGAACACCAGGTGGGTGGATGCCGCCACGTACCATGGAATCCCATCGACAATCCAGCTTCCACCGATCAACAGCGGCTGCAGCCAGGACAGAACGCCATAGAAGCTAATCAGCCAGAGGACCAGACCCAGCCCGCTGGCCGCGAGGAACTTCGTGCTGCCGGGCGACCTGGAGAAGAACCTGCTGTTGATCAAGTGGAACGGTATTCCCAGAACCATCCCCGTGCCCAGGTACAGACAGCAGCCCGCAGCCATCAAGACCCCGCTGTTGACGTTGAGGGCGCCTTCGCCCATCGGGAACGTGAGGTACACCCTGATCAGCTCCAGAGGGTGCTTGCCCACCATCGAGGCCCCGACGATATTGACCAACAGGCTGGAGCCGGCGCTGAGCATTCCCAGGGTCATTCCCGCCAGGAGGTGATAGGTCGTGTAGTAACCGCTGGGGGGCCATGAGCTTGACGCTGATTCCGCCTCCTGCTCGGCCTCCAGCGCGGCAAGCTGTTCACGAAGACGCCTTATTTCGGCCGATCTTGCCTCGCGATTCATTCTCGTGCCTCTGTGCCGAGCCTCTCGGCATGGCCCCGCCGAGTAGAAACAACGCTGAATGTCCCAATAAGAGATCAGTCACCAACGCCGCTGGAGAATCCCGAATTCGATGCGCTGCTGCCCGACCACGAACATTGCTGCAGCATTATAGCCAGATCATACGCGAGTCAACATTTTCGAGACTCTCTCCGGCCGGCACAAAACCATTCCACAGTTAATAAGCTCTTGAGATCGTCTGGTGCTCCTTACTCTCGCGCGGTGTGTGCGAATGCCCTAATACCCGGATTCCCCGACATGGCGGTCCTGATGGCAGGATGCGTGCTCGCTTCCGCTGTGAGTCGAGAGCCCTCCGCCGTTTTGACAGGGGCGTCCGATGAATGACAACCGCAAACCAGCACTTGGCGTCCGATTCGACGGCAAGCTCGCGCTTGAATCCTTCGGCGCGACGATTACCAGCGATGCGTAACGACCGCCCTCTCGCAGACCGGTTGAAGCATTCCGTTTGACGGAGATGGGCAGCACCATGTCACCCGATCCCCGCCGAGGAAGAACATGCAGCACGCCCGCGATGGCTGCGCTGAGTGCGCGAGCGATTATCCGTTGTTCCTGCTCCAGCCGGCACGGCGACCTGGAAAGGTGCGTGGACTTCTAAATAGCCGAGGTGGCCATACACCAGAATCGCTGGCGAGGATTCTGGATCCGATCCCGCGATCCGGCGTGCCGCCACCGTCGATGCAGCCTCGATGACGCCACGATTGAACGGCAGGTTGGCGATGGGCGGGGGCCGGCGTTGATGTTGCGCCGAAACACCGCCAGGCCGTGGCTCCGAAGGCGGGAGCAGCCGAATTGGCTTCCCGGCGCGTCGGCGGTCAGTCCGATGTGGTGGAGCGGTGGCAAGACCGGCCGTTCTCGCTTGAACAGGGCGGCCCGCCTGCGTATGATGGCGGCCCGGTGCCGACAACTGGGAAATGTCGGTGGAAGTGAACGGACCGTCCGATTTTGAGAATGCTCGAGCGAGTTTGAGGAGACCTCAATTCTATTTGGGAAGAACGTTGTACTTGCGATCAGCAGCCTGGCAGCGATCGTCGGTTTCGCCCGATCCGCCCGGGCCGCCGTCGCTGCAGCGCAGCAGCGGCGGCCGCGGGCCACACTCGGTCATGCCCCGTAGAAACCCCCATGCTGCGTAGTAACCCCAGGCCCACCTCGTAGCTCTCCCGGTCCGCCGATCCCAGCGGCGAATATTGTGACCATCGAACAAATGCCGCGCGTTTGCTGTTTCGCCAGGGGACCCCGGATGCGATACTAAGCGACGGTTCTACTTCGCCCACCCAAGGGGACCCGCATGATCGAAGCACTCAAGAAGCTGCGGCAGCACCTGCTCACTGGTGTCTCCTACGCAATTCCGTTCATCGCCTGCGGCGGCATCATGATCGCTTGTGGGATCGCGTTCGTTCCCATGACCGACTCAGGGCCGGATTTCTCCAACTCGCCGATCATGAAACTTATCCTGGACGTCGGTTCGGCCTCGTTTCTCCTGCTGCTGCCCGTGTTGGCCGGATACATCGCCTACGCGATGTCGGGCAGGCCCGGCTTGGTGCCCGGGTTCGTTGGAGGGTACCTGGCCGGCGAAGTGGGGGCCGGTTTCCTCGGGGCCCTGCTGATCGGCCTGATCGCCGGTTGGATCGTCAGCGGGATCAAGAAGATCCCCGTGTCCAAGTACGTTCGCCCGATCATGCCGATTCTCATCATTCCGATAGTGTCGTCCACTATCGTTGGGGTGCTGATGCTCAAAGTAATCGGCATCCCCATCGCCGACTTGATGGTGTTTCTGGGTCGGTGGCTGGAGCACATGCAGACCGGCAATGCCGTTGTACTGGCGATGGTTCTTGGCGCTATGATCGCGTTCGACATGGGCGGGCCGGTGAACAAGGCCGCCTTCTTCTTCGGAGCCGCGATGATCAAGGAAGGTCACTACGGCATAATGGGGATCTGCGCCGCGGCGATTTGCACGCCCCCACTGGGCCTGGGGCTTGCCACCCTGCTCAAACGTAAACTCTGGAGTGACGAGGAGAAGGAGGCCGGGATTGCCGCCGTCGCCATGGGCATGATCGGCATCACCGAAGGGGCGATTCCGTTCGCGGCGGCCGACCCGCTCCGCGTCATTCCCTGCATTATGGTCGGATCCATGGTCGCGGCGGTGATCGCCGCGCTGGGAGGCGTGGGAGACCATGCCCCACACGGCGGGCCGATCGTCCTGCCGGTCGTGGATCACCGAATCATGTACGTCATAGCCATTGTGGCCGGCACGATCGTGACCGCGGTCTTGATCAACACCCTCAAGGCCCTGGCTCGCCAGCCGGCCCCGGAGACTAAGGAGGTGTCCGCATGAACGTCGTTGTCGTGACTGCCTGCCCAACCGGCATCGCCCATACGTATATGGCCGCCGAGCAACTCGAAAAGACCGCCCAGGCACTGGGGCACAAGATCAAGATCGAAACCCAGGGCGCGATGGGCATCGAGAACGAACTGTCGGCCGAAGACGTCCGCGAAGCCGATGTCGTGATCTTCGCTGTTGGCATCGAGGTGGAGCAACGTGACCGCTTCAACGGCAAGAAGATCGTCGAGGTGGAAGTCCAGGAGGCCATCAAGAACCCCAAGGCGGTCTTCGAGAAACTCGGCGCGTGAAGACACCTGTCCGGACCAACGGGAGACCAAGAAGCTACCGTAGCGCAAGCCATGTTCCATGACCACACATTCAGGTGTCCGCTGCCCAATGGCCTGCACGCCCGGCCGGCGAGCCAACTGGCCGACCTGGCGGCACGGTTCACTTCCAACGTCGTCCTCATCAACGAGCGGACCGGCGCCAGTGCGAATGCCAAGAGCGTGCTGTCAATCATCGCGATCGACGTCAAGCTTGACGACGCATGCCTTATTCGCATTGAGGGAGCGGATGCCACAGCCGCACTCACGGCGGTCAGTGACTTTGCCGCGAATGTCCTGCCGACTTGCGACGAGCCGCTCCCCGCCCCCGCAGCCGGGACCGAAGTCGTCCTGCCCCGGTTGCTGCGCAAGGCCGGGGTCCGGTTGCACGCGGGGACGCCGGTCAGCGGGGGAATCGGGCAGGGCATAGTGGTGGTGGCGCGCGGCCCGGCATTGCCGGCGGAACTGAAGTGCGAAGGTGTCCGCTCATGCGACGAGGAACAGGAGAAGGTCCGCCGCGCGATCGCCGCGGTGGGTGGAGACCTGAAGACTCGGCTGGCCGACCAGCCTTCTGTCACCGAAGCGGGGGTCCTTCGGGCGCACCTGTCGATTGCCGGTGACGTCGCGCTCGAGGAAAAGATCACGGAATTCGTGTCAACTGGTTGCTCGGCCGCCAATGCGATCGTGAAAGCCGGCACGTTCTTCTCCTGCCGGCTCATGGAAGCGGACAGCGTCTACGTGCGAGAGCGGGCGCTCGATGTCCAGGACATCTGTCAACAACTACTGGAGAAGGCTCTCGGTGGGCAATGCCCGGCAGCCGACATCGACCTGACCGAGCCGTCGGTGGTCCTGGCCGAAAACCTCACCCCAAGGCAGTTCCTGTCGTTGGACAAGCACCTGTTGAAGGCGTTGGTGCTGGAGCACGCGGGCACCACGTCGCACACGGTAATCCTGGCTCGATCATTCGGCATCCCGACCCTGACGGGCGTGGCCAACCTCCGGGCCAACAGGCCGACCGGACACCAGATCATCGTCGACGCCAACCTCGGGATTGTGATCACCGAGATCAACCCCCTCGTCCGGCGGTACTATGAGCTGGAGTTGCGAAAGCTCGCCCACCGGCAGAACCGCCTGGCCAAGCACATCCAGGCTCCGGCAGTTACGCGGGACGGACAACGGCTGGAGGTGGCCGCCAATGTCGCCACGGCCGACGAGCTGGCCCCGGCGTTCGCCCAGGGAGCCGAAGGGATCGGGCTGTTTCGTACCGAGATGTTGTTTATGGACCGTGGCGAGGCCCCCTCGGAAGAGGAACAACTCGCGGTCTATTCCCGAGCCGTACAAGCCGCCGGCGGACGCCCGGTCATCATTCGTACGATTGACATCGGCGGCGACAAGCCGGTGCCCTATCTGCATCAGGACCAGGAAGCCAATCCATTCCTCGGCTGCCGCGGCGTGCGCATTTACCGCGAGCACGGAGACGTGATCACCACGCAGTTGCGGGCCATCATCCGGGCATCCGCCTGCGGATCGCTGCGCGTCATGGTGCCGATGGTCTGTTCGGTCGACGAGCTGCGCTGGGTCAAGGGGCGGATTGCGGAAATCCAGGAGGAGTTGAAGGTTGCCGGGGTGGCGTTCGATCCGGCAATGGATATCGGCATCATGGTGGAGGTGCCGGCCGTTGCCTTCGTAATAGATCAGTTATGTGCAGAGGCCGACTTCTTCAGCATCGGCACCAACGACCTGCTGCAGTATTTCCTGGCGGTGGATCGCGGCAATGCGAAGGTCGCCGACCTTTACAACTCGCGACACCCCGCCTTCCTGCGACTGCTGGCCAAGATCGCCGAGGATGCCCGCCGGCACAACCGCTGGGTGGGCATGTGCGGCGAGATGGCCCGGGACCTGCGGAACCTGCCGTTGCTGGTCGGGCTGGGGTTAGACGAGATCAGCGTGGCGGCCCAGGACGTGCTGCCCTTGAAAGCGGCGGTCACCCAGCTCTCTGCAGCCGAGTGCCGCGAGGTTTTCGTTGCCGCTCTTGACTGCCAAGACATCGCCGAAGTGGACGCCGCGCTCGATGCGTTTGCCAATCGCGGGACCACCCGGGGCCTGCTGGCACCCGAACTGATTACGGTCGACTCGGACAGCGCCAGCAAGGAGGAAGTAATCAAGGAAATCGTGGACGCCTTCCACCTCGCCCAACGCACCGACGACCCCCTGGCTGTTGAAGAGGCGGTCTGGGCGCGGGAGGAGATCCACTCCACGGGTCTGGGCCATGGTTTCGCCATCCCCCACTGTAAGACAGACTCGCTGGCGGCGAACTCCATCGGCGTGGTGCGATTGAAACAACCCATCGAGTGGGACTCGGTTGACGGTCAAACAGTGCAGTGTGTCATCTTGCTCGCCATCCGCGAGTCCGACAAAGATGGAACCCACATGAAGGTCTTCTCGACCCTGGCGCGCAAGCTCATGCACGAGGAGTTCCGCGCCGGTCTACTCGACGCATCCGACCGCGACGCCATCTATGCCTACCTGGTGGAGGAACTCGGCTTGTCCCAGTGCAGTGATTGAATCTATGGAAACACGGACGTATGTGTTACTACTCCGAGCGTTAAACACTGAAGATCTTGGGTGCCACTGGCAGCTTGCTGCCAGTGCTTCTGTCGAGCGAGACACTGGCGGACAAGCCGCCAGGGGCACCCATCAGCCCTTGCGGTGTTTACCGTTCTCCGCTCCGATTGGTAAGTTGGGTGAATGACACTCTCGGCGTGGCTGTTTGACGCCGGGAAACGTAGCGCCACCCAGGATAGACTCTCGAGGAGAAGACCGATGAAGACTTTGACAATCCGACGGCTGCTGCTTGGCCCTCTATTGGTAGCCCTACTTCTGGTCGCACCGTCGTATGGCGAAGAGCCGCGATATGACCTCTCCAAGGAGAAGGTGCTCTACTGCGTTGGCTACGCACATCTCGACACCCAATGGCGATGGGATTATCGCCAGACGATTGATCAGTTCATCCCCGACACGTTGGATCAGAACTTCGACCGGTTCGAGGAGTTCCCCGGCTACGTCTTCAACTTCACCGGTTCGGTCCGCTACCAGATGATGAAGGAGTATTACCCGGAGAAGTACGCCCGACTCAAACGCTACATCGCCGACGGCAGGTGGTGTGTCTCGGGCTCGTCCGTAGACGAGGGTGACGTGAACGTGCCGTCAGCCGAGGCCATCATTCGCCAAGTGCTATACGGCAACGACTTCTTCCGCCGCGAGTTCGGCAAGGAGAGCGTGGACTACATGCTGCCGGACTGCTTCGGCTTTCCAGCGTCGATGCCGTCGATCTGGGCCCACTGTGGGTTGTTGGGGTTCTCGACGCAGAAGCTGACCTGGGGCTCGGCGGCCGGCATTCCGTTCGAGATCGGCGTATGGGAAGGTCCCGACGGCAAATCGGTCATCGCCGCGTTTGATCCCGGTGCATATGTCGGCGCGGTCCAGGGCCGGGTCGACACCAATCCCCAGTGGGTCGAGCGGATAAACGACAACGGCCGGCAATACGGCGTCTGGGCCGACTTTCATTACTACGGCGTCGGTGACACGGGTGGCGCTCCCCAGGCCGAGGACGTCGCCAACTACCTGGCCAGCACCGGGAATGAGGACGGCAAGATCAAGGTCGCCCTGGTCTCCTCGGATCAAATGTTCAAGGACATCACCTCGGAGCAGCGGGCTCGGCTGCCCCGTTACCAGGGCGATCTGCTGCTGACCGAACACTCCGCCGGAACGCTGACATCGCAGGCCTACATGAAACGGTGGAATCGCCGGAACGAAATTCTGGCCGATGCGGCCGAACGGGCGGCGGTCATGGCCCACTGGCTCGGAGGGGCGAGCTATCCACGGGAGAAGATGAACAACTCCTGGGTCCGCTTGCTGGCCAACCAGATGCACGACATCCTGCCCGGCACCAGCATTCCACGGGCCTACACGTTTTCCTGGAACGATGAAATAATCGCCGCGAACGGATTTGCGGCCGTGCTGCAGGATTCTATCGGGGCGGTCGTGCGGGCCATGGACACCCGCGTCCAGGGCCAGCCGCTCGTGGTGTACAACCCGCTGGCGATCGATCGTGAAGACCTGGTGGAAGCCACCGTGATCTTCGGAGCCGAGCCGCCGACCTCGGTTCGCGTGTTCGATCCCAGCGGCCGGGAAACGCCCTCGCAGATCCTCGAGCGGGAGGGCCGGTCCATCACGGTTCTGTTTGTCGCCCGAGTTCCGTCGCTGAGTCTTTCCACCTTCGAGGTTCGGCCCGGTGAACGACCGTTTTCGGGAAGCACCAATTTGCGGATCTCCGAGCGGGCGTTGGAAAACGAGCACTACCGCGTCACCATCAACGACGCCGGAGACGTCGCCAGCATCATCGACCAGCAGAACGAGAATCGAGAGCTGCTCGCCAAACCCGCCCAACTGGTCTTCACCCACGAAAAGCCGCGCAACTGGCCGGCCTGGAACATGGACTGGGCGGACCGCCGAAACCCTCCAATCGATGTGGTGAAGGGGCCGGCTAATGTGCGGATCGTCGAGCGCGGCCCGGTTCGCGTAGCGTGGGAGATCAAGCGCCGGGCCCGGAACTCGATCTTCACCCAGCGAGTCCAACTCGCCCTCGGTGATGCCGGCCGGCGCGTCGAGTTCGTCAACGACATCGACTGGCAGTCCACCGAGTGCGCTCTAAAGGCCTCGTTTCCATTGACCGTGTCGAACCCCGTCGCAACCTACAACTGGGGCATGGGCACCATCGATCGCGGCAACAACGAGCCGACCAAGTACGAGGTTCCGTCACACGAGTGGTTTGACCTGACCGACCGGACCGGCAAGTACGGCGTGTCGGTGCTGGAGGACTGCAAGTACGGATCAGACAAGCCGACCGACAACGAGGTGCGCCTCACGCTGCTCTATACGCCGGGCGTGCGGGGCGATTATCTCGACCAACACAGCCAGGACTGGGGCCGTCACGAATTCGTCTATGCCCTGTATGGCCATGCCGGCGATTGGCGGGCCGGACGTAGCGAGTGGCAGGGACGGCGGCTAAACCAGCCGTTGATTCCCTTCCAAGTCGAAGCCCACGGCGGGCCGCTCGGAAAAACCTTTGGCCTGTTGAACGTCGACACCCCGCAGGTGGACGTCCGGGCCCTCAAGCAGGCCGAGCACGGCGATCGAACGATCATCAGGTTGCAGGAGTTGTGGGGCCGCAGCGCCAACAACGTGGCCATCTCGTTTCGCGACGGCCTGACCGAGGCCTACGAAGTGGACGGCCAGGAGCGTCGAATAGGCGATGCCCAAATCCGCGATGGCCGGCTCCTGACCGACTTGACGCCCTACAGCCCGCGGAGCTTCGCCGTTCGCCTCGGCAAGCCGCCGGTCTCGCTCAAACCGCCGTCGAACACTCCCGTCGCTCTCGACTTCGATCTCGCTATCGCCAGCTCCGACGGGGATCGATCTGTCGGGGGTCTTGACGATCAAGGCCGATCGATCCCGGCGGAGATGCTGCCGTCGCACATCACCAGCGAGGGCATCCTGTTCAAGCTCGGCCCTGCCGGCGGTGGTCAGGCCCAGGCCCTGTCATGCCGCGGTCAGCAGATCGACCTCCCGGGCGGCGCGCACGACCGGCTGTATCTGTTGGCGGCGGCCTCGGAGGATACGGTCGGCCGATTCCTGATCGACGGTCGACCGCACGATGTGTCCGTGCAGGAATGGACCGGCTTCGTCGGGCAATACGACAACCGCCGGTGGGACCGCGAGTTCGATGATATCGACTATCGCTGCGCGGGCCGGGTCGTCGGCCTCGAGACCGGATTCATCAAACGCGATCCGATCGCCTGGTTCTGCACCCATCGCCATCATCCGGACCAGGGCAATGAGGCATACAGATTCAGCTATCTGTTCAAATACGGGTTCGACTTGCCCGGCAGCGCAAAGACGCTGACCCTGCCCAACGATCCACGAATCAAGATCCTGGCACTCACGGCGTCAGTGAATGCCAACGACGCGGTCAGTCCAGCCCGGAACTTGTACGACGATTTCACCAACCGCGAGCCGATCGAGTTGCGACATATATATCCGGAGCGGCCCGTACCGGTTTTCCAGGGGGTCGAACCTGTTGCGACCGTCGCGATCGATCGGCAGGCGTCTCTTGAAGAGCTGTCGATGGGCGCGCCCGTCGGCACCGACTACGCGGATCAGGCCGCCGGGAACGGGGTTGTATTCCGCTATTACGACGGTGGCGGAGATTACACGCCGCATCACAACTCCGGCGCAGTCGAAGATACTCTGCCCCGCCTCAATGACGGCATCGCCGCACGGGACGACGACGACACGGAACGGTGTGTCTGGTATGACTGCGAAGGCCGGTTCTTTCTCGACCTGAAACGCAGCGTGCCAATCGATAAAGTCAACACTTACTCATGGCACCGCGCCAACCGCGCCCCCCAACACTTCTCGCTGTGGGGCTCGAACGCCGAGGAGATGCCCTCTCCTGGCATCAACCATCGCGAGCACGACGGCTGGACGCTGCTGGCTGTTGCCAATACCAAGGAATTGGGCGAAGGCGGTATACACGGATCGTCCGTGAAACGGAGCCCGGGCTGCGAGTCCTTCGGGCCGTTCCGCCACCTGCTGTGGATTGCTGAAGACGTAGGCCAAGGCACGTTCTTTACGGAGATCGATGTACACGTCGCGAAGTAGGACGCGATTCTATTTGCGCTCTGCTCGAATCGTCCCACGCCCCTATGGCAGCATTGCCCCCTATTCATGAAGCGTATTGTGGAACACTTCGCGGCCCCCGTCTCGCCCAACGCCATGCCTCCATCGCCGGGAGGCACCCTTCCCGGAAGTTGAACCGCTGGCCTGAAGGCTTCACCAAGTCAGAATCGGCCCCCATGTCTCCACCACCGAGACTCGATGACCGCCGGGTCGTCCCGGCTCAACCCGCCAACAACCACCCCTGTCGTGCTCAGCGCCGGATTCACGGGGTCAGTAACGCGGCAAGCATCTGGGCAACGTCCTCCGAACCTACGATCCCGTTCCTGTCGAAATCGGCCGGGCACAACGCCAGGGAATCCGGCGAAGCGGTGAGCAGGGCATCGACGAATCCCGCAATATCATTGCCGTCGGTGATCCCGTCACCATTCGTGTCACCATCGGCCGGGCCGGCACAGATTATCATCAGCGAACTACCGAGGATCCCGGTGATCTCCTGGCCGGGAAACGCGGTCCCGTATACGACGGTGCGAGAGTAAAGCCCGAGTTCAGCTGGGACATTCAGTTCGTTGGCCGGAGTCTCCTGGAGCGCCGAGAACTCGAAGGTGGTCACCAGGAGGCCCTCCGGAGGCGCCTCCGCTGGAGCGCCTTGTTGGGCCAGGGCGGTGTACTTGGCGTCACCGTCTTCCCAGGTATTGTTCAGGCCGTCGAGGGCGGAGTCGTCGGGAAAGCCCGACATGGGCAGCCACCCGTACGGCCCGTTGTCGATGACTCCGATCAGCTCCAGGGCGGTGGCATCCCATTGCAGCAGGACGTCCATCGCGGAGATCTGCTGGGTCGTCTCCCCGTCGCTGGATGTGGCGTAGAGGCCCACACGTACGGTGTCGCCGACCTCGACAACTTGCATCGCGGGCCGCCATTCGAGGTTGACCTCGCTACGGGCCAACGCTCCGGAGAGAATGACGGTGGCGACTACTGCCAGTCGGGCAACCTTATTAGCCGGCATCTTCGTATCCTTCCCATCCTCGCTGAATGGGGTGGTGATCCAGTCAGTGCCCCGTCGTACGCAACCCCGTTTCAGAGCCCGAGGTTGAGGATAGATTCCAAACCGTCGGCCCTCTGGACCGGGGTAGTCAAGGGCAAACACAGGCCTCGGTCAGCAAACATGCAACGAATAGTAATACGTCACTGCCTGCATCGACCACGCCGTCCCCGTTCAGGTCCGCGGCACAGGACTGGGCCGGGGGAGCACCCCCTGGTTCCAGCAACACGTCCAGAAAGCCCTGAATGTCAGCGCCGTTCCTCAGGCCGTCGCCATTGAGGTCGCCTTTCGAGGTCTGCCCGATGATGATGTCTGTGGAGTCGATCTCCACCGGCAAGATAGCCTGGTTCCCGGAGGCGGTCGTCAGCTTGGTCAGGAATGGCGGATCGGCCGGCCGAAAACCCACCTGCGTGGTTCCCTGAACGACCGTGGCAAAAGTCATGCTGGCCACCGTGGCATCGGCAGAGGATTGTCCGGCGTTGAGCACCAGGGCCACGGTCACGTCTCCTCCATTGTCCTCGAAGAATATCGTGTCGGCACCATCCCAGGGAGAGCCCACCCCATCGCCGGGCGTAATCGAAGTAAGCGAAAGAATCGCCGCGTCATACTGGAATAAGGCCTGCACACCGTTGATCGCCTCACTGAGGCTGCTCACCTCCAGCGTGACCGCGATGGTCCCGGGTTCGTGGACGCATTGCGAACACACGCCGGTGACCAGTGAGAGGATCGGATCTACCCTCATGCGGTGGTCAGATGCGGGCCGGACCTCAAATGCAATCGAACCATCGTCAGTCTCCGTCACGGCCGGACCGCGCAGCGGCGATTCCAACCTCTCCGGCACGCTGCCGCCGGGCGCCATCGGGCCGCTGGCTGATCGGGAAGCGCTAACTGCCTCGTCGGCCGCGGCATCACCCATGCCAACCGCCAACGCGAGAAAGGCTGCAACATATGATGTCACAGATAGCCTTCTTCTCACTGTGCCGCTCCTCGGTCCCCTTCCCTGGTATCTATCCCCCTCCGTCGCTTCATATCAACCCTCTTCTCCCAGATTGCCCGGGGCACCGGTTCAGCAAACTCAACCGGCCCGCCTGCCGACCGTCTCTGCATGCGCCCCAGTTCCGACTTCTCTTCGGTCGGCGCTGTCTAGCGGCGGCGCGGGCCCAGGATTTTCCTTTCTCGCGCCAGTCGGGACAGTTTGGCCTCGAACTCCGGCAACAAAGTGAGCTGGTGCCGCCGGGCGAAGGCCCTGATATCCTGCACGTCAACCACGCCGTCTCGGTTGAGATCCGCACGATGGGCGTTGGGCAGCATCGCCTCCAGTTCGGTCAGTGAGATGCTGCTCCTGGCCCCGGGCAGCTCATCCGGCGCTCCTGGCAAGGGCAAGAGACCCGGCCGACTGGACAGCCCTCCGCTTCCGCCTCCACCGCCACAATCCGGGTCAGCATCACTGACATTGAAGAAATAGAACTGCAATACCTGGAAGTCCGCGGTGTTCTGCAGCCCGTCGCCGGTCACGTCCGCGCCGAGCGAACAATCCTCCGGGAGCCCGCTGGAACAATCGCTTGCCGGCGTCTCCCAGCGGGAGGACAGGATGGAGAAGTCGACCACATCAACAAGGTCGTCCTGTCCGACCGTCTCGGTCTGCAGGTCTCCGGACCTCAGGGTGACGTTCACCACCGCGATGTTGTTTGTGAAAGTCACCGCCTCAACCTCTTGAAGCGTGTGACCCTCACGGACACTGAGCCAGGCAGCACCGGGGTCCACGCCCGCAAGCACCACCGACCCGACCCCGTCGCTCCCGCTGGGCGCGAAGGCCACCGCCACGTCCCGCGTCTCGGTGGTGCTCGGGCAGGTCTTGATGACGAAGTTCACTTCACGATTGACCGGGCCATCATCGAGGCCCGGGATGGTGATGTTCACCGTCATGCACGCCTGTACCACCACCGTCGTGCAGACGGTGTCTCCGCAGCCGTTCGCATCCGTAACCGTCAGGCAGTAGTCGCCGGCCGCCGCCGCAGAGACCAGGGGGCTCTGCTGGATGGACGTAAACCCACCGGGGCCGGTCCACGAGTAGCTGGCCATGGCCGACGGACCGCCAGTCAACTGCACGTCGTCACCCTCACACACCGGTCCGTCGTTCGACGCCGTAGCCGTGGGGTTGGCGTTCACGGTGACTGCGATGCTGTCACTACCTTGACACCCGTTGGCGTCCGTCACGGTCACCCCGTAGGTATTCGCGGTGGTCACGTCGATGGTCTGGGTGGTCTCGCCGCCCGGTGACCATAGGTAAGTCGTGAAGCCCGCCCCGGCGTCCAGGGTAACCGTGGTGCCGTCGCAGACCGTGGCCCCGGGCGTGGCCGTGATGGTCGGCGTGGGATTAGCGTTGACCGTCACGGCGATGCTGTCGCTACCCTGACACCCGTTGGGGAAGGGCGCCGTGAAGGGGAAGAGGGCAGACGTCGGTGGTCGGCGGGTCAGGGAGGACTCGCCTCCGGGCGACCAT
>CAZFMS010000052.1:0-18429 GCA_964520125.1 uncultured Planctomycetaceae bacterium
GAAGTACTCCACGGCGTTGTGGGGGAACAGCTCGGTGAATTCCTCGTAGAGTTGGGCGGCCAAGGTCTTGTTGTGGGAGATGACCAGGGTCGGCTTGTTCAGTCGTTGGATCAGATGGGCCATGGAGAAGGTCTTGCCCGAGCCGGTGACGCCGAGCAGGGTCTGGAAGCGTTTGCCCTGCTTCGAGAAGCCGTCGTCGAGGGCCTGGATGGCGGCTGGCTGATCGCCGGCAGGGACCATATCTGTTTCGAGCTGGAACTGATCCATCAGGTGGCTCCGGGTGCGGTACGTGGACCAGTTCAGTATAGCCCGGCGTTGATCCTGGGGAATACGTCCGCGGCGAGGCCGGCGAAAACGTCGACAGTGCTCCGGATCGGCGGTAATGTGGTGCGGATGCTGATGCGGAAACCGTTCTAACCCGCGAGTTTCGACGTTTTGACTTTTCGACGTTTTGACTATTGCACGCAGCACCGCTCCCTGACGGTCGCGGCTCTGATCATCCACTAATGCGGGAACCGCTCCAACGGCGGCGATGCGAGCACTGTGGCACGACGAGCATCGAAAACCCGAGCCGAAATGACCTACCAGGCGGCGGGGGTGGACGTCGCGGCGAACGAGCGGATGGTCTCGCTGATCCGCCACTCCATGCAGCGGACCTACGATACGCGGGTGATGTCGCGCCATGGGGCCTTTGCCGGTCTGTTCAAGCTGGACTATACGGAGAAGCTTCTGCGGCGGGGCCTCAGACAGCCGGTCCTGGTGGCCGGGGCCGACGGGGTGGGCTCGAAGCTGCTGCTGGGATTGGAGCACGGGCGAGTATCCGACCTGGGGATCGACCTGGTGGCGATGAACGTCAACGACGTGCTGACTACCGGGGCCGAGCCGCTGTTCTTCCTCGACTACGTGGCCTGTCACCAGTTGATACCCGAGCAGGTCGCCGGAATCGTGGAGGGCATCTCCCGGGGCTGCACGATGGCCCGGTGCGCCCTGTTGGGTGGAGAGACGGCGGAGATGCCCGATTTGTACCGGCCGACGCATTTCGACTTGGCCGGCTTCTGCGTGGGGGTCGTGGAGCGCGGGCGGATCATCGACGGCCGGGGGGTGGAGCCGGGCGACGCGGTCCTGGGCCTGGCCTCCAGCGGGTTGCACTCGAACGGCTACAGCCTGGTGCGGAAGCTGCTCACGCGGCTGCCGAAAGGTGGCAGCCTGCCGGTGGACCTGGGTGAGCCCTTGGCGGACGCGTTGCTGCGGCCGACGCGCATCTACGTCGAGTCGATCCTCGGTCTGCTCAAGCGGTATCGCCGCAAACGGGTGGTTCGGGCGCTGGCCCATATCACCGGCGGCGGCCTGCCGGGCAACGTGCCGCGGGTCATCCCCAAAGACTGCGACGCGGTTGTCTCGCAGGACTCCTGGCCGGTGCCGGCGGTGTTTGGCTTGCTGGAGCACCTCGGGGCGGGCGAGGAGGAGATGTACGGCGTATTCAACATGGGCATCGGCTTTGTGCTGGTGGTGCGGCCGGCCTTTGCCGCCAGCGTGGCGGGTCACCTGAGCAAGGCGGGCGAGACCGTTTACCGCCTGGGGACGATCCGCAGGGGTGGCGGCAAACTCGTCTGGCGTTGACGCAGGGCCGGGGCCGGGCGTAGATTCGGCGTGCGACTCAGCGGGGCGAGGTGAACCCGTGGGTGACTGGGGCCGTAGGACCGCCATAGGCTTGGCAGTACAGCGCAAGGTCACGCCAATAGCTCCCCAAGAGCCCCCGACCTTGGCCGGGGGGTGGCCCTGCGACACGCTGGAACGTACCCCCCACGGAGGCACCGGCTTGACACAAGCCGGCTCTGTGGCTCTGTGGCTCTGTGGTTCGGGGGCTCTGTGGTTCTGTGGCTCGGGGGCTATAGAGCAGAGTGGCCCCTTACTTTGCGCTACACTGTTAGGCGACCTCTTGCGAGACGGAAGATGGGCCTGATCGTCCAGAAATTCGGAGGCACC
This sequence comes from uncultured Planctomycetaceae bacterium, assembly GCA_964520125.1. Taxonomy (GTDB): domain Bacteria; phylum Planctomycetota; class Phycisphaerae; order UBA1845; family UTPLA1; genus JAFGQA01. Next base: position 1,987 of record CAZFMS010000052.1, read on the forward strand.
AGCCTGGCGGACGCGGAGAAGATCCACAGTGCCGCCCGTCGGGCTATCCGGGCCGATTCGCAAGGCAACCAGGTCCTGGTGGTGGTCTCGGCCATGGGCAGCACCACCGACGGGCTGGTGGATCTGGCCTATCAGATCACCGACCGGCCCAGCCGGCGGGAGATGGACCAGCTCTTGGCCACGGGGGAGCAGGTTTCGATCGCCTTGATGGCCATGGCCATCCACCATGCCGGGCACGACGCCATCAGCCTGACCGGCGGGCAGATCGGCCTGCAGACCGATCGGGCGTTCGGCCGGGCCCGGATCCGGGAGATCACCCAGCGGGACCGAATCATCTCCTTGTTGAAGCGGGGCAGCATCGTGATCGTGGCCGGCTATCAGGGGGTGGACGAGTCGGCCAACATCACCACCCTGGGTCGGGGGGGCTCGGACACCACGGCGGTCGCGTTGGCGGCGTCCCTGGAGGCCGAGGTCTGCGAGATCTACACCGACGTGGACGGCATCTACTCCGCCGATCCGCGGGTGGTGCCCGAGGCCCGGAAGCTGGAGTACATCTTCCATGACGAGATGCTGGAGCTTTCTTCGCTGGGGGCCCAGATCATGCACTCTCGCAGCGTCGAGCTGGGCAAGAACTACGACGTGCGCATCCACGTGCGGAGCAGCTATACTGACGCCAGAGGGACGGACATCGTGAAGGAATCGGCAGATCTCGAACAAGTCATCGTGCGGGGGGCGGCCCTGAAGAAGATGTTGGCCCGGGTCGAGCTGACCAAGGTGCCCCATCGGCCGGGAATCGCCAGCGAGATATTCGCCCGGGTGGCCGAGCACGGAGTGGTGGTGGACGACATCATCCAGGTGGTCCACGAGGGCGGCCACACGGCGGACATCAGCTTCACCATCGAGGAATCGGACATCGACACGGCCCGGTCGTTGGGGGCCGAGATGACCGGTGAGATGCCGGGGATGAACCAGGACATCAGGACCGGCCGGGCCAAAGTGTCGGTCGTGGGGGTGGGCATGCGGACCCATACGGGGGTGGCCTCGCGGATGTTCGAGGCCCTGCACCAGGCCGACGTCAACATCGAGAACATCAGCACCAGCGAGATCGTCATTAGTTGTGTGATCAGTGAGAAGGACGGCGAACGGGCCCTGCGCGCAGTCCACGCGGCCTTTGACCTGGATGAGGGGCCTGCAGCCGAGCAAGGCGGATGACCCGGCGACGGCGATGGCGATTGATCACCGCGGGGGTGCTGCTGGGCCTCGGCGCGCTGTCGGTGCTCGATCATGCCGGGGTCTTCGGCTATCGGGGCGACGATCGGCAGGGCTATCACGGGGCCACGGCGACCGTCACTTATGCAGCGGATGGCGACACGATCGACGTGGACATCCCGGACGGCCGACGGCGGGTGACGCGAATCCGCCTCTGGGGAGTGGACTGCCCGGAAACCGCCCATGAAGAAGGGCAGCGGGACGCCTACTTCGGCCGGCAGGCCACGGATTTCGTCCGCCGGGAGATCGTCGGGCGGCGTGTCCGGCTGGAGCTGGAGCCCAACCGCCGGGCGCGGGACAAGTACGGTCGGCTGCTGGCCTACGTTTATCTTGCCGAGACCGGCCAGATGCTCAACGAGGTCCTGATAACCCGGGGCCTGGCCTACGCCGACCGCCGCTTTCCGCACGTCTTCAAACATCGTTTTGTGGGCCTGGAGAAGAAGGCCGTCAAGCAGAAGGCGGGTCTCTGGGCTGGGGTGACGCCGCAGCAAATGCCCGCCTGGCGGCAACGGATGGACGCCGCCGGGGCGTGGTGAAGGGTGGGCGGCTGATCACCGCCGACCATCCGCCGGACCCGCGCACTTCCCTGGGACCGAGTTAGGCCGTACTATTCGAGTTTGCCGCCCAGCTCTGCCGCCGGGCGGCCTTATGGGCGCCTGTATTGCCCGCCCACAGCGGTTATAATCTCGGACTGGTTGGATATTCGCCCTGAACAACGGATAGGTGATTTGATGCAGCAAACTAGCGAAGTGTATGTCTTGATTTGTCTGTTGGCGGTCCTTTGTCTCGTCGGCCTGACCGCCTGCCAGGAGAACAACCCGCCCGAGGGTCAGTCCGTGGCGGTGGCGGCGGAGCCGGCCGACGCCGACAACCAGACGCCTCCCCCGGCGGTGGCCGAGAAGGCGGCACCCTCTGCCAAGGAACAACAAACGGCCGTGGCGGTGAAGAACCCGCCGGCCCAGGCCGTCCCGGAGAAGGCCAAGCCCCAGTCCCCGCATGCTACGGCGAAGCCGGCGGTGGCCGCAGCACCAGAGCCCGAGCGACCGACAGCCGTCGCGGCCCAGGGCGACACGGGTCCTGCCGATGCACTTTCGGTTGAGAAGATGCAGCAAGGGTGGGAGAAGTTCCTTCAGGACGCCATCACGCACTATGCATTCTCCGACGCCCAGAAGGCCACCGGCCGCCAGATCATGGATGGGTGCATTGCCCGTGCCGCCAGCCGGCAGCAGGCCTTCCAGGCCGCCTGCCAAGAGGCCGGGGATGCCGGGCAGAAGCAGGGGATGATCTCGGAATACAATCTCCGGCTGGAGAAGATGAGCGATCAAGTGATCGGGCGGATAAAGGCCCTGGCCTCTCTGGCGCAGACTCAACAGGCCACCAAGCAGGGTTTCACGGCTCCGCCAATGCTGCATCCGCCGAAGGTGGCCGAGGTGGGCCGGGCTGCTCCGGATTGGGTCTTGAAGACTTCCGAGGGCAAGTCCGTCTCCCTGAAGAGCCTGCGCGGCAAGGTCGTGCTGCTGAAGTTCTGGGCCAGTTGGTGCGGCTATTGCAGAAAGGCCGCCCCGATCGTGCAGAAGCTGCACGACAAGTACGAAGACCAGCCGGTGGCCATTTACGCGGTGAACTGCCGCGAGCGCGGCAAGGGAAGCAAGGCGGCCCTGGACTTCATCGCCAGCAACAAATACACCTATGACGTGCTCGTCGAGGGCAACACGGTCGCTGATGCCTACCAGGTCCAGGGGCTTCCAACCCTGTTTATCATCGGGCGGGATGGGAAGGTTACCTATAAACAGCGGGGGTTCGGGAAGGACGCCGAACAGCGAGTCACCGAGGCGTTGGACGCGGCCCTGAAGGGATAAGGGCGGCCACGCGATGCAGTGCCCGGTAGGCTGCCCGGGGACCAGTTCGTCTACCGGGTCCGGCGGCTTGCTCATCCTGCACCACCGCTCCCTGATCCCGACGTAGGTCGAGACGGCTCTGAATGCACCTGCTGATTGATGTCGGCTCGGACCGGCCCCTGGGGATCTCGCGTGGGTTGAACGGCCCCGGGGCGGGACTGATAATCGCTCGAGCCCGGGCGGCATCCGGTGAAGGAAGAAACGCTGAGTATGGCCAAGAGCGGATCGAAATCCTACGACCCCGCGGCGACCGAGAAGCGAATCTTCGATTTTTGGGAGAAGGGCGGTTACTTCCATCCCACGCCGGATGAGCGGGGGCGCGACCGGCGGTACTGCATAATGATCCCGCTGCCCAACGTTACCGCGGCCCTGCACCTGGGCCACGCCCTGAACAACACGCTCCAGGACCTGTTGATCCGCCACCAGCGGATGGCCGGCTGCAATACGCTGTGGATGCTGGGCACCGACCATGCGGGGATCGCCACCCAGGCGACGGTGGAAAAGGCCATCCTCGAGAACGAAGGGAAGAACCGTCACGACCTGGGCCGCGACGAGATGGTCCGCCGTATATGGGAGTGGAAGGAGAAGTTCGGCGGCCGGATCATCGAGCAGCTCAAGCTGATGGGCTGTTCGGGGGATTATGAGCGGGAGCGCTTCACCCTGGACGAAGGCTGCGCCAAGGCGGTGCGGCACACCTTCTTCAAGCTCTTCAAGGACGGGCTGATCTACCGCGGCAAGCGGCTGGTCAACTGGGACACCCAACTCCACACCGCCGTGGCGGACGACGAGGTCTATCACGAGACGGTCAAGGGGCATTTTTGGCACTTCAAGTATCCGATCATCGACCCCCAGCCGGGCGAGCCGGAGTTCGTGCACATCGCGACGACGCGGCCGGAGACGATGTTGGGCGATACGGCGGTGGCCGTGCATCCGGAGCCGGAGGTCGAGCTGGACCGGGTCGAGGCGAAGCTGAAGGACAAGCTGTCCTCCGCGTCGGCGAAGGAGAAGCCCCAGTTGCAGGCCGACCTGGAGGCCTTGTCCGAGCAGAGGCGGACGCACTTGCCGACCTTGCTCAGCCTGCGGGACATGGCCCGGGACGGCCGCAAGGTGAGACTGCCGCTGGTGGATCGCGAGATTCCGCTGATTTGCGACGAGTGGGCCAAGCCGGAGCTGGGGACCGGGTGTGTGAAGGTCACGCCGGCCCACGACCCGAACGACTACGAGGTCGGCCAGCGGCACAGCCTGCCGATGGTCAACGTGATGACGGAAGAGGGCAAGATCGCCCGGATCGTCGAGCCGGACGGGGCGGCGAACCCGAACTCGGAGCAATACGAAGGTCTGCGTTTTGCCACCAAGGGCCGGGAGAAGGTCGTGGCCGCCATGGAGGCCTTGGGCCTCATCGAGCAGATCGAGCCCCACGTGGTGGACATCGGCCACAGCGACCGCAGCAAGACCCCGATCGAACCGTTCCTGTCGGACCAGTGGTTCGTACGGATGGGCGATCTGGAGCCGGAGCACGCGGCGCGGGTGGAGGGCCTGCGTAATGGGGCGAGCGGCCTGTGCCAGATGGCCATGGACACGGTGAAGCGCGGCGACGTGCGGTTCTTCCCGGAGCGGTACGAGAAGACCTACATGGACTGGCTGGCCGAAAAGCGCGACTGGTGCATCAGCCGGCAGCTCTGGTGGGGACACCGGATACCGGTGTGGCGGTGGAGGTCACCTGGCGGCCCCGGTCCACACGCTGGGCCCCTTCCCGCCGGCGACTTTCTGCAGAAACTGTCGGTCGAGTGGTATATGGCGCCATACGTGCAGGAAGTCATCTCGCGGCCAGCTACTGGCAGAAGGAGGCTGGCCGCCACCTACACATACGTGTGCTTGAAGGACGAGCCGTCACCCGAAGACCGGGAGATCCTCGAAGAAGAATGCGGAATGGAGCAGGATCCCGACGTCCTCGACACTTGGTTCAGTTCCGCGCTTTGGCCGCATTCTACGCTTGGTTGGCCGGATGAGGACCCGAAGGACGAGGGTAACCTGCTGGGCTACTTCTATCCCACCAGCGTGCTGAGTACGGCGCGGGAGATCATTACGCTGTGGGTGGCCCGGATGGTGATGACCGGGCTGTACAACATCGGAGACATCCCGTTTCGGGACGTGGTCATCCATCCGTTGATCATGGACGGCCAGGGCCGGAAGATGAGCAAGACCCTGGGCAACGGGGTCGATCCGCAGGATCTGATCGACGAGTACGGGGCCGACGCCTTGCGGTTCACCCTGGCCGATCTGGCGACGGAGACGCAGGACATCCGTATGCCGGTGGTGCCCAAGAAGCTGGCCGACGGTCGGACGATCAACATCAGCGAGAAGTTCGAGAAGGGGCGGAACTTCTGCAACAAGCTGTGGCAGGCCTCGACCGGGTTTCTGCTGCGGAACCTGGAAGGCTACGCCCCGAGGCCGCTGGAGGTCGCGGCGCTGCCCTTGGAGGATCGGTGGATCCTCTCGCGGATGACGGCCTGCCTGGAGGATTTGGATCGAGCCCTGAAAGGCTATCGCTTCAGCGAGGCGATGGCCGTGCTGTATCGCTTCATGTGGAATGAGTACTGCGATCGGTACATCGAGATGTGCAAGCCGCGGCTGGCGGGAGAGCGACGGGCGGAGGCCCAGCAGGTCCTGGTGTACGTCGTGGACCGGTTACTGCGGATGTTGCACCCGTTCATTCCGTTTATCACCGAGGAGATTTGGGGGAAGCTGGGTGCAGCGGCGGCGCAGCGTGGCTTGGGGGCGATCGGGCCGGCCGAGCCGGCCCTGGTGGCCGCGGCCTGGCCGGAGGTGGACGCGGCGCTCCGCGATGAACAGGTCGAATCGCAGATGGCCGACCTGCAGGCTATCATCCGGGGCGTGCGGGAGATCCGCACGGTGGTCAACGACTTTCGGGGCAAGAAGAAGCAGCCCTCGATGCGCACGCTGCCGTCGGTTACGGTACGGGCGGACGAGGCGACCTGCCGGCTGGTGGAGACCTACCGGGCATTTATCATGCCCCTGGCGGGGTGTGATTCGCTGGAGGCCGGTACGCAGGCGGCCAAGCGCAAGGGGGCCATGAGCCGGGTGGAGGGAAGCATCCAGGTGTACGTTCCGGTGGAGGACCTGGTGGACCTGGCGGAGGTGCAGCGTGCCGAGCAGGCCAAGCTGAGCGAATTGGCCGCGGCCCAGGAGCGAGTCGAGAAGCAGTTGGCCAACGAGTCCTTCGTCCAGCGGGCGGACCCTGCGGTGGTGGCCCGGGCCAGACAGCGGGCGGCCGATTTGTCAAGCCAGATTTTGTTGGTCGAGCAGCACCTGGCGGACATGGGATAAAGCGTTGTCCCGGAGGGCTTTGCGCCCGGGTTGCAAAGGGTGGGCCGGAGGATTAGGCTCTAGGAGCCGTCCAGTCGGAGGTGCCGGCGATGGAAGTGCGGATGAATTTAGCTCGGATCGTCATCCAGGACGCCAGCGAGCAACAGATCATCTTTTTGCGTGAGGGTGACGGCGACCGCGAGTTCCCCATCGTCATCGGCGACTCTGAGGCCGCGGCCATCGATCGCCGGCTGAAGGGCTACAAGCGGGCCCGTCCGATGACTCACGACCTGCTGGCGGATATCATCGAACAGTTGGGAGCGGAGCTGGAAAAAATCGTCATCAGCGACTTGAAGAACCATACTTTTTACGCGAAACTAGTCCTGCGTGCCAACGGCGAGATCATCGAGGTGGACTCACGGCCGTCGGATGCGATTGCCTTGGGCGTAGCCAGCGATACCGCGATTTATGTGAGTGAGCACGTCCTGCGAGAGGTCTGTCGCCCTTAGCACATTCGGGCGGGCCAGGGCAGGGTGTTGGTAGCCAGACTTAGGAACGTGTCGTGACTCAGCCAGGCCAAACCAGCGCGTCGGTGCAGCGATTCCTTGAGCTTGTTAAGGATACCATCGCGTCGATCCCATGCGCCGAAGGACCCGTGATAATGGCCCGGTCGCCGGGGGTGGCCGACGTCATGGGCGGGATCGTGGAAGACAGCGGCTCTTTGGTGTTGACCACCACGCTTGATCTAGCGATCAGCGCGTCGATGTGGAACATCGGCGACGATCAGGTTCGCGTTCGCCTATTCGAGGAGGCCGCGGAGACGACGCCCCGCGACTGCCGCCTGCCGCTAACCGCTTTTGATCCGTCCGCGACCGGGGCCCAAGAGCTTATCGCCTCGTGTCGGCAGCAAGGCCTGGAGTGGGCCCTGCCGACCATCTTGACCCTCCATCGAGCCATTGCCGATGAGTTGATCCCCCGGCTGGGCCGCGGCCTGATGATTCTGCTCCACTCCGACTTCCCCGCGGATGCCGATCTCGGTCACCGGTGGGTACAGGCGGCGGCGACCGTCGACGGGCTGACCAGGCTGTTCGGCTCGCCGGCCGACGGGTTGCAAAAGAGCCGCACCTGTGCCGAGGCGATGGCCCCGTGGACCGATCTCTATAACCTCCGAACCGCCTTGACCGCCTTGTGCGGGCCGCCGGATGGCTCCTTGCTCCAACTGCGGTTCTATCCGCAGGCGATGTGCCAGGTGATGGAGCTTCCTGCGGGTGTGATCGTCCTGGCCGCCCGCACCCGTCTGGCTCGGCCGACCACCCATCAGCGGCTGGTCGACACGCGAATGTGTGCCGAGATGGGTCGGCGGATGATCTCCGAGTTGCAGCGGCTGGACGGCATGCCGCGCGGCCCGGCCTCCGGGCACCTGGCGGCCATTACTCCGGCCGAGTATGTCGAGCGCTACCGCGACCGCCTGCCGTCCAAGATCAGCGGCAAGGCATTCGTCGCCCGGTTCGGCGGTCTCCGGGGGCTCAACGGCGAACTGGACCCGCAAGGCGTGTACAAGCTGCGCTCCCGGGCCGAGCACCACATCTATGAGAATCGCCGGGTGCACGACTTCGCCACCTGCATCGTCCGGGCCCGGCGAAACGATTCGGTGGACGAGTTAATCAATGCCGGCAAGCTGATGTACGCTTCTCACTGGAGCCACAGCCAACGATGCGGGATCGGCGGCGTCGAGGCCGACCAACTGGTCACCGCCATCCGCATGCACGGACCCGATGCCGGCCTGTTCGGGGCCAAGGTCACCGGAGGCGGCAAAGGCTGTGAGGTGGTCGTACTGATGCGCGGTGACCAAGAGGCCCGCGCGGCCCTGGCCAAGGCCATCGCCACCGCAGCGGCTGCCGCCAACCATCCCATTCCGACCTTCGTCGGATCGCCCGGCGGGGCCGAGTTCTTCCAGCCCCCGGAGTTGGATGACGTGGTGGGCTCGGCCGCTACCGCCTGAAGCATTTCACGATCGCCCTTGGTCGCCTGACGACGATAGCCTCCTGAAGAACCTGGGAAACAGCCATCCGACAATTCGGGTTTATCCCCTCTCGTGGCCGGGCCCCGAGTTCCCCAGGCTGACCGCCTAACGGCTATCGCCGCCAGGTGCCGGATCGGCCGCCGGACTTGTGTTCCAGTTGGACCGGCCCGATGGTGATTCCCCGATCGACGGCCTTGCACATGTCGTAGATGGACAAGGCCGCGACGCAGGCGGCGGTCAGGGCCTCCATCTCCACCCCGGTCCGGGCCCGAACGACCGCCTGGACCCGGATGGACACCCGGGTAGGCGGGCGGGCCTCGATGTTCACCTGCACCGCCTCGACCGGCAGCGGGTGACACAGGGGGATCAGCTCGGCGGTGCGTTTGGCGGCCTGGATGCCGGCCAGCCTGGCGACCGCGAACACGTCGCCCTTGGGGATTTTGCCGTCGTGAATCAGGTTCAAGGTCGCGGCCGCAAGGTGGACTTCGGCGGTGGCCACCGCTCGGCGCAGGGTCACGCGCTTGCGGGAGACATCGACCATCCGCGCCGCCCCCTGCTGGTCGCAGTGGGTCAACGACTTGGGCTTGGGGGCTCGTTTCTTGGCCACGTGGCACTCCCGTCGAGAGAATCTACACGGCAACTGGGCCAGTCCGGCGGTCTCAGCCACGGCCCGACCTGCCCAAGACCGCCTTGGCCGCAAGGGCGCCGCGGATCGATGTTCTGGAACTCGGTCATGCTTGATTCAACGGATTGCCCCCCAGACGGATGACCGTCTGGGTCTTCGGCAGAGACCGGACCGAGGACGGCCCGGCTCACTCTAACCCTCGAGTCAATAATGACAGAACACTAACTCGATCCCTCCAACAGTGTTTTCTTCTCCGCGATCACCTCTTCGAGGATCTCATCCAGGCCCGTCTGGGGCTCGAAGCCCACCGCCTGTTTGATCCGCTCCAGCCCGGGCACGCGGCGGAGCATGTCATCGAACGGCCGGCCGTAGGCCTGCTCGTAGGAGAGATACTCCTTCCGGCTGCTGCTGCCGGTCAGCTTGATGACCTTGTCGGCGAGCTGCTCGATGGTGATTTCTTCCGTGCCGCCGATGTTGTACACCCGGCCGAAGGCGCTTTCGCAGCCCATCAGGTCGATCACCGCCCCCACCACGTCGCCCACGTAGCCAAAGCACCGGGCTTGCCGGCCGGTGCCGTAGATCTGCAGGGGCTCGTTCCGCAGGGCCCGTTCGACGAAGCGGGGGATCACCATGCCATACTGCCCGGTCTGGCGGGCACCGACGGTGTTGAAGAAGCGGGCGATGACCACGGGCAGTCCGAACTGCTCGTAGTAGGCCAGGCCGAGGAATTCGTCGATGGCCTTGGAACAGGCATAGGCCCAGCGCGAGTAGCGGGTCGCGCCCAGCAGGGTGTCGTCGTCTTCGCGAAAGGGCACTTGCTCAGTCTTGCCGTAGACTTCGCTGGAGGATGCGAGCAACACGGGCTTGCCAAACTTGTTGGCCACGGAGAGCACGACCTCGGTGCCGTGGATGTTGGTCTCGATGGTGTGGACCGGCTGGTCGACGATCAGTTGGACGCCGACGGCCGCGGCCAGGTGAAATACCAAGTCGCACTGCTCGATGAGGATGTGGACGGTCTCCGTATTCCGCACGTTGTCATGGACGAAGCGGAACTTGGGATGGTCGATGACGCCGGACAGGTTTTGCCGACAGCCGGTGCTGAGATCATCCAGGGCGACGACCTCGTGGCCGCTGCCCAGCAGCCTGTCGACGAGGTGTGAACCGATAAAGCCCGCTCCGCCGGTCACCAAAGTTCGCATGATCTTCTGGTCTCTCATCAGTTGTGAGCCGTGGTCGGCAGGCCGGCCAAGCCCGGGTCATGTCCGGGCCTGATGATATCCAGGGGAGGACCTCACGATAAGTAGCGCACCTGGAGGGCGGCTCGCTTGGCGATCCTCGCACCAGCCCTTCTTGTATCGCTGCTCCAATTCCACTGCCCGACCAGGTGATCGCGCACCTGCCTGAAGATCTCCGCGTGGCGATGTAACCTGTTGTTATTACAGGTGTTATAGATCGTCAGGCCGCAAGCCATCGCCTGGGCGAGCCTGTTCTTGACCTTCATTCGATCAGTCCCTGGCGGCGGAGCCGGTCCAGCTTTCGCCGGGCGTGGGCCTTGACCCTCGCCGGGCTCAATCCGTCGACGACTTCGTGCAGCAGCCTGGCGGCCTCTTCCGGGCGGAACTGCGGCGTGCGTTTGGCCCTCGAGTCCGCATAGAGTCCCGCCAGGACGCAGTGGGGCCAATCAGGTCGGTCACACATCTTGACGGCCCGGAGTAGGGTAGCTTCGGAGGCGGCGAAGTCGGCCAGCTCTCGCTGGCATTGGCTCAGCCGCACGTGGGCGCCGAGCTTCTGGGAGCGGGCCGGGACGGCTAGTGCTTGCTCATACATCAGCGCCGCAGCCGCATAATCCTTGTTGACCTGTAGCGCCCTGGCCTCTTGGTACAAGTACCCCGCCCACAGCTCGACGGTCAGAAGGGCGGCCAAGGGAACCAAGGGGACCAGGCTCCAGAGAAAACGCAGCTCCAGCTCACGGCGAAGCAAGAGCGAGGTGTGTAGCGCTGCCACCCCATAGGCCGGCATCCACAAAGCCGGGACTCGCGTGGCCGCAGTGATCAGGGCTATGATGCCCAGGACCCATGCAGCGGTGCGTCCCCGTGGCGGGCAACCCTTCTGTCGCGCGGCCCGGACCAATCCAACAATGACCAGCACCAGCCCGTAGAGCCATAGCTCGGCTGAGATCGTGTCCGCGAGGCCGGGCATCTCTTCCGCCGACGAAGGGCCGTGGAGGTCCGCTAGGACGGTTCGGACCAACGGATGATCCAACAGCAGATGGCTGAAGACTGCCAGGGCTGCGAGCAGGTATGGCCAGGGGCGCCGCAGCCGGACGAAGATCGCCAGCCCCAGCCAAACGGCGGCAACCAGGCCCGCAGTTACCATCGGCGAGTTCGTCACGAAATGCTGATCGAAGTACCCCGGGGCGACTAGTATGACCGCCCATTCCGCGATGTCCACCAGGTGGGCCAGCAGCACGATCAGCCCGGGCCAGGCGTAGCGGAAAGCCCGGCCGCGCACTTCGGATGGGCCCAGGCTGCCTATTGAAAGGCCGACGAGGCTGTGGCCGATGGTTGCCATGTGCGTACCTCCTCGCTACCGGCCGGGGTCGGCCCTCATGGTTCAGTCCGCGCCGTCCAAGATGCCCGCCAGGCCTCGGGCCGGGCCGGTCCACTCCGACACGCCGGGCAGCTGCAGTATCTGCCGGGCGGCGGCCCGCGCCGCGGCCGCATCACCAGCGAAGAGCAGGGCCCGGGCCAGGATATAGAGGCCGGCCGAGGACTCGCGGGCCTCCTGAGGCAGGGCGGACAGGGCGGCGAGAATGGCTCGAGCCTGCTCGCGGCGATGGGGTGATACCATTGCCGGCACTCGAGGTGGCCCCAGCAAGCGGCGAAGGCGGTCATCATCGCCCTTGCGCAGGGCATCGTAGACCAGGGCCCAATCGGCGAATCGGCGTTGGGGGGCGCTTTTCGGGACGGCGGCCACGCTCCGGCCGGCCCTCTCCAGGTCTTCGCCCAGGACGAATGCCCACGTTAGCCAAGCCCGTGATTCGGCCGGGTCGCCGCCGGCGTCCTGGAAGGTGAGCCACAGGTCGGCAAGTTCGTCGAACCGCCGCTGCTGCCCGAGCAGTTCGTGGAGGCCGATCGCGGCGCCTCGATGGGTCGGCTGGTCGTTGAGGACCCGTCGGTATTCGCGTTCCGCTTCCGGACCCCGGTCCATTCCGACCAGCAGACCGGCCCGATTGACCCGCGCCGCAGCAGCCGTCGGATCGAGGACCAGCAGTTGATCGTATATGGCCATTGCGGCCGCGGGGTCACCGGAATGACTGGTCGCCACCCCCAGATTCAGCAAGGCCGGGGCATCGTGGGGATCGATCTCGATGATCGCCCGGAGCAAGGCCATCGCCCGCCGCCAATCCCGTCGTTGAATCTCCAACAGGGCCAGCTCGAACAGGCTGTCACGGTGGTAGGGGTTGATCTGCACGGCCCGCTCGAACATCTCGACGGCCGCGCCAAATGCACCACTCGCTCGGTGGCTCCGGGCCAGGGCGGTGGCCGCCGGTAAGAAGCCGGGGCTGCGCTCGAGGATTCGTCGGTAGACGGCCCGGGCCTGGTCGGTCTTGCCCAACTGTTCCAAGGTCAAGGCGTGGTAATACTGGGTGCGCATCTGGTCGGGCATGTGCCGGGCGGCGTAGGCCAGCTCTTTGAGCGCTTGGGGCCAATCCTGCTTTAGGCGGTGGGCCTCTCCGGCCTCGGAGGCCAGGCCCGGATCGTCCGGCCAGCGTCGGCGGGCCTGGGCGACGGCCCGGAGGGCGGCATCCGGCTCTTTCTGGAAGACGTGGGCCTTGGCTAGTTCGGTGTGGGCCTCGACGCGGTTGGAGTAGACCTCCACCACCCGGCGGTCGCGGGCGACAGTGCTGATCCAGCAATCGGCCTGGGCCCAGGCAGTCATCAACCAGGCAACCAGCAGGGCCAAACACGGCACGCCGATCACGGCGGAGGCGACCCGCGACCCGAAACGTGCAGAGATGCCCGCCGAGGCCCGCACCAGCACGGCAGCGAAGGCCAAGTGCAGCCCGATCATCGGCAGGTACATGTATCGGTCGGCGGTCAGGAGTCTCCGGGCCCCGGTGGCGGCGAGGAAAGGGGCGAGCAAACAAAGGAAAAGCCCCAGACCGATGAAGCAGGAGCGGTCGAACCGCCGGGCCAGCCACAGCAGAAACCCGAAGGCGGCCCATTCCAGCAGGGCGATTCCGGCGGCGGTCGAGGCCAGGTAAACGTGTTGGGGCGGCGGCGACCAGGCGGCCATGCGGTTGGGCCAGAGGTAGCTCTCCAAGTAGTAGCGGCCGGCCAGCAAGATGCGCACCGGCGTGCTGGTGGTAGTCTCGGCCTCGGTCAGCTCGATCATGCCGAAGCGGTGGGTCAACACGACGGCCAACCCGGTGGCGGCGGCGCCCGCTACCAGAAGGACGGCGTAGGTAATCCACCCTCGACGGGTCAGCCGGCGGTGCCGGTGATAATCGCACCAGGCCGCGGCGATCGGCACGCTGGGTAGGACCTTGGACAGCAGGGCCAAAAGCCAAGCCAGGCCGGCAAGCCACGGCCAGGGGCCCCGCCCATCAGGGCGACGCGTCAGGCAGATCAGAAGCAGCAGCAGGGAGAAGGTGGTCGCCAAGAGGATCATGCGCCCGCTGATCCAGGCGACCGGCTCGAGGGCCAGGGGATGACCGGCGAACATCAGGCCGACCAACAAGGCGGTGGGCCGGCAGTCGGTCAGACGCCGGGCGATCAGGTAGGCCAGCAAGGCGTTCAGGGCGTGCAGGATGATGTTGGTCACGTGGAAGACGTATGGGCTGACGCCGAAGCGCGCGGTGGGGTCCGGCGAGGCCAAGGCATAGTCGGCCTGGAAGCTGAGCATGGGCAGGGGTTGATAGAGGTCCCCGTGCACGTTGGTCAGCAGACGCCAGACGTGGCCCGCCGACGGATGGCTGACCAGCACGTTCTCGACCACGAAGCGCTGATCATCCCCGCGGAGAAACGCCCCATGGCGCGTCGGCCAGCCAAACGCCAGGGCCGTAGCAGCGATCAACCCGATCGCCAGGAGGCCGCGGGCGGAGAATCGCCGGCCGGTTTCTTCGAGATGTGGGGCCATGCTGGAATTATCGACCAAGATCCCGCCCGCCGCATCTTGTCGGAGAACTATCTCGAGAACGTAACCACCGCCGTCGCGCCAACGATCACCCCGCCCGTCGCACAGTCAATCCGGTCCTAGGATGGCCGCGAACGGGTGGTACGGTCAAGCGCAGGTCTGGCCGTGGTTACTGAGCGATGATGCTCGCTGTGCTGCTACTCGCAAGCCCGCAGGCCCATATCTGTCACACCCGTGACCTATCGCTCGGTCCGGACATTGTGTAGGGCAGCGCCCGACCGGCGTTGCCGGACCCGCCGGCTAGGCCACTCGGCAGTGAACGCCCCTGGGAATATTGAAGACCGGTTTGTGCCGCCGCACCAGTGCGCTCACCATCGCCTTTCGCAGCGCCTGGGATTCATCATCAGCTTGGGCGAAGGACCAATGGAGGCGACTCGGATCAGGGCGCCACAAGCCCTTCTCGAGAAGAGTGACCTTCGAGACCGACTGCTGGGTTTCTAGGCTCTCGCGAAGATCGGATGATTCGGCGACAAACAGAATATGAGGACCTTCGAGCAATTCGCATATTCCCGCGCTATGCGGTACGCGTGAAACGGGGATTGATCTCGTCCAATCGTTCCACTTGAGTTCCTTTGAGGCGGCCGCACCCTCTCCCAGTTTGGATAATCCTCTCTTACGGATGTTCAGTGCACACCAGCGGTACTGGAATCTCGTGAAGCCGGGCGCGAGCAGTGCGGCGAGATGATCGAACTCGTCCACCAACTTCGGTTGGCAGAGAAACGCATCAACTGATAATCCGTACCGAAAATACATGGCCCGAGCGGCAATCTCACTGGCAAACGAGAATCTCCATTGTTCTTTCACAACGGTCCGTCGCGATCTCAGTCCTGAGAGCATCGATGCTTTTCTCAACGTCAGGAGACTCCTATTCAAGGTCGCTGCGTCGTTGTCAAGACCGAAGGCGCTACATCGCTGCAGGAAGGACCAGTTAAGTTCCGGGTCGGCGATCACCCGGTCAATGGAGTAGCTCTCTCGGGACGCCTCGAATGCCCTCCGCAGCCTCTTGACGAACCTGTCATCGCTTCTGCCGGCATCGACAAGATCAGCCAGGTAAGGTTCTCGCTCTTTCAAGACGTCAATAATCTTGTTAGCCAGCCGGCGGAAAGCGAGAGGACCGGCGGAACCGCGGATTCGCGGGCCGATCGTTGCTCCCAGGGCGGCACTGACGACAAAGTAGTTCAAATTGGCCATGGCATCTCACCACGTGGGAACCAGCATCAGCCGGTCCCCGATCTTGAGCGCTACCTCCCCCTGTCGGGTGGCCTTGCCCATCTGCCGGCAAAAGTCGCCCAGGGCCTTCAGCTTATCGGTGTCCTGGGCATCGTCCTCGGACACATAAGTATATACCAAGATGGGCTTCTCGCGTATCAGTTGTCCAGTCTTTGGGTTCTTCCACACGCCATCGGCAGGTGCATTCGCGGTCGCTGCACCGAACAGATTACCCATCAATTGTAGCGCCTTCTCCTTCCAACCTTCCTGATCACGAAGCGCCCTTCCGTCACGTCAGCACTCGGGACATAGATCGTTATTCCGACGATCCGTTCCCCGGCAGATCCGACGGCATCTTCTATCGCAGGCGACACTGGCTGTCACTATTCTCTCTTCTTGGGCCTCGATCCACACAGCCCTTCAGCCCTGCCGGCACATTGAGACGCCGGCATCCCGGCGAGCCTGGACCCGCCCACCTCTGGCAGTGCGACGCGGCGGCGTCTGTGGCGTGCGCGGCGCCGCGGCGACGGCAGGCTCGGGCAGTGTACCGACTTGAGTACGCCGCAGTCTCTTCGATGCTTCTTTGACATATGTCTTCGACTTCTCAATACCCGTGAGTCGCCGGTCGAGCTTCTTGGCCACCACGAGGGTGGTTCCGCTGCCGGCGAAGGGGTCCAGGACCAGGTCGCCTTGGTTGGAGCAGGCTCGGATGATGCGGCCGAGGAGTTGTTCGGGCATCTGGCAGCCGTGCCAACCGGCCCGTTCCTTGAAGGTGCCGCAGACGCGGGAGAAGTACCACGTGTCGGAGTCGGGCCGGAAGCCGTCGGGGAGGTCCTGGGGGCGGAGGACGAAGCCGTCACGCATGGCGGCGGGGGATTGCTTTTTGGGGCTTG
>CAZFMS010000053.1:0-17866 GCA_964520125.1 uncultured Planctomycetaceae bacterium
GTGTAATACCCATTCAGCCGTTCCCAGTCATCTCTGGCCTCCTCGCGGTTCCAATGGAAAGGTCGCGGTAGCAGTACCAGGAGGAACTTTGATCCCGTCCGTTGGCACAGGTCGCGCATCGCCTGCACCTGGGCAAAGGTACTCTCGAAATAGAGCCGCGTGTCGTCGATCGGATGACGCAGGATGAAGAACCGATTACGCTCCAGGGTGTTCCCTATTCGCACTTCGAATTCGTAATACCTGTGCCGCCGGCCCGCCGGCCCCGTCCATCCTTCGTCGCCGCCGGAGAAGAGCCACTCGAACGGGTAGCCCAGGCGTGAGGCCCGCAGGACCTGCAAGGTCATCGGATCCAGCCAGGGGCGCGGAGACAGCTCGGTCAGATGGCGCGGGTAGGAGAAGTGCAGGTCGCCCGGCGGACCGGTGCTCTGGTTGATGTACTTGTGATCGTCGCCGACGTCGGTGACGTCCAGACAGACGATGGTCACCTGCGGCTGGTAGTGGACAGCCACGTCGGCGAGCACCTGCCGCTCGATGACCGGCGAGTAGCTCATCGATCCCGCGTTGAGCACTCCCACACTGCGATATGGAATGGTCGCCGAGAGCATGTTTTCCAGCCGGCCGGGGATCCCCTTCTCCGCCGGTAGTTTGGCGGAGAACACGTACGAATCTCCCAACATGACTACCCGCAGGTCGAGGCGGCAAAACTCCCCGCGATTGTGGGGCGTGCGAAAGCCGTCCTCATTCGTCTCGATAACGATGCGTCCATGGTTCACCGTGTCTTGTACCAATTGTTCGTTCGGCGGCAAGACGTGGTGAAACCGCTGCGAGGCCAGGCCGGCTTCGGGCAAGGTCAAATAGGTCCGTTCCGGCCAGAAGATGCACCCGGCAATCTCCAGAAGGGACACCGTGACCACCGTGGTCAGCACCGCGGCCATGATCGCCTTCTTCCACAGCCGGCGCCACTCGACGATTAGCCGAACGAGGATGATCGGGACAAACCAGTAGATCAGCCCTACGAGGACGAGTTGCCGATCTGCCGCCAGGACGTTCCACCGGCCGCTCATCACGGCGAATCCGACCACAGCGCCGGAGAGGAACGAGTAGACGCCGACGAACCACCGGGCGAATCTCGGCCCTCGCGCCGGCTCTCCGTGTTTTCGTTGATTCTCTCCTCGGTCAGATGCGCCTTCCGGTGCGATCATGATAGGTGCTCGCGCTTCCAGTTATCATCTTACCACAGGGAGCTTCTCGATCCCTTTGGGAATGGCGGTTCTGCCTTCATTTCCCCCCTGACCGTCCATATCATCCGTCGAGTTTACATGACCGGAGGTCGACTGGCGCAGGTCATCGGGTCTTTCGGCGCGCCGAGCGTTTGGCGCTTCGCCGCGAGGCAGGTTTGCCGGCGGAGGCAGTCCGCTTTCCGGGTGACGATGGCTGGGCACTGCGGCGGGGTTGTTTGGGCCGGCCCAGGCAGTAGCCCAGGGTGAAGGTCATGATCGTGCCGATCGGGTAGGTCCAGGTGAACGCCAGGTAGGTCGGTGCGCCGGTCGCGTCGGTCCCCGCCTGATAGGCGTGCAGCCAGGCGATGGCCAGGGCTCCGGCAACGATGGCGGCGACCCGTTGAGGGCAGTCGCCGGCCTTGAGGAGGCCCAGGACGAGGGCCGCCCCGGTGCCTATCCAGACGACCCAGTCGGCCAAGTCGAAAGAGGGCAGCGGGCCGAACGAGCCGACGGTCAGATCGTGCTGAGAGATGCCGAAGATGGCCAGCATGGTCATGGGCACGGCCCAGACGAGGCCGGAGGCGTCACGCTTGGTGGTGAGGAAGGCCAGCAGGAAGATCCCCAGCAGCGGCCCGTAGGTGTAGCCGACCAGGGCCAGGGCGAGGTCGACCGCATTGGCGTATTGGCCCGCTATGGCGATGCAGGCCGTGGCCATAAGGCACAAGACTATCCCCCAGATTACCACCAAGGCCTTGGATAGGCCGATGTCGGAAGCCAGGAATTTCCGCAGGGCCCCGCCGCCTCGCTTGATCTTGAAGCGCTGCTGGAGGAAGGCACTGACGGTGGTTTGCGACAGGGCGGCCAGGGTGGAGTCGAGGGTCGAGATCGCGGAGGCGAACACCGCAGCAATGATCACTCCCCGAACGCCGACCGGCAGGGCCCGGACGATGAAGATGGGCAGCAAGTACGTGTTCTTGGAGTTGTAGAGTGCCGCCTCCTGATCGGTGAAGGGCCGGTGGTTGAAGTAGCCGTAGAGGGCGATGCCTACGCACAGCATCAGCAGGGCCACGCCAATGCTGACGCTGCTGACGATGATGGCCTTGGTGGCGTCGCGCTGATTGCGGCAGCAGAACATCCGCTGGGCCATGACCTGGTCGGTGCCGAAGGCGGCCAGGTTGAGGAAGGGAGTGGCCAGCAGGCCGCACCACAAGGTGTAGGGCAGAGCCAGGTCGGTGCTGGTGTTCAAGAAGTTGAACTTGCCGGCGTCCGCGGCCTCGGCGACGACCTCGGAGAGGGAGACCGGCGCGGCGCTGACCGAATACCAGAGCGTCAGACCGGCCCCCACGATCAGCACGCCGAACTGAATCACGTCGGTCCAGATGACGGTGGTCATGCCCCCGAGGAGCGTCCAGCAAACGCTGAAGGCCCCGATAATCCAGATCGACGGGGTTAGCTCCAGGCCGGTGACGACGCTGAGTACGAAGGCGGTGACATAGACGCGGGCCCCCTGTCCCAGGACGGCCCCCACGAAGAACAGCCCGGTGGTGGTTTTCTTGACGCCGGGGCCCAGACACTGCCCCAGGTAGTCGTAGGGGCTGTAGATCTCCTGCCGGAAGTATCGGGGAACGAAGTACAAGCCGATGATCACCCGGGCCAGGACGGCCCCGATGGCGAGCTGCAGATAGGTCAGATCGCCGCCGACGGCGAAGCTGATCGTCGGAGCGGCGATGAAAGTCACGGCCGATATCTCGGTGGCGACGATCGAGCCGCAGACCGCCGGCCAGGGCAATCGCCTCCCGGCCAGGAAAAAGTCGCGGATGGTGGCCTGTTTCCCGGCCAGGTGGGCCCCCAGCAGGGTGGTCAGCAGCAAGTAGGCGGCCACTATCGCCCAATCGAGCGGGGCAAGGCTGCCGGCCAGGCCAGTATCTGTCGAGAGTGACATCCAAGTGGGAATATGGCATGAAGTGGGAGGATTGGCGAGGGCAAAAGCAGGGGGGGCCTGCGGTGGGGCCGACCGGAGTGGCCGTAGAGGACAGAGGCGCGGATTTGCCCGCCCGGGTGGTACGTCCGGTCCGAGAAAATTAAGCGCCTCCGTTGACTAGGTTACTGCGGCCGAATAGAGTAAAATGAATAGGTATCGCCGCCCTCCACCGCCTACGGGTGGTCCGTACTGCCGCACCGGCCAGCGCCGGTGATCGAAGGCAGCCCTCCATGCCGGTTCGTGAAAAGACGATGAGTTAAGACCTGGGGCAGGGACGTGCGGGCGGGTGTTGCATTGCAGGTGCGGCGCTGCCGTAGGACCAGGACGAGTTGACCTGAGCGGGCGACTCGGGTGGCTCAGCCGGCAACCGGTTGGGGTCACTTGGACGCGCTCGGCGTCGGACTTTCCTGGGAGTGTAAGACGGAGCACGCGGCCCGGAAGACCGGGTGAACAGCAGGGCCTGGTCGGTGGTCGGCCGACCGGCACGAACGCTGAGCGGCTCCGTCCGGCGGATCCCCCCTTGCGGGGCCGCCAATCATGCTGGGGGTATGGTTCCGGCGCGGTTCCCAACACTGCGCGGTAGTCCACCGGGAGAAAACCATGGCATCCAAGCTACCTGTATGGGGCATCGACGTCGGGCAGTGCTCGCTGAAGGCGGTCAAGTTGCAGGCCGTGGGTGACCACTGCGAGGTGTTGGCCGCCGACGTGGTGGAGCACGATTCGATCCTGTCCCAATGTGAATCCGACGCCCCGGAGATGATCCGCAAGTCGATAGAGACCTTTTTATCGCGCAACGACATCAAGGAGAGCCTGGTGGTGGTGTCGGTTCCCGGCCAGCAGACGTTGACGCGTTTCTCGAAGATGCCGCCGGTCGAAACCAAGAAGATCCCGGACATGGTTCAGTATGAGGCGAGTCAGCAGATTCCCTTCGACATGGACGAAGTGGTCTGGGACTATCAGGTCTTTGCCGAGAAGGACTCGCCGGACGTAGAGGTGGGCATCTTCGCGATCCGCAAGGAGCTGATCCGCAACCACCTGACCCATTTCATGGACCAGGGCCTGGAGCCGATCATCGTCCAAACCAGCCCGATGGCCTCGTACAACGCCGCGGTCTTCGAGTGGCCTCCGGTGGAGGGTCAGGCCACCATCCTGTTGGACATGGGGGCCCTGGCCACGGACCTGATCGTCTCCGACGGCAACAAGCTCTGGTCACGCCCGGTGCCGATCGGGGGTAACCGGTTTACCGAAGCCCTGGTCTCGGCGTTCAAGATTTCGTTCAAGAAGGCCGAGCGTTTGAAGCGGTCCGCGGCGTCTTCGAAGTATGCCCGCCAGGTGTTCCAGGCCATGCGGCCGGTCTTCGCCGATCTGGTATCTGAAGTGCAACGGTCCATCGGCTTCTATACCTCTATCCATCGGGAGGCGCGCATTCAGCGCGTCGTGGGGATGGGCAACGCGTTCAAGCTGCCGGGCCTGCAGAAGTTCCTGCAGCAGAACCTGCAGATCAGGGTGGAGAAGATCAGCGGTTTCAAGAAGCTCACTTGGGGCGCCGGGGACGCGTCCTCGGAGTACACCGACAACGTGATGAGTCTCGGCGTGGCCTACGGGTTGGCCTTGCAGGGCCTGGGCCTGGCCACCGTGGAGGTCAACCTCTTGCCGCTGGAGGTGCGGCGGACCCTACTGTGGAAGAAGAAGCGAATGTGGTTCGCCGCCTGTGCAGCGTGTATGGCCCTTTCGGCCGGTGCCCTGTGGGCCGGCAACGTAATGGCCGGCGGCCAACTGGCCAACGGCCTGGGGAACTTGTCGGGATCGAATCTCCGGCCGCCGCCGGTGGCCTCCGTGGAGCAGGCCGAGCGGATCATAAACGGCGGGGCGACCGGGGCGCCGGTGGAGTACGCGGTGAATGTGGCCACTGCGGCCGAGAAGCTGAAGCAGGAGGCCAGCCGGGTCTCCGGCAGCGGCGGCGGCGATCAAGCCCTGCTGAAGGACATGGCCAAGCTGCCGGCGAACAACATCCTGGTGCCAAGGATCCTCGAGGTGGTCCATCGGGCGTTCAGTGAGGCGTCGCGGGAAGACCTGGCCGCGGTGGGCTCGGCCGGCGAATACCGGGAACTGGCTCGGCAGGTGTCGAGGCAGGCTCGTTGCGAGTTGTGGATCCGTCAGCTGGACATGCAATACGATTCAACGAATGCCGCCAAGCCCTTCGCCATCAACAAGGAGGCCGTGCCGGCCGGGGCGAAAAAGCCGGGGTGGGCGCTTTCCATAGTCGGGAGAACCACGGCGGCGAATCCCGCCAAGGTAATAGACGGGAGTCTGATCAGTCTGCTGGACCGCATCGGCCGGGAGCCGGAGCGGGGGATCTACTTCGTCAAGGCGACGCTGGCCCGGGTTGAAAAAGTCTCCCAGTCTGGCGGCAGAAAGATGTCCACGCCTTTTCAGAATCAGGGCCGGCAACGGGATAGCAGCCGGTCAACTCGTGGGGGGGCGGGGCGACGCGGAAGCAGAAGGGGTGCCAGGGAAGGAGGGGCGACCCGGCGCGGAGGGGGCAACACACGCCGCGGCGGCGGAGCAGACCGTTCCACCGGGACCCGCCAGATCGGCAGACTCCCCCGGGCGTCGCAAGGTAGCAGCGGTCCGGACTCCGGGCTCGTCGACTTGGCCAAGTTGGCCGAGAAGTACCTGAAACACGACCCGCTGACGGACGAGAAGTGTACCGAGGATTACGAGTTCGAGATCCTCGCCGTGGTGTACAAGGGCAACACCCCGAAGAAGTTGATTCCCGAGGAGTACCAGGAGAAGAAGGAACAGGATCAGGAACAGAAGTCGGGCGAAGCAGACGGTTGATTGTCGCGGCGTCCATCAAGGGACGCCCCGTCCGTGCCGCGGAGCTGACTTGGAGTGTAGAGAATGGGATTCTTGAAGGCCCACGGGTTTCTGTTAATCGTCGGAGTCGTCTGCCTGGCGTCGCTGGGTGGCGGCGTTCTTGCCTACCTGGGGGGCTCGGACATCGAGCAGGAGATGAAGGAGATTGACGGCCTGGTGAGCAAGGTCCGCCAGCTTCAGGGCAGCCCGGCCAACCGCCAGACCATCGAAGCCAAGCGGAGAGAGCAGGAAGCGCGCCAGGTGGAGTTCGAGGAGTCGATGAGTACCGCCTTGGCGACGCAGCGCTACAGCGCCTTTCATGAACGGCTGGACGCGGACGGAAGCATCGTTCAGGTTCTCCGCCAGCCACTGGTCGCCAAGGCCCTGCCCCAGGCCAAGTCGGCGGTGCGCATCGAGTTCAAAGGGGCCTACAAGCGAGAATTCGGGAATCTGTACCGGCATCTTCAAGCCCGTGGCGGACCTACGCCGGAGGAGATACTCCAACAGGAAATCCAGATCGCGAAGCTCAAACGTGGCCGGGACGACGGGGGAAATTGGGAGGTGTTCAGGCCCAGCCCCGCACCGCGGAACAGCGGAGTAGAGAGCCCCGAACGGGCGCCTGGCTTGACGCAACTCTTGCGTGAATCGCCCCAAGCGCGGGCCGCCGATCAAGTTGCCCGCTCAGTCTACATGTATGCGGAGGAAGGCGCCTTCGGTATCCACGATTTGGCGATGAATGAGACCGCCCCCGCCCCGGTGGAGATCTGGCAGGCCCAGATGTCGCTCTGGATCCAGCAGGATATCGCCGCCGCCTTGGCCGGGTGCAACGAGGAGCGGGTCGAGGAACTCCGGGAGCAGAAAGTGGAAGAGCCTTTCTGGGTCGCCCAGATGCCGGTCAAGCAGCTGCGCGAGCTGAGCATCGACGATGTCCTGGGCCATGGGGGCGGCTCCAATCATCGAAATAGGGGATTTGCCGTTTCTTTCACCGGGACCAAGAACAACAACAAGATGTTCATGGTGCCGTTGCGGCTGGACCTGGTGATCGAGGAAGCAGCGCTGATGAAGGTGCTCGAGGAACTCTGCGGCGTCGGGTTTTACACCGTAGTAGCGGTCAACACTCGAGCGGTGGACCCGGACCCGACCTTGTTGCAGAGTGCCTACATCTATGGCCAGGATCCCGTTCTTCAGGTGGTCATTGATCTGGAGGGCTGCTATTTTCGGGAAGTCTTCGAGGAGTGGATCCCCAAAGAGCTGAAGAACGTCCTGAAGAAACCTGACGCCAAAGAGGACCTGAACCTATGACCCTCGGTAGTAGCGAAGGATCGTGGTGAGTAATGGCCAAACGTGACGTAGGCTTCATCGACAAGCATTTGGAGAAGGCGGTGCTGGGCCTATGCCTGTTGCTGCTGGTGGGGGCGGCGGCCTTTTCCTTTGGGGGGTTCAGGTTTCGGATCAACGACCGCGATCCCGGGGCCCTGTGTGCCGAGGCCAAGACCCAAGCCGACCTGCTGGCCGGGAAGGTCAGAAATGCGCGCCCCCGGAAGAACAACCCCACCAACCAGGGGAGGGAAGCTGCGGACCCGGTCAAGGAGTTGAGTGAGTGGTACGGCCGTTCGGCCAGGGGGCTGATCGATATTGCCCAAGTTCAGCCGCGGCTGCCGCGGACCCAGACCTTCCCGCCCTTGGTTGAGGCCATATCCGGCGTAAACCGCGAAGACCGCCACCATCTGGTCCGGATAGTGACCCCGAGTGTGCCCATCATCACCACCGGCCGCACCATGCTGGAGATCCCCAGGCAGATCGAATTCGTGGAACTGGTCAACTCCGGACCGGAGACGCGAGACACCACCCTATCGAAGCGCAGCTGGGTCTCGGTAGCGACTCAGGTCGACCTGGTGGAGCAGGGGGCCAACTTCAGCGAGGAAGGGTATCCGCCCGGGGAGTATCCCACCATCCTCAAGGTGCACCTGCAGCGGCGGGACCAGACCGAGACCTGGCAGGATTGGGAAGACGTAGACATCTATCTGCCGTTCAAACAGTTCAAGAGGCCGCAGGTAGGCGAGTCGTTGGTGGAACTCCGCGGGCAACTCGATGAAGTCCGCACCTACATCGAGCGGACCACGTTGCCCAAGCGGCGGACCGGTGACCGGTTGGAGCTGCCCTGGGTGCCTTATCTGGACGATCCGCCCAGGGCTCGCGAGGTGAACGATACTGCGGACAAGCTTCGCCAACAGGCCAATCGGCGATCTCGAACCTGGCGGGAGCGTGCCAGGAAGGCCGCCGAAGGCAAGACGCCGTCGAAGATCAAGGACCTGGATGCGGCGTTGTCGTTGGTTCGGGCGGCCCTGGCCAGCGGGGCCGGTGACTCGGAGATTCGGAAGGCCGAGCAGCTCTTCGATACGATCGTCAAGGGGCTGTCCAGGAAGCAGCGAGATAGGGTCTTGAACCAGGAGCCGCGGGCTCCGGAGCGCCTCATGCCGCTGTTGGCCCATGATTTGACCGCCGTACCGGGCCACACCTACCGCTACCGGACACGGTACGAAATCCTGAATAGATATGCGGGCATCCCCGGTCAGTTCGTCAATCCACTGGATGCCGATCGGCTGACGATCTTCAGCGACTGGTCGCCGCCCAGTCGGCCGGTGGAAATAAAGAGCGACGTTCGGTTCTTCCTGACCAAGGCGGACTCGAAACGCCGGGAGGTCACGGTCACGGTGTACAAGGACACTCGAACCGGCCAGAAGAACAAGAAGTTCAAGATCAAGGTGGGTGAGCCTATCGGCCGCAACGACGCTCGAGTCCAAAAGGTGGATTACACCACCGACGCGGTCTGCATCGACATCGATTTCGATCGGATCGTGGACCAGAAGAAGACCGTGGCCATGGTCTATCTGGACACCAATACGGGTCTGTTGAGAGAACGGCTGCTGTCCGTGGATCGAAAGCAAAGCCGTCGCCGGTAATGGGGTGGCGGCCTGCTCGCCCGGAGGCAGGTGAGGCACTTCCGAGCGTCGGAGTCATCGCTGTTACTGCTCCGCGCGTTAAATACTGAACATCTTGGGTGTCACCGGCAGCTCGCTGACGGTGCTTCTGTCCGGCAAGACCCTGGTGGACAAGCGCCAGCGGCACCCATCAGCACTTGCGGTGTTCAACGTTCTCCGCTCTGATTAGTATCATGCCATGCTACGGATGTTCCATCATCCGGGAGCGTGGTAAGTGTTGCGAAAGGTGCCTGAATGAATGCTAGCAAGATAGTGACGCGGGCCAAGTCTTATCAGGGAACGATGGTTCGTTTCCTGCGCGAGATCGTGGCCATACCCAGCGAGAGTACCGAGGAAGGTCGGGTTATTGCCCGTATCAAGCGGGAGCTGAAGGGCACCAAGGCCTTCGATCGCGTGTGGACCGATCCCTTGGGCAACCTGTTCGGCAAGCTGGGCCGGGGGAAGACGATCGTGGTGGTCGACGCCCATTGTGACACGGTGGGGACCGGCAATCGCGCTGAATGGCGGCATGATCCATACCAGGGGAAGGTGGCCGGCGGGCGGGTCTGGGGGCGCGGGGCGGGAGATCAGAAGGGGGCCATCCCGGCGATGGTCTACGCCGGGCGGATCATCCGGGACCTCGATCTGCCGCTCGACGAGTTCACCCTCTATGTGGTGTTTACCGTGATGGAGGAAGATTGTGACGGCCTCTGCTGGCGGTACATCGTCGAGCAGGACAAGCTGCGGCCGGACGTGGTGGTGGTTACCGACTCGACGAATTGCCGGATTCTCCGGGGACAGCGCGGCCGCATGGAGATCGGGGTGACGACCAAGGGCCGCTCCTGTCATGGCTCGATGCCGCACAAGGGGGACAACGCGGTCTACAAGATCGCCAAAGTCGTCCGCGAGATCGAGAAGCTGAACGGCCGTCTGGCCAAGGACGCCTTTCTGGGCGACGGCACGATTACCGTTTCCTATATCGACTGCCAGACGCCGAGCCGCTGTGCGGTTCCGAATCAGGCCTACATCCATCTGGACCGGCGGCTGACCATCGGCGAGACCAAGGCTCTGGCCCTGAGGCAGGTCCGCGAGGCGGTGCGGCGAGCCGGGGTCACGGCCCGGGTCGAGGTGCCGGGCTACGAGCGGGCCAGCTATACGGGCCTCACCTATCCGGCGCCGAAGTACTTTCCCACCTGGGTGGTGGAGGAGGACTCGCTGCCGGTCGAGTCGGCGGCGGCCACGTACCGATCCTTGTTCAAGAGGAAGCCGCGGATCGGGCGGTGGACCTTCAGCACCAACGGGGTGTCGATCAACGGGCTCTTTGGCATCCCCTGTGTCGGTTTCGGGCCGGCGCTGGAGTCGGTGGCCCACACGGTCAACGACTCGGTGCCGGTCAAGCACCTGGTGGATTGTGCGGCCTTCTATGCGGCGTTTCCCGGCATCTTCTGCCAGGCCGCTCAGGGAAAGCAGACATCCGCCTCCCCGCGCCGGCGACAGCGCCGATGAGTCCTCTCTCAGGGCTCAGGGCTCAGGGCTCCCGGGCTCCCGGGCTCCGGGGGTGGCGTTAGGCCGGATCCAGGCGGGCTTGCGGGGAGGTCGCTTGCCGCCGGGCCTGTTCTCGTATAATGGCGTCGAGTGAGAAGAGCAGCGGTCTCGACTCCGCGGGGCGGCGGTCCTGCCGGGATCGGCCCCGCGAGTTTCGTCATTCCGATGAGTGAGGTTACGATGCAGCGCTGTGGCGTGCGATGCGCTGCCACCCTCGGCGTTTCAAAGTCTCGGTGACTTTATGCCGAGACAGCCATCCAGCGCAGGAGAAACAGGCCAATGCCGTCATTGAAGGGTCGTGACTTCATCGAGACGCAGGATCTGACCTGCGAGGAGATCATCTATCTCATCGAGATGGCCCAGGATCTCAAGGAGAAGTTTCATCAGGGCGAGCCAACGCTGGTGTTGTCGAACCAGACCATCTACCTGCTGTTCTTCGACAAGAGCACACGGACGCGGAACGCCTTCGAGACCGGGGCCACCCAGCTCGGGGCCCACGCCGTCTTCCTGGATAGCAACCTCACCCAGTTGGCGCATGGCGAGAGCGCTAGAGACATGGGGACTATTCTCGGCTCGATGGGCCATGCCATCGCTGTCCGGCACGATCTGGTGCTGGGGGCGGGTAATCGTTTCATCCGCGACCTGGCCCGGGCCACGGATGTTCCGGTCATCAACATGCAGTGCGATATCGACCATCCCACCCAGACTCTGGCCGACCTGATGACCATTCGCGAGGTGTTCGGCGATGATCTCCGCGGCCGCAAGTTGGCGGTGAGCTGGGCGTATTCGCCTTCCTACGCCAAGCCGTTGTCGGTACCGCAAGGTTTGATCACCTTGATGACTCGGTTCGGGATGGACGTAACCCTGGCCCACCCGCCGGAGTACGGCCTGATGGAGAGCACCCTGGAAGCGGCCCGCAAGAATGCCGCGGCGGCGGGCTCCCGCTTCGAGATCGTTGATCGCATGGACTCCGCCTTCACCGACGCCGATATCGTCTATCCCAAGAGCTGGGGCCCGCAGGACCTGATGCTCCAGCGGCGCGATGCGGCCGGCGCCGAACAGATGCACCAGATCGAGGAGCAATGCCTGGCCCTGAACGCCAGATACAAGCAGTGGATCTGCGACAGCGAGAAGATGAAGCTGGCCCGCCACAGCGCCATCTACATGCACTGTCTGCCGGCGGACCGCGGCGCCGAGGTCACCGATGAAGTGATCGACGGGACTCAGTCGGTCGTGTTTCAGGAAGCGGAGAACCGGCTGCACACCGCCAAGGCGATCATGGCGGCGACGATGCGCGAGCGGCCGTTCAAATAGGGTACGGTCGGTCGCTTGCCGTGTGCTATCAGGGTCAACAGCGGCGGTCCGGCAGTGGATCCACCGGAGGAGGTCCGTCCCCCGGGCAGCCTCAGGCCGTGCTGCCCTCCAGGATTTCGGTACTTCGTGGTGATGAGATGAAGATAGTTGTTGCAATCGGGGGAAATGCCCTGGTGACTCCGGGCGGGACGGGCGACATCCACGATCAGTTCGCCCTCAGCCGCCAAATGGCCAAGCCGCTGGCCGACCTGGTGCAAGACGGGTGGCAGGTCACCATCATGCACGGCAACGGCCCGCAAGTCGGTTCGGTCATCCGACGGGTGGAGATCGCCTCGAAGCAGGTCTATCCGATCGATCTGGGCTTGGCGGTGGCCGAGACCCAGGCCACCATGGGCTACATGGTCGCCCAGACCTTGGGCAACGAATTGCACAACCGGGGCGTAGAGCGAGGCTGCGTAGTCCTGGTGACCACGGTGGTCGTGGATGAGAGCGATCCCGCGTTCGGCCGCCCGACCAAGCCCATCGGTCCGTTCCTCGATGAGGATTCTGCCCGGCGGCACCGCCAGGAGGATGGCTGGGAGATCATCGAGGACGCCGGTCGGGGATATCGCCGGGTGGTGCCTTCGCCGGTGCCCGTGCGAATCGTGCAGATGCCGGTCATCAAGCGGCTGATCGAGGCCGGAGAGCTGCTGGTCGCGGGGGGGGGTGGCGGTATCCCGGTCATCGAGAACGAGAAGGGTGAACGCCACGGCGTCGAGGCGGTGATCGACAAGGACCTGACCGCCTCGATGCTGGCCTCCGAAATCGGGGCCGACGTGCTGGCCTTGATCACCGGTGCAAACGCGGTGTTTCTCCGCTTTGGCCGGCCGGATCAGGAGGCCTTGGACCGAGTCGATTGCGCCCGGATCGAATCCCTGATCGCCGGCAACGAATTCGCCGAGGGCTCTATGCTGCCGAAGGTCCAGGCGGCGATTCAGTTTCTGAAAAACCGGGCCGACTCTCAGGCCCGAGCGGTGATCACTGATTGGTCAGACCTGCCCGCCGCCCTCGACGGCCGGTCCGGGACGACGATTACTCTGTGACTCGCCGCGGAGCGTCGTTCCGAACATATCCCCAGCCGATCCCCGATTGAGTGTGGACATCCGGCAGGCGGTTGTGTCGTCGCCCGGCCGTTCTTAGGGTGTTGCACGGTTCGCCCAACGGTAGCCCGAGAGGAACGTGAGCCTGGCAATGTCGGCCAGCATGTCGGGGTTGATGCGGTAGATGGTGTCTCCGGGCTGATGATAGTGCAGGTGCGGCCCGTTCGAGGAGAAATTGGCGCAGGGGACGCCGAGCTGGAAGAAAGGAGCGAAATCGCTGGAGCGCACGCCGACGTGGCGGATGGTCCATGATCCCCGGATCGTGTTCACGACCTGGTCGGCCTGCTCGATGGTCTCCTCCAATTGCGGCTGGTCCCAACTGCAGGCGAAGTGGGAGCCGTCGCCCGCCCCGACCATGTCGAGGTTGAACATGCCGCACATCTTGGCCCAACCCGGCGGGGGGTGCTCGGCAAAGAAGCTCGATCCCAGCAGGCCCATCTCCTCTCCGCCGAACAGCACGAAGACGACCGAGCGGCGCGGCGGCCGGGGCAGACGCGAAAAGGCCCGGGCCACCCCCATGAGCGCGGCGCTTCCGCTGGCGTTGTCCTCGGCGCCGCCGAACAGAAGGCCGGCGTGCCGGCCGCAGTGATCCAGGTGGGCACCGATTATTAGACATTCGTTCTTCAGGGCCGGATCGCTGCCCGGCAGACAGGCCGCCACGTTGTAGCCGACGGCCTCGGGAAAGTGACGGGCCTCGACCTCCAGACGGATACGGCCGGCCAGAGCAATCGAACCCGGCCGTTTCGATTCCCTCAGCCTTTTCCGCAATTCCGCGCTGGTCACCCCCTGGGGCTGTAAGATCTGGTCGGCGGCTTTCTCGGTGATGCTCGCGGGAAGGAAGCCCTCGATTCTGTCGCCGTTGGGGTTGGCGTGAACGTCGCCGTAGATGTAGATCAGGCCCAAGGCTCCGAGGTTCTTGGCCGTGCGCATCCTCTTGCGGTGATGATCGTGCTCCTCATAACGGTGGTCGTCGTTGTCGGGGGTGCCTCGGAAGCAGAGGACGAACTTGCCCTTGGGGTCCAGGTCGGCGTAGTCGTCGTAACCGATTTCCGGGGCGTGGATTCCCCAGCCGGCGAAGACCATGCCGGCCGTGTAGTCGCCACGGTCACTGAAGAGCATCGGCAGGAAGTCTTCGCCCACTTGTAGGGGCACTTCTCGCCAGGTCTTCTCCTTGCCGTCTCGCGTCGGTGCTGGTTCCTCCGCCTCGCTTTGCGGCAAGAAGAGCGTCATCGCGGCCCGATCAATGATCGAGTGGGGGGCGGGAAACGCCTGGAGGTATCCGCCCTTCGGCGGCATCGGGGCTAGACCCCACTTCTTGAACTCGGAGCCCACCCAGCGGGCACATTCGGCGTAGCTCTCCGTGCCGGTATACCTTCCTTCGTAGCGCGGCAGGCACAAGGTCTGGCAATAGGAGTAAACGGCGGCCGGCTCGATCGCCTGGTAGGCCCGTCGCACGTCGTCGTCCAAGGGCTGAGCAATCGCCGACCATGCCAGGCCCAGAACAGTCGCGGCACCGATACAAATACCAGTCTGCTTCACCGAATCCTCCCAGCCTGAACCAAACCAAGACAATGCCGACCCTGCGGCGCCGATGATGCCAGAGCTTCCACCGCTTGAAAGTGGAGTAGACGACGCCAGCGCCTCCGGCCAACGAGTATTTTCACCCCAGACTGGCTGCCTGGCAAGCCCAGGCACTCGTCCCCGGTCGGCCCGGCTATCTGCCCGCGGTCCCGCGCTGCTTCGCCTACGGGTGATCAGCACTGTGGATGGGGAGCGATCATAGTAGCACCGGGGCCTCGAAGCCCTTGAAGACCTCGTAGTACATCAGCGGGTTGTTCTCGGTCGCGTGCGTCTCCAGGCGGGAACAAATCAACCTGACCCTTTGCTAGCTCCTCTGTTTGCTTTTCCTGACCGGGGCTCATTTCAGGATCGTGGGGTCTTAGTTGTTGCACGTTTCCTGTTTTCTTGGTGGTATTTGCCGGAATTTGGGTTGCTGGGCAGCATTTTTTTTCACCCCGGGTGCGGCCGTAGTGTGGTTGGCAATAAAAAAAGTGCAAACGCCCGCAAACGGCCGCAAAGTCTTGGCCGTGGCGTTGGCTGCTTACACGATCCCTGTCGGTCGGCCGCTCTGGGAACGGTGGCGACATCTGATAGGCTCCTTTGCTCAAGACAACCAGTAGTCTTGCTCCGCGCTCCGGTTTATTGCGGTGCTGGGAGAGGTGTTTGGGCTTTTTCTTGCCTGGTGGTGTGTCTGGCAGTCGGTGGGGTGGTGGCCGAGAAGGGAATCTACGTTCAGCGGCGAGGACGTGAATACGGACTCTCTACGCCTCTTCTTCCCTCGACTACTGTGGACGAGCAAGGTATCATGCCCTCTATCGAGGACACGTAGTCGACGGATCAAACACCTGGGAAGGGTAGGAAATGTGGCTTGCTGCGCTCTTGATGCTCCTCGGCACGATTGGGGCGGGGATAAGAGGTCAATGGGTGGTTGCGCTTGTGCTGTACGTGCTCGGTGGGGCGTTCTGGTTATGGCGTGAACTGCGACGTCCGCCCCTTGCCAGGCCTCTCGACGTTGGGACATGGACAGTGGGAAACGTTGTGTTCATGTTGCTGCTCTACCCTTTGCGCATGGTTATGGCTTGTTTCGAGTACTCTCAGGCGGTATCGAGCAGTGAACGGTATTACGTCGGCGGAGGACTAGACAATCTAGAGGGAGGCAGAAGATTCGGAAGTTGGGAAGGGGCGATCGAATACGCCAAGAAGGAAGCAGAAGAGCGGAACGAAAGCGTCATGATTCGGGACAAAGCCAAGGTGGCCAAGCAGTTCGGCAAGTGGGACTTCAAGACTTGGTGGATCATGCCTGAGGGGTCGCTGGGAAAGAAACCGCATGGTTTCGTGGGCGGCATCGAGACCGATGTAGAATGCCCCGAGTGCTCCTCCAAGATGCTGCTGCGAAAGGGCAGCACTGGGCGCTTCCTCGGCTGCTCGGCCTATCCCAAGTGCAAGAGGACGATGGATGCCCCTTCGGACCCGCCACGTGATGAGGGCGAGGTGATATAGGGAATCGCCGAAACGCCGAGAGACTGTCGCACCTGCGACATAACGGACGGCTTGGCGCCCGAAAGCGTCTATCGCCTCCTGGCCAGCCGTCTAATTGAGACCGCTTGGGTTTGGCCCGAACTCGGCTCTTGAAGTACGGAGAGGTAACGAGTGACATTGCAGAAGCCACAGGTTGGTGATCCGATGCCATGGGTCGACCATGAAACAAGAGTGACGCCGGATCCTCGCGTGTCGGTGCGCGAAAGCAGCGGCGATCTCCCCGAAGTTCTCTACCACTACACGACGCTCAAGGGAATGAATGGAATTCTCTCGAAGGGAACGATCTGGGCTACCGATCTGAGATACCTGAATGACACCTCAGAGTTCAAGCTTGCGATAACGCAGCTTCAAGGCCTTCTTCGCTCGGTCGCTAGGAGCATCCAGAACCAGTCGGTTCTCGCCGGCCTTGACCTGACCTTGCAGTCCCTCTGCCACCCAGAGAATCACTGCGTGTTCGTTTCTTCATTCTCCACACGTCGCGACTCGCTCAGCCAATGGCGTGCTTACTGCAACCCAGGCGGATACTCGATGGGCTTCGAGAGCAGCAGGTTGACGGCATTGGGAGTAGGCGTGCTCGCGCGCTGCTTGTATTCTGAAGATGAGCAATTGGGCCTTGCTCGACGTATCCTCAAAGGGTATGTGTCTTTCTTCGATCCCTATGTCAAGAAGTTCCCTCAGCATAGGGAAGTGGCCATCGCCAACATCCATAAGTTTCTGAAGGAGGATCTCCTATTCCTCGCGCCAATGATCAAACATAGCTCCTTCGAAGATGAGCGTGAATGGCGATTTATCGCCTCGCCTACGGCAATCTCGAATAGAATTCTGTACCGCCGCGGATTGAGTGAATTGATCCCGTACATTGAAATCCCCTGGAGGACGGAAGAGGGCCCGGCCATGAAGGAGATCGTGGTCGGCCCGATGCCTAACCAAGAGTCTGCGGAGCTTAGCTTGCGCCAGTTTCTCTCATGCTCCGAGAACAAAGATTGCAGGGTGAGCTGTTCGGATACCCCGTACCGCAACTGGTAGGATACATCGTTGGTGGCGATGCCGAGTTCGACGGGTGGCATTGGCACCCATCTCAGAGTTCCTCTGCCAGGGGCATGCGTCGCTATAGTAAGACACCGGCGGGACGCCGGTGCCACCGCTGTCGGCGGCGGGCTCGAGGGGAGGATCACAGGCGAAGAGCCTGTGCCACATTGACCTGCCGGGCGGCGGTCGGGCGTCGTGGAATCTCGGGGCAGTTGCGTTTCGGCGTTTTGATTTTTTGACGTTTCGACGTTTACCTGCGCTATCCGCAGGGCCAGTCGGTTATGCGGCTGGCGATGGTCTGGGGATCTATCAGGCCGCCGTCGTAGCGGGGGAGGGATTCGATCTTGACGGCCTTGATGACCCGGGCGAGTTCGTTGGCGTAGAGGCCGAGGTTCAGCTCGGGGATGAGCAGGCGGCGGACGAATGGGGTGATTGCTCGGCGGAGGGCGTGCTGGGGGATGGGCCACAGGCTGTGGATGGTGAGATGGGAGACGCGGGCCCCGGCTTGGCGCACCAGGGCGGTGGCCTTCCGGGCGGCCTGGTCGGCCAGGCCGTAGGAGATCAGGAGGGTTTCGGCCTCGGGGTCGGGATCGGGCTCGACGATCTCCAGGAGGTCGTGATTGCTGGCGATCTTGTTGACCAGGTGTTTCAAGAGGGCTTCTAGGGGCCGGTGCTCGGTTGACGCTGGGGGCACAGGCG
>CAZFMS010000054.1:0-17780 GCA_964520125.1 uncultured Planctomycetaceae bacterium
GGGGGTGACGTTGGTGGGGGGGGCGAAGGGCGGCGTGGAAAGAAGTACTGCCGCAGTTACTAATCCGAGCGACAAGTGGTGGACAATCCGAGAGCCACTGGCAGCTTGCGGCCAGTGCTTCTGTCGAGCAAGGCACCGGCGGACAAGCCGCCAGCGGCACCAACCGGCGGCGTGCGAAGGAGCACCGCCGCAGCTATCATATCTCACTATGGCCGACCAGTCGGGAATTGTGGTTATCGGGGGGGGGCACGCCGGGACGGAGGCGGCGTGGGCCGCGGCGCGCTTGGGGGTGGCGACTACCCTGGTGACCATGGATCGATCGGCGATCGGGCGGATGAGCTGCAATCCCGCGATCGGCGGGATCGCCAAGGGGCAGATGGTCCGGGAGATCGATGCCCTGGGCGGCCTGATGGGGCTGGCCGCCGATGCCGGGGGCATCCAATTCCGCATCCTGAATCGAAGCAAGGGTCCGGCGGTCCGGGCCCCGCGGGCGCAGTGCGACCGTGGGCTGTACGCCGAGGCGGTTCAGGACCTGCTCTTCGCCGCGCCCGGTTTGGAGATCGTCGAGGGAAGGGTGGAGACGATCGAGGTCGAGTCCCGATCCGCGATCCGTAATCCGCAATCCGCAGATCGCAGGCCGGCGGTGCGGGCCGTTCGGCTGACCGACGGCCGGGTGCTGCGGTGCCGTGGTGTGGTGGTGACTACCGGCACCTTCCTGCGGGCGGTGATGCACGTCGGGGAGCAGCAGGACCAGGGGGGCCGGATCGGGGAGGGCAGCGCTGTGGGACTCAGCCGGGCCTTGCAGGCGTTGGGTTTGGAGCTGGGCCGGCTCAAGACGGGTACGCCTCCGCGGGTGGCTCGCGATTCGGTTGATTACGCTCGTCTGGAAGAGCAGCCTGGTGACGAAGAAGCGATGCCATTCTCCTTTTTGAATGAGCCCCATCGCCGCCGCCAGGTTTCCTGCTGGATCACCTACACCAACGAGCGGACTCATGATTTGATCCGGGCCAATCTGCACCGGGCGCCCATGTACAGCGGTCAGATCACCTCGCCGGGGCCGCGTTATTGTCCGAGCATCGAGGACAAGGTGGTGCGGTTCGCGGAGAAGACTCGCCATCAACTGTTCCTCGAGCCGGAAGGTTACGAGAGCGACCGTCTCTACTGCAACGGCATCAGCACGTCTCTGCCGGCCGAGGTGCAGGAGCCGATGGTGCGTTCGATCGCGGGGATGGAGCGGGCTCGGATCACCCAGTGGGGTTACGCGGTGGAGTACGATTACGTGCCTCCGCAGCAGACCCGGGCCACGCTGGAGAGCAAGAAGGTGGCCGGCCTGTATTTGGCCGGGCAGATTAACGGCACCAGCGGATATGAGGAGGCCGCCGGACAGGGTATCGTCGCCGGGATCAACGCCGCCCGGGGGGTGCTCGAGGCCGAGCCGCTGGTCTTGGGGCGGGACCAGTGCTACGTGGGGGTGATGATCGACGACCTGGTGACCAAGGGGACCATCGAACCCTATCGGATGTTCACTTCTCGGGCGGAATATCGGTTGCAGTTGCGGGGCGACAACGCCGACGCCAGGTTGACGCCCATCGGCCGGCGGTTCGGGCTGGTGGATGATGGGCGGTGGCGGCGGTATTGCCGGAAGCGGGCGGCGATCGAGGCTTTCGAGTCGTGGGCCGGGAGTACTCGGCATGAGGGGCGGCGGTTGGCGGAGTGGTTGTGCCGTCCGGACCACGAGGCAGCCCTGGCCGTGGATTGGGACCAATGGAAGCATTCGCTGCCGGAGTCGATATCTGTTGGCGGCGAGGCCCTGCTGGACGAGGCGGCGGCCGCGGCGAAGATTGCCGCCAAGTACGAGGGCTACTTGCGTCGTCAGGAGCGCGAGATCGACCGCTTTCGGCGTATGGAGTCGCGCTGCATACCGGACGGGTTTGACTTTTCGGGGCTGGGGCAGCTTCGGCGGGAGGCCCGAGAAAAGCTCTCGTCGATCGGCCCGCGCAGCCTCGGTCAAGCCCAACGCATCGACGGCATCAGCCCGGCAGATATCGCCGTGGTGATGCTCCATCTCGAAGGAAGGCGTCGTCGGGCGGGCTAGGGCACCGTGGCGAGGCCCGGCGCAGGGGGCCCACGCCTTGGGTCAGGGGGCACATTCTGACGGGATTCATCGCACCCCCCGACCAAGGTCGGGGGCTCTTGGACACACTCGACGCTGATGTAACGCTGTCACATTAGTCCGGTAGCTCGGTCACCGCCCTCATTTCACATCCAGCACGGCAGGTCCGAGAGAGGTTGGGCTGGGGGGCCATCCAGAGCGTCCCGAGGCCTGCATCAAGTTGCCGGAACACAAAAACGATATGGCAGTAGTTGGTAACTTGGGGGAATTGGATAAAATGTGCGGACAGGATAGATCAGACGAACAGACGGCCATAAGCGAGGCGCTCAACAGTACCGCTCGTTCGGAGCTGCGGATGAAGACGGTGTTCACCACCGGCGAAGTCGCCAAGGTATGTAAGATCAGTCAGCAGACGGTGATTCGCTGCTTCGAGAGCGGGCGCCTGCACGGCTTTCTGGTGCCCGGGTCGAAGTTTCGTCGGATACCGCGGGATTCGCTGGTGGAGTTCATGCAGGTCAACAACATTCCTCTGGAGTATCTCGAATCGGGCAAGCGGAGGGTGTTGGTGGTGGACGACGACGAGGCCATCGTGGAGATGTTGGAAGACCTGCTGACCCGCGACGGGCGTTTCGAGGTCAAGTCGGCATCCACGGGTTTCGAGGCCGGGGTGCTGACCCAGGAGTTCAAGCCGGATATCCTGCTGTTGGACTACATGCTCCCGGATATCAACGGCAACGTGGTTTGCGCCCGGATCCGCAAGGACCCCAAGTTGGCCCAGACCAAGATCATCGTCGTTTCCGGTGCGGTTTCGAATGCGGAGATAGAGAAGCTCAAGCAGGCCGGAGCGGACGATTTCATCAAGAAGCCCTTCGACATCGACAAGCTCATCTCGCGCATGGTCGAGTTGTTGAAGGGCTAGGCGGCGGGGACCGGGCCGGTCTGCCGTGGTGAGGGAGTGGAGAAAGGACGGACATGGCTACGGCGGCATCGAGTGGGGTCCAGCCGCAGAAGGTTGAGTTGATTCTGGCTCAACTGGAGGGTCTGCCGCCGTTGGCCCCCATCGCCGCGCGCATCCTGCAACTCACCGAAGATACCCGGAGCAACGCCAGAGGAATCGTGGAGCTGATCGAAAGCGATCCTCCGCTGACGGCCCGGGTCTTGTCCCTGTTGAGCCGGGTCGAGCACGGTGTGCGGCGCGAGGCGGTAACCGTAGAAAACGCGGTCTTGATGCTGGGCTTCGGCACGATTCGTCAACTGGTGCTGGCCATCAAGGTCATGGAGGTATTCGGGGCGGCCAGCCGGCCGTCGGGATCGACCGGGTTCGACCGCCTGGAGTTCTGGAAGCACTGTCTGGGGGTGGCCTGCGCGGCGTGGCGTATCGCCAAGACGGTGCCCTCGGCGGTCCGGCCGGAAGAGGCCTTCGTGTTGGGATTGCTGCACGACATCGGCAAGGACGCTCTCCACGCGACCATGCCCAAGAGCTTTGACAAGATCCTCCAGAAGTGCGAGCAGACCCGGTCGGAGATGGCTGATGTGGAGCGGGCGGTTCTGGGGGTCGATCACGCCATGGTCGGTCATCGGCTGGCGGAGCGTTGGGGCCTGCCGCAGCGGCTGGTGGAGAGCATCTGGCTGCATCATCACGCCGCGGAGGCCTTGCCGGCATCGGTGGCCGCGGGCAAGCACGTCCAGATCGTGCAGTTGGCCGATGTTCTGGTGCGTGAACACCGCATCGGATTCTCCGGGAATCGGTACACGGCGACGTCTTCAAGCGAGTTGGCGGCCCGTCTGGGCCTGCCCGAACAGGATCGCCAAGCGATTGTCGAGTCGTTGGCCAAGGAGATCGAATCGCGTGCGGCCTGGATCGGTGCGGAGGAGATCACCAGCGATGAAGTGTATTTGAAGGCGCTGATGCGCTCGACGGAGGAGCTGACCCTGACCAACGCCGCCCTCCTGGAGCAGAACAAGCGTCTGCAGCGCAAGGCCGAGTACTTTGCCGCCCTGGGTTGGCTGAATCAGTCGGTTTCTCCCAAGGCTTCGGTTCGGGAGGTGTGCGGCGCGGGGGCCGAGGCCCTGCGGCGGGAGCTGGGCGTATCGGCGGTTCTGGTCTTCGTTACCAGCGATGACCGCCGCTGGGTAGAAGTCGGTCTTTCGAGCGGCACGGTGCAAAGCGAAATCCTGGAGCGACCGCCCGACGCGCCGGACGACTCAGATGACAGGTCCCTGGCGGTCCAAACGGCCCTGGCCGGAACCTGGATCGCCCCACCGGGCAGGTCCTGCGGCCTGTTGATCGATCGCTACCGCGGCAGCCTTGGTGAGGGACCGTTCTGGCTGATGCCCCTGGTTCGGGAGCAGCGCTGGATCGGTGGGGCCCTCTTTTCGGCGGACGGGGCGACGATTGCTCGGCTGCGGGTCGACGCGGCGGAGATCGAGGCCCTCAGTGCGGCGGTCGGTCTGGCGATTGCCCAGGCCCAGGCTCAGACGGCGGCCATCACCTTGAGCGATGAGCTGGCGGAGGCCAATCGTCGGTTGGCGGCGTCGCAGAACGAACTGCTGCGGACCAAGACCTTGGAGACGGTGGTGGCCATGGCCGCCGGTGCGGCCCACGAGTTGAACAATCCCTTGGCGGTGATCTCCGCCCGGGCCCAGATGGCTCGTGAGTCCTGCGACGACGCCGAGCTGCGTGATACGCTGAACACGATTATCGAACAGTCCCATGTGTGCAGCGATATGGTCACCGAGTTGATGGAATTCGCCCAGCCGCGGGCGGCGGCGCCCGAGAAGGTTGACCTGCTCGAACTCCTCGAGGCCCTGAGGACAGAACTGGTCTCCACGGGATTATTGGAAGGCTCGGCATTGGGATTGGAGGTGCCGTCCGATACTCCGTCGGTCTGGTTTGATCCCGAGCAACTTTCTCGAATGTTCCGGGAACTGATTGAAAACTCGATCGAGGCTACGGAGCCTTCATCACGACGTTTGACCGTCAAGGCTATGGCTGATCTGACCGAAGAAAGCCTCGTCGTGGTGGTGACCGACAACGGTCACGGCATGACCCCGGAGGTACGAAGTCGGGCGTTGGACCCGTTCTTCTCGCATCGTCCGGCGGGGCGTGGGCGCGGGCTGGGTCTGGCTCGGGTGCATCGCTGGCTGCGGGACAATGGAGGGGGCATCAGGATCGAGAGTGAGCCGGGCAAAGGAACCAACATCGAACTGCGGCTGCCCCGGGGGCCCGGAACAGGGGGCTGACCGGGCGAGCACTTTGCGAAGACACAGGGCGGAACATAGGGGGGCTCCAACAGCACCGAATAACCGGATCAGCAACCGGCAGGCAGGGACGGATTTCCGGGCCAGGCGGGTCGTTGAGGCCTCTCTCCCTCCTCCCTTCGCTCTCACGGCTGAAACGCCCGCCGGCCTTTTTGGTGCCGCCGGCCCAAGGATGGAATGGAAAGCAGGCGACCGACACGGAGAAGGAAGCAGGAGATGACCTCTAGCCACATACAAGTCCTGATCGTTCATGGTAGATCAGAGATGGCCGCAGCGCTCAGCGGCCACATCATGACCAATCTAGATGCGGACGTCACTGTCGTCGATACGATCGAGGGTGCCCGGGCCATGGCGGCCTCGACTGCGTTTGACTTGTTCGTCGCCGGTGAACGACTGCCGGACGGGGACGGGTTGTCGCTCTTGGACGAGAAGGACAACTGGTCCGGCACGCCGCTCGTGCTGGTTGACGATCAACTGGACGGGCAGCGTACCCTGGCGGCCCTTCGTCGTGGGGCGCTGGACGTTCTGACCCCACCGATCGAGCTTGATCGACTGCTGGCGGTCATCCGCCGGGCGGTGAAGGGGGAGCAGAGTCGGCAGCGCCGGGAGGCTCGGGCCAAGAGGCTGCGCCGACTGTCCTCCCGGTTGATAAGCGATCGCCGTGAGCTGCGCCAGCGCGTGGACTTGATCTGCCGCGATCTGGTGGAAGCGTATCGTCGTCTGGCCGAGAAGGTCACCGCGTCCGATGACGAGCAGCATCTCCGCAAGCCGCCGCGGCCGATTGATTCGTTTACCTCCGAGGCATAGTGTGCCTAATCGGCGGGTGGGCCAAGTCCCGACGGCCGAGAAAACACCGGCGGGACGCCGGTGCCACAGACGTCTCGTCCCGACGGCGGTGACGACACCGGGACGCCGGGGCCACAGAAGTCTCACTCGAATCACTGAACTCCACCGCCCCTGGCAGCCGTGCCGGGTGATTCTGGTGCATCTCGGCAACGGTGTTGCACCAGGCCAACATGTCTCTAAGTCATTGAATTGCACTTAGTTACGGCTTATTGCCTGCCGGTAGGTGTCGCACTGTGGTGACGGCCGGCATCCCTTCATGAGCCGTCGATTTCCCATTTGAGCATCGTTCCGAACACGGATCTCCTTTCGTGCCAGGCAGTTACGTCTCGCAGTGGGCGACCATGGCCGCGGATCTGTGGGGATGGTACGCACCTTGCCCGCTTAGTTGACCGGTGGGGAACGAAGCCTGCTCATGGTCCTCGAATCGCGCTGCTGGTGGGAGGCCGGCGCGATTCGGGACCATGCAGCGGCTGGAGGCCGGTTCACGGGGGAGGACCGCGGGCATGGGGCTGTGGGGATCACCAATCCACGAGGGTCGGGCGGGCTTCCACGCCGGGCATTATCACGCGCTCTCATTTCGGGCGCGGGGGATCGATGCTTGGCGGCAGCGCTGGGACAGTGCCTACGTCACTCACGGTCGCCCCGTTGATCATCCCGCAGCAAGCAGCGATCCGGGGATCGTCCCCCCGGCCTTCTACGTTGAATTGCGGGCCCTGGGAAACCGCAGGGAGGAGATCGAGACGTCGGCCGGTCCACGGTTCGATGCCTCGGCAGTCTTGCGAGAGATGCTGCGACCCTGGCCGTACCGCTTGCTGGCCTCACGACCGGAACCACCGGAGGCCGAGCCGTCGCCCCTCCCCGACCAGCCCAAAGGACAATTCTTGGACGTGCTGGCCTAACGGGGCGCCGGCGATTCCATCGACGAGGGGATTTGCCCCATCATACCTCGAGTAGCTCGCCGACGGCATCACGCGAAGCCACGTGGAGAGGCAGGGTGTTTCCCACTTCCTTGCGGTGGGCGGCCAGAGCGATCTCCGGGCGGTTGTTCTCCTCACTGAGATGGGCGACGGCGATCCACTGGAGCTTGGTGCTGATGCGATGTCCGGCCAGGGCGGCGGCCTCGCCGTTGGATAGGTGGCCCCGGTCGCCGGCAATGCGGCGTTTCAAGGATTCGGGATAGCGGCCGGTTCGCAGCATATCGGGGTCGTAGTTGCTTTCCAGGTACATGGCGTCCACTTCAGCCAGGGCGTTTCCCAGGGCCGAGAAAGGGTGGCCCAGGTCGGTGAACACGCCCAGCTTCTTGCCGTCGTGTTCCACCACGAAGCAAACCGCGTCAATCCCGTCGTGCGGCGTGGGGATGGTTCGCACCATCACGGCGCCGAAATCGAGAGTTCTTCCCGCGTCGAATACTCGAACATCGTTGACCGGACCCAAGTAGGAACGGGTAGCCCGGAAGGCCCTCTCGGTGATGTAGATGGGCAGGCCGAACTTCCTCTGGAACACGCCCGCGCAGCGCACGTGGTCGGAATGATCGTGGGAGATTATCAGGGCATGGCAATCATGGATGTCCCGTCCGTTGGAGGCCATCCTTTCTCGGGCCATCTTCCCGCTGATCCCGGCATCGAAGAGGATGCGCACGTCGCCGGCCTCGACGTAGATCGAGTTTCCATTCGAGCCGGACTGCAGCGAGAAGGTGATCATCTCCCGGGCTGGTATATGGCCGACGGCCGTCGAATGCAAGGGCCTCATCGTGGGGAGGTCCCCGGACGGACGGGCAACATCGTTTCGGCCAGAGGCCGTGTAGAAAACGGGAGGCCGACAGCAATCTCAGAGCGGCTTGGGGCGGCGATGAATGCAAGTATTCGCTCCGGATTGCCGAATCATCAAGAGCTAGACTTGACCAGGCCCGGCGCGCGAGAACGGACAGCGTGGCCGGCCGCGGATAGGATGATTCGGATATGCTGAACATTGTTCATGTGACCCACGAGGCTGTCGAGCAGATCGGCGGCATTGGGGCGGTGCTGGGTGGGCTACTGACTTCTTCGGACTATGTCGATGCGGTGGGGCGGACCATCCTTCTCTGCCCGCTATTTGGGAGAAAGGGCGATGTCGATTCCCGGCTGGGACCGGGCGGCGAGGTGCTCTATTCGTCGGTGGACGGTAGAAACAACTATGCGCTGGCCGACGCTTTTCGGGAAATCCAGCATCGCTATCACGTGGAGCTGGTGTATGGGCGCCGCCTGCTGCGCGACCCGCTGACCGGAACGGAGCAACGCCCCGAAGTGGTGTTGATTGACGTCAACCGCTCGGAGCCGGATCAGTTGAACGCCTTCAAGTCCCGGCTTCACGAGAGCTTCGGGATCGATTCTTCCCGGTATGAGCAGAGCTGGGACTTCGAGCAATATGTCCGGCTGGCCGAGCCGGGGTTGGCGGTCGTCGGGGCCCTGGGTGCCACCTCGGACGGCGACGATTGCGTCATCGTGGCCCATGAGTTCATGGGTATGGCGACGGCTCTGGCGGCCAAGCTGAATCCGGACTCGGGCATGAAGACCGTTTTCTATGCCCACGAGGTGGCCCCGATACGGAAGATCGTCGAGGAACACCCCGGCCACGACACCATGTTCTACAACGTCCTGAGAAAGAGTGCGGCCCAGAAGCTGCACATCAACGAGGTCTTCGGCGATCAGTTCGGCTACTTCCGGCACGCCCTGGTCGAGGCCGCTCGGCACCTGGACGTGACCCTGGCGGTGGGCGACAACGTGGTGGACGAGTTGCGTTTCCTCTCACCGGAGATGGGCGCCGCCAATATCCATCTGACTTACAACGGTATTCCCGACCATCGGATCACTGCTGCCGAAGCGGCGGCCAGCAAGGACCGCTTGCGGGAGTACGTCGAGACGCTGCTGGGCTACCGGCCCGATTATGTCTTCACCCATGTCACGCGGATGGCGCCGAGCAAGGGTCTGTGGCGCGATATTCTGGTGATGAAGAGCATCGAGGAGGAGTTCCGTCGCAACGGTCGGACGGCCGCCCTGATTGTTCTCTCCACTGAGATCGGCGGCCCGCGCAGCCGCGGGGACATTCTGCACATGGAGCGGTGGTGGGAATGGCCGGTCGCCCACCGCGAAGGCCTGCCGGACCTGTCGGGCGGTGAAGCGCTGTTCTACGCCGGGGTCCAGGCGTTCAATGCCCGATCACGGAACTGCAAGATCCTGTTCATCAACCAGTTTGGCTTCGACCGCCAGAGCTGCGGCGATCTGATGCCGCCGGAGATGGAATTCTGGGACATCCGCAAGGGCAGCGACGTGGAATTCGGGCAATCGATCTACGAGCCGTTCGGCATCGCCCAGGTCGAGGCCCTGTCGTTCG
Organism: uncultured Planctomycetaceae bacterium; assembly: GCA_964520125.1. GTDB lineage: Bacteria > Planctomycetota > Phycisphaerae > UBA1845 > UTPLA1 > JAFGQA01. The sequence continues at coordinate 9,590 of CAZFMS010000054.1, forward strand.
GCTCGATCTGCGTGATGAGTTCGGTCTGTGGCTGCGCCGGGTTTGCCTCGAAGGTGGCCGGTCCCGCGGGATCGCCGAACATCATTGTTGCGGACTACACTGATTTTGCCGCCGATCCGGACACCATCGCCGGCTATCAGAAGCTGGACCGCGACGTGCGGGCGGCCTTTGACGATCGGGTCGCCCGGCAGGTGGGACGCCAACTCTTGGAACGCCTTCCCCAGGGCCCGGAAGACAAGTCGGGCTTCATCAGTCGGGGCTATGAGCTGGCCGCGAAGATGAGCTGGGACGTCATCGCCCGGGACTATTTTCTCCCGGCGGTGGAAGGCATCATTGCCCGCCGTCATGCGGGCTCGACGGCCTGATCCGTGGTCCGCCGGCGGCCTCGTCGCAAGGCCGCGCCCGATGGGCGCCGCCGGGCCCACTGGTTATGATGGCTCTCTCGAGAGAGTGTTCAGAATCCTCGCCGGGAGCCTGGTTTGATCGTTGACACGCTGCTTGCGGCGGCTGAGCGGGGGGGCAGTCGGCCGGCGGTGGCCGACCCGTTTCGTTCGCTGGATTACGGCAACCTGGTTCGCTTGGCGGCGGTCATGCGCCGGCGAGTCTGCGCGGCGACGTCGCGCCGGCACGTGGGCATCCTGCTGCCGTCGTCGTGCGCGTTTGCGGGCACGTTCTACGGGGCTCTGTGGGCCGGGCGGGTGGCCGTGCCCTTGAATTTCCTGCTGCAGCCCGCCGAGCTGGCGGCGGTGGCGGCCGATGCCGAAATCGACACGGTCTTCACTATCAAGCACTTCGCCGAGCTGGCCGCCTCCTTGCCGGTCAAGGTCATCTATGTCGAGGACCTGCCGCTGAAGCGCGAGATGGTTCTCCAGAGACTGCGTCGTCTGCCGCCGGTGCCGACGGTAGATGCCGACGACCTGGCCGTCCTGCTGTACACCTCCGGTACGTCGGGTGCTCCCAAGGGCGTCTGCCAGACCTTCGGGAACCTGCGGCATGCCGTTGAAGCCAGCATTCGTAAGGCCGAGTTGCAGCCCGACCATCGATTCCTGGGCGTCTTGCCCCAGTTTCACAGCTTTGGCCTTACCGCCTTGTTGTTGGTGCCGGTGGCTCTGGGGGCTTCGCTGTATTACATCCCGCGCTTCGGCCCCGCCGCGGCCATTGAGGCCATCAGGCAAAGACGGATCAGCGTGACCCTGATGATCGCCAGCATGTATTCGGCCATGCTGCGGGCCAAGAAGGGGGGGCATGACGACCTGGCCTCGATCGAATATGCGGTCAGTGGTGGTGAGGCCCTGTCGGACGCGGTCTTTCATAAGTTCCAGGAGCGCTTCGGCGTGGAGATCATCCAGGGCTACGGCATGACCGAGGCCTCGCCGGTGGTGAGCCTCAACGTTCCCTGGTCGAATCGGGTGGGGACCGTGGGCCAGGCCATACCCGGGGTGGAGGTTCGGTCGTTCGATGATCCAGGCGAGACGGGCGGTAGTGCCGAGCCGAAGGCCCCTGGCGAGGTGGGCGAACTGTGGATCCGCGGTCCGACTATCATGAAGGGGTACTACCGGAACGAAGCCGAGACCCGGGAAGTCATAACGCCCCAGGGGTGGTACAAGTCCGGCGACATGGGAATGGTCGAAGCCGACGGTTTCATCAGCATCACCGGCCGCAAGAAGGAGATGATCATCGTCGGCGGCGAGAACGTCTATCCTCGCGAGATCGAGGCGGTGCTGGATGAACATCCCGCGGTGGCCGAGTCCGCGGTCATTGGGCAGGCTGATCGTTCCCGAGGAGAGGTGGTGGTGGCCTTCGTCACGCTCGGTGAGGACGGGCAAGTTACGGATATCGCTCTGCGAGATTTCTGTCGCGAGCGCATCGCCGGCTACAAGGTACCCCGGCGGATCATTATATCCGACGACTTGCCGCGCGGTTCGACAGGCAAGATTCTGAAGCGAGAGCTGAAGGCCTTGCTGTGCAGCAGCTCGCCGACTTAGCCCGGTCCCGATCGGACCATCGGTGGCGTGCCGGGGGCAGATTACCTGGGTCGGATTACCGCCGCGATCTCGGCGTGCCCAGCGGTGAGTAGGCTCATCCCAATCGCTGGCTTCCGACTCAGTGGATCGGCAAAGAACTCGCCGGGGGCCAAGCCAGGGGGCAATCATGTCGACTCAGCGCTCATGCGGTCATTCCATGTTGCCGAGAATAGACAAGACTGCAACATCCGCTGTGGGCGAAGAATATGTGAATCCAGTCGCTGGTGGCCTGCCTTGGTGTTGAATCAGGGCAACGTTGTGCCGAGAGGCGCGACATCGTACGGCAGTGGTCCAATGTGCATAAGTCGTGTGATCATAGACGGTTACAACAAACATTCAGGGGTGATGGTCCGAGATTGGCGTCCAGGCATTGGGATTGCTGCGATTGGGATAGCTGATCGGTTGGAAAGGTCGGAGCAGGCGGGGATAGGAGCATCGGGATGATCGCCAGCGGTGAGAGTGTGGGCGGTGGAGCTGCAGAGCGGCGGTCACATCGCCGATTGAGCATTCGCTTACCGGTGGAGTGCCGCAAGGAGCGGGATGACAGCCGGCAGGTCGTCCGTACGATCACGCAGAATATCAGTTCCGGCGGCATGTACCTGGAGCTGGACTCGACCGATTTTCACCCCGGCGACCGCATACATGTCGAGTTGACCGTGCCTCCGGCGGAGGGCGTTTCTTCGCGGCAGGGCCGGGCCAGGTGTACTGCCGAGGTGCTCCGGGTGCCGCCGGTCCGCGATGGGAAGAAAGGCGGGGTCGAGCGTTTCGGCGTTGCCACCCGCTTCCTCAATCGCCTGCGCATTTCGTATTGACGGCCGGCCGGTGCGGACCGGTCGTCCTCACCGCAGAGCCGGAGCCCTGGAACACCCCTCTGCATGCCGCGCCGATCAAGGGGCACAGCGGCCGCATTGCAGTATTGGTATGTCTTGGAGCAGATCCCGGAAGGCCGGTGGCTCGCGCGGCAGAAGGTCCTCGATGCGCAGTCGGGCATTTGAGGCCCCCGAGGGATTGGCCCCGACATTCTGTAGCAGCAGGGCCGGCCCGTTCTGCCAGCCGACGGGAAAGACCCCATTGAGCAGCGTGGTCCGGGCAAAGGCGGCATCGACCTCCAGGATCTGTCGAGCGGTTGCCGCGGTAGCCATCAGATCGCCGGCCTCGGCACTGTGCTCCAGTCCCAGCAGGTGGCCAAGTTCGTGGGAGGCGATATTGGCCAGGGCCAACGCAGTCTCCTCGGCGCTGGGCAGGAGCCCTTCGAACATGGACAGGTCTTCGGCATAGATGATTGCCTCCTGCTGGAGGTAGGTGTTTCCGGTGTCGACGTTGTCGGCGAGACCCAGGTAGTTGGCGTTGAAGTTGCCGAAGTAGAGGGCGGAATGTTCTTCGGCGGGAATCTGATGGTTCTTGCTGCTCAGGAGGGTGACATCGTAGGCGGCCAGGTCACGCCGCATGTGTTCGGTGAGCAGGCTGATGATGTAGTCGGTCTGTCCGGCCAGGCGTCCGGATATCGACTCGGCGCTGAGCGGGCGCATCACCTCGATGGGCTCCAGTCCGATCTGGACCCGGGCCCCGCCTTCGAAGCTCAGATAGACCAACTGGTTTCTTGCCGCCGGCACTTCCGAGTCGGCTTCCCGCCGCAGTCGAACGGTGTAGGATCCGCTGTCGTACCGGCCGGAATCCGAGGCGAAGTGGGTGGAGCTGGAGACGGCGATGCCCAGATAGACGGTGGCCGTGTCCCGGCGGATTACTCGAGCCAGGTAGGGATCGAGGGCCCCGGCATAGTAGGAGCGGTCGTCGTTGGCATCGATGAGGTCGCCGTTCCCGTCGAAGAGTGCCGCCACCGTGTTCAGGCCGTCCCGCCCGGCTACGTCTACGACGATGAGGTCGCCGGCGACGGTGGGTCCCAGGGCGAAGACATCCACGTCTTCGCGGGAATCGATGGTGCCCTCGATGACGATCTCCGCGCCCGCGGGCAGGGCCGCCGGCTGGACATCGGCGAACACGTTGCTTTGCTGGGTGCCGTCGGCGATTTGGTCTTGCACCGACTGCACTTGGCCGGAATCCTGGCCGGTTCCGGAAAGCGAGGGGTTATCGGCACCGGGAACAGGAGAGGTCCCACAGCCGGCCATGAGAGAAATTGCCAGAACTAGTAAACAGGTGGTGAGCAGGCGCTGGGCGCCCCAGGATCGCCGGGGGTGCATGACTTTCTCCAAGTAGTGCACCCGCCGGTCGCCTCCTCGGGCAACGCGGTCGAGTCGACAAGTTGTTGACCGGCCCGCCTCCGGAGGGGCTGGCCGTTCGTACTCCTCTTCGACAGAATCGTGGAGTCAGTTCACTGTTTTCTTACAATACCAGCACTGGTAAGGGAAGGTAGAATGGGCATGGTCCGGATATGAAGTCCGACAATTCGACGAAGTTGTGGATTCTGGGGGCCTGGTCTTAAGGGGTGTGGTGGTTATGTCATTTGAGCCGGCCAAGTACGGGCAGGAACTCATCATCGCGGACGGCGATGGTCGAGGCGAGTTGCAGTCGCGCGGCTGGCGGGAGGGGACCATCCCGGAGCGAGCCAACATCGAACGGCCCGATATGGTCGCCGATGTAGCGGAGACTTTCCTGGACGTCGGGGCGAAGGTGCTGGTGACCAACACGGCGGGAGCCAACGCTCTGGCACTGGCCGGGCAGATCAAGGCGGGGTCCACCAGCGAGAAGGAAATCCTGAAGATGAACCACCAGGGCGCGGCGATTTGCCGCCAGGCGGTATCGGACCATCCGGCGACCGGGCTGCTCATCTTCGGGGCAATGGGGCCGAACGAACGGCTGCTACTGCTGGACGAGATTGGCGAATCGGCCCTCTCTGAGGCCTACGCTCGTCAGGCAGAGGCCCTGGCGGCCGGCGGGGCGGACGCGATCCTGTGCTGCGGCTTTGTCGAGGTCGGGGCCTTGGTGGTGGCGATCCGGGCGGCGATCCAGGCGACCGGATTGCCGGTAATTGGGAGCATGACCTTCGACAGCGGGCCGGAGCAGGTGGAAACGGCCCTGGGGACGACCGTGCCGCAGGCCTGCGCGGAGATGGGAGAGGCGGGTGCGGCGGTAGTGGGCTGCGACTGTGGCGACAGCCCGGACGGCACACCGGCCGTGGTGTCGCTGATCCGCCAATCCTGCGACCTGCCGATCTGGGTCAAAGTCAACGCCGGCTTACCGGAACTGGTCGAGGGTCGGGTGGTGTATCCGGAGACGCCGGCGGAGTTCGCCGGACGCTTGGAATCCCTGGTCCAGGAGGGGGCCAACTTCGTAGGTGGCTGCTGCGGGGCTTCTGCCGGCCACGTAGCAGCCCTGGCCGCGATCCGCAACCAGCCGAGAGGTAAGCAGCGTTAGTGCTCGGTCATGCTTGATTTGACGGTAGCCCTACCGGACGGACGAGTATCTGTGGTCTTGGGCAGAACCCGGGCCGAGGACGGCCCGGCTCACTCGATCCCTCGAGCCAATAATGATAGAGCCCTGGCCGGTGGCCTGGTTGGGCAGGGGGCCGGCAATAAGGCGGCTGGATTCTGGGACCTGCGGAGATGATTGGCCGCGTCTTGGCGGCGTTTGGGCGGGTCCAGCCTTGACCGGGCGCGAAAACCCTGTAAAATACGTACTTTGCGGTCCTGCGCGGCGCGAGTGCGGGGCCGGCCGAGTGCTCACCAGCCCGAGACGCGAGGGGACCGGAAGCCGTAGCCTGCCAGAACGTGCCGTAGTCCTCCCGGCAATCGTCCGAAGATAACCTCCGGAGGTAATCTGATGTCCATGTCGCATTCCCGGTGTGGCCGCTTGCTCTTTATCGCTTGTTGGACTCTCGGCGTGAGTCTGGCGGGGCCGACGTTCGCCCAGGGTCTACCCGATGACGTGGTCGGCCAGGACGCCGGGGCCTGGGCGGCCTGGCAGGTCGCTATGCGCTCGCTGGAGCGGGAGGAGCTGGCTGAGGCCGGCGACGCGATCGAATCGATCAGGGCGATGAATCTGCCCGATCTGCGCCTGGCTTTGATGGCCGATCGGAGCGGCACCGTGCGGCTGGAGACCTGGGCCGAGAGAGAAGACGCCCCCGATGGCGTGAAGGCGATCTTCGAGAAGATCAAGGCCGGCCGACGGCAACGGACCCTGGCCGAAGATGGCTGGCACTACGCCGCGATAGGTCGGTTCGACTGGGCCGACGCCCAATTCAAGGCCCTCGATGAATCCAATCCTGATCCGGTGGCCCTGTTGGAGCTGGCCCGGAGGAATCCCAATCGGCACACGATCCTGATCAAGCTGATCACTAACGTGGAGGTCGGCCCGTCGGTGCAGCGTTTCCTGGAGATACTCAACGAGGGCGAGGAGCTTCTCCGCACCGACCCCAACGAGATCACCGCCAACATCGCCAAGCTAGGCGGCTCGCCGCGGATGGTCTTCAACGCCACCAAGCGGCTCAAGGAATCGGGTGAATACGCCATTCCCCACTTGATCCAGTTCCTCCAGGAGCCGAATCATCGGTCCTTGCAGCCGGCCATTATCCAGGTCTTGCCTCAGATTGGGCGTCCGGCCTTGCAACCGCTGTGCATCGCCGTGGACATGAAAGACGAGATCACCAAGCAGATCCTGATCGATGCCCTCGGGGAGATCGGCTATCGCCATGCGCTGCCATACCTGGCCAAGCTGGCCGACGACACCGGGGCTTCGGGGGATGTCCGAGCCGCGGTTGTCCGAGCCCAGGGCAAGTTGGGGCACGGCTCTAACCCCGGCCGCTCCACCTTGTTCTACGAACTGGCGGAGAACTACTACGACAGCATCGACTCCCTCAAAGCTGATCCCACCAAGGACGAGGCCAACGTCTGGTATCTCCGCGATGGTGAGCTGCGCTACGTCCCGGTCCCCCGGGCGATCTTCAACGACGTCATGGCCATGCGGTGTTGTGAGGAGGCCCTGGCCTCCAACCCCGACCACACCGCGGCGGTCGCTCTGTGGCTGGCGGCTAACTTCCGGCGGGAGGCCAAGCTCAATCTGGACGTGGAGAGCGGCAAGCCCGATCCTCTGGCGGCCAAGGACGGCACCAGGCCGGAGAAGTACCCGCGGGCGATCTACTTCGCCCGAGCCGCCGGCCCGATGTACAACCACCTGGTCCTGGCTCGGGCCTTCAAGGATCGTGACCCGGGGGTGGCCCTGGGGGCCATCGCCGCCCTCGGCGCGACAGCCGGAGAGCCCAGCCTGGTCGGGGCGGAGGACCTCAAGCAGCCTCTGGTCCAGACTCTCACTTTCCCCAACCGTCAGGTCCGCATCAAGGCCGCCTTGGCCCTGGCTCGGGCCCTGCCGCGGACGGCCTTTGCCGGCGCGGAGCGGGTGGTGCCGGTGCTGTCCGAGGCCCTGCTGGAATCCGGCCGAAGGGCCGCCCTGGTCGTCGATCCGGACGACAACTCCCGGAACAAGTTTCAGGCCGCCCTGCGCGGGGCGACGTATGACTGCGCCGCGGGGTCCAATCTCTATGAGGCTCGGGAAGAAGGCGACCGGGCCAACCTGGCTTCCTATGACGTGGTGCTGCTGGCCAGCGATATTCAGCAGCCCGACCTTGCTGGGGCCATCGGCGAGCTTCGCCGGCAGTTCCAGACCGCTGCGACACCGATCCTGATCATCGCCAAGGGAGGTCAGTTGGCGGTGGCCGAGAAGGCCACCCGGGGGGTCACCGGCGTGGTGGTGGTGCTGTCCGAAGTGATCAATCTCGGCGACCCGGCCCAGGTCCAGCAGGAGCTGAGCAGCAAGATCGCCCGAGCCTACCAGGCCCTGGGCATGAGTCCGTTGGACGTCGATCTCTCGCTGGAACTCGCTCTGGACGCGGCCGACGCCCTGCGAGGTGTCGCCGAGAGCAACCTGCGGGTCTATGACTTCTCCAAGGCCGTGCCGGCGCTAATCCAGGCCCTGGCCGGCCGTGGCGAGACCCTGCGGATCAAGTGCGCCCACACCCTGGCCCTGGCTGCCGACGCCAAGGGACAGGCGGCCATCGCCGAGGGGGCCCTGGACCCGGACCGCAGCCGGACCGAGCGGGTGGCCGTCTTCGGCTCGCTGGCCGAGTCTTCGCGGCGTAACGGCAACCTGCTGGGCAGCGGCGAGCTGGTCGATCGGCTGATCGACTTCACCTTGAGCCAGGAGGACCTGATCCTCCG
>CAZFMS010000055.1:0-17743 GCA_964520125.1 uncultured Planctomycetaceae bacterium
CGGGGCGACCTACTACTGCGAGAGCTTCTACGTCATGCTGGACGACGTCAATGTCTGGAACAGTGCCTCCTACAAGCCGGTCACCGTCTCCGGTGCTCCCGGGGGCACATGGTCGTTCGGGATGTCCGGGTCCGGCTCCATGGCCGACGTGGGCTTCGCCATCAAGGCGTGGAACAGCCCGGGGGTCACCAGGACCATCCTTGCTCAGGAGTATCCGACGATCGAGTTCTTCTCCCCCGACGGCCGGTGCTGGTTGCAGGCCAAGGCTACCGACCTGGGTGACGGCCTGTGGCGCTACGAGTACGCTCTTTTGAACATCGACATGGACCGCAAGGTCGGTGCCTTCAGCATCCCGGCTTCAACCACAATAGGCTTGACCAACATTGGTTTCCACGCCGTCGAACACCACGACGAGGAAGATGCGGGCTACACGAACGATCCCTGGACGGCGGAAGTGACATCCGACGCCATCACCTGGAGCACCGAATCCAACCCGATACGCTGGGGCTCGCTGTACAACTTCCGCTTCGATGCCTATGCGTATCCTGTCAGGACCATGGTCACCGCGGGCATGTTCGACGCCGGCTCGCCCGAAACGGTGAGCGGCCGCACCATAGGACCGTGCTTTACCGCCACCAACGGCGACATGGACGGCGATGGCGTCACCAACGGCGACGACATCCCGGACTTTATCATCGCGGTGACCACCGGTTCCATCGAGCCTGAGGATTTGTGCCCGGGTGACTTCGACCACAGCGGAACTATGGACATGGCCGACGTGGCGGACATGGTCTCCGCTTTGCTGGGGCCATAGGGTCAGGGCGTTTTAAGCTATCCTGTCACATTGTGTTGCGGCTTGAGGACCGTATGCTCAGAGGTAAGGCTCTGCGCCGGGTCTGAGGTCGGCAGCAGTGCACGGCAGGCGACGACAACCAGCCCGACGGGCATGCTCTGCCGGCGCTGCGCCAGGAGGCCGCGATAGCTGGATCAAACTCTTCGCCTGCTCGGGGTGGTTCCCCTATTCGACTCAGGCAGCCCGGGATCGCTTCCAGGGTGATGGGGGCGGAAGGTACGCCGGAGGCTCGGCGAGGGTCGGAGAAGGCTGGGGCACGTTTCGTTGAAGAGCAGAGTGTCGTATTCTGTATCGGGGTCGGGCTCGAGCGGAGGATCTGGAAACGGGAACCGGCGACGTGGATGAAAGCGAACGAGCAGCCCTAGTCCGGCAAGCAGTCAACGGCGATGGCGATGCCCTCCAACGTCTGATCATTCACTACCACGGCCCCCTACACGGGACGATCGAGGGCCGGCTGGAGGATGATCTGCGGCGGTATGTCGACCCTGACGACATCCTGCAACAGGCCTACGTGAAGGCGTTCAAGTCGATTCGGGAGTGCGTCTTCGACGGTCCGGGCGGCTTCTACAAGTGGCTGGAGAGAATCGCCCTGGACCGATTGCGAAACGCGGGTCGGGACCTGCGCAGGCATAAACGCGACGTGCGACGCAATCTGAGCGGAGCTCCGGACGGGTCGGCCTCCTATCCCGACCTGGTTGAGCGCCTGACCTCGGCCGGCACCACGCCCAGCGGTCCGCTGGCCCGGCGGGAGGCGGCCGCGGCGGTCATCTCGTCGCTGGCCCGGCTGACCGACGCCCAGCGGGACGTGATTCGGATGCGCTTCCTGGAGGACCGCCCGGTTGCGGAGATCGCTGCGACCTTGGGCAAGACGGAGGCGGCAATCTACCGGCTCTGTTCCCGAGGCCTGGACGCCTTGCAGAAGATGCTGGGCAGCATCACGGGCTACCTTGTTAAGAGGTAGTTTTCAGTCATCAGTCATCAGTTTTCAGTCATCAGTCATCAGTTTTCAGTTATCAGTTTTCAGTTTCAGCAATCGGCCATCAATTCTCGGCGGTGATGGCCTCGCGATCAGCCATCAGCGGTCAGCGATCAGCCGCATGACCGCGAATCTCAGGCTGCCCGGCGGGGGCCGCTGCGCCGAACCTCTGCGTCGTTGCAACAGACTTTCTGGGGATTTCCCGTTCGATTGCCCGGTGGATGGGTGTCGGGGACTGTAGAGACCCAGGCGCTCGAGACCAGCGGGCAGGTGCCCGCCGGGGCGCCAGCGGTCCAGCTTTAGGAGGAAGGCGATGTGCTACTCGAAGATGATGACTAAAGTACTGGTGGCGGCGAGCGTCGGGCTTCTGCTCGGCGGAAGTGTGGACGTGGCGAGGGGACAGTGCGAGGGTTGCCAGGCCGACGAGCTGGCCAAGCTGCTGGCAGACGACGACGAAGCGGGAGACTACTTCGGCGTGTCCGTTGCCATTGAGGGCAACGTGGCGGTCGTCGGGGCGCCGTGGGACAATTCACGTGTGGGCTCGGCCTACGTGTTCGAGTTCGGCGGAACCCAGTGGATCCAGGTGGCCAGGCTCACGGCCTCCGGCACCACAGGGATAAACGACTTCGGAACCAGGGTTGACATCAGCGGAGACGTGGTCGTGGTTGGGGCACCGTTCTACCCCTCGAATGGGCGTTATGGCAGGGCGTACGTCTTCGTGAAGCCGTCAAGCGGCTGGGCGGACATGACCGAGACGGCCATACTCGATGCGTCCGATGTCGGCTGGCATGATGAGTTTGGCAGCGCCGTGTCCGCTAGCGGTAGCGGCGATACAGTTGTGGTTGGATCGCCGATGGACGACGCTGCCACCGGCGCCGCATACGTTTTCCTGAAGCCGCCAGGCGGCTGGGCGGGCATTGTGAACGAAACCGCAAAGCTGACCGACTCCGATCCCTCGGGGAATGAACTCTTCGGCTATAACCTGGACATTGTCGCGGATGGTAACACGATTGTGGTCGGGGAGGATCACGACAGCGACAATGGAACTTGGGCCGGCGCGGCGTACATCTTCGAGAAACCGCCCGGGGGGTGGGTAGACATGACCGAAACCGCCAAGCTGCTGGCCTCCGACGGCGAGGCGTACGATGCCTTCGGCAGCTCGGCGGCCATCTCCGGCGACACCGTCGTGATTGGGGCGTTCGGCGACGACGACAATGGCAGCACATCTGGCTCCGCGTACGTCTTCGAAAGGCCGATCGGCGGCTGGGTGAACACGACCGAAACCGCCAAACTGCTGGCCTGCGACGGCGCGGCGGGAGATGAGTTCCACAGAGTGGCCCTCTGCGGCGGCATCGTCGTGGTCGGGGCCTATCTGCACGACCACAATGGCGGGGACTCGGGCTCGGCGTACATCTTCGTGGAACCCCTCGGCGGCTGGGGCTCCGTCCCATCACCGATCTATGAAGATGCCGAGCTGCTGGCCTCAGATGGCGCGCCGGGTGACCACTTTGGCCGCTTCGTGGCATGCTCTGGTGACACTGCCATGATTGGGGCGTACCTTGACGACAACGAGAACGGCGGGGATGCCGGCTCGGCGTACGTCTTCGGCGGCCTGTCCGACTGCAACGGCAACGACACCTTGGACATCTGTGACATCGCAGATGGTGCCAGTCAGGACATCAACGGGAACGGCATTCCCGATGAATGCGAATGCTGGATTCCCGGCGACATGAATGGTGACGGGCTAGTTAACGGCGACGACATTCAGTTGTTCATCGACAAGGTCCTGAATCCGTAGTCGACCAAAGCGTGCTTCGGAGGGGATCACGGCCGAGCGATTGCACACTCTCTCAAGCCCGCGGACTCCGCTCCGCGGGCTTTTCCAGAAGCATGCATGGGTCGGCGCGCCATGTTCATCGGCAGAATCCGTCGAGCGCGAGTGTATCTATGGGTTACTCTTTCAGGTACTTTCCATTCTGGATGATCGGGCGCCAGTACTTGCGCCAGTACGCATCGTCTGTAGCGGTTCTTATTCCATCGGCGACAATGATCCGAACCAGGGCGAGGTTTCGATCGACAATGAAGATAGCGGTTCGCCCGTCCTCGGGCTGTTCAACCTGCATGGCGAACCAGGGACCGGTATCGTCGCCCGGACGATAGGGCGCATCCAAAACTGACGTGATATGTGTAAGTTCACCGGGTCTCGGATCTGTGGCCTGTCCTCCTCCCGGGGAGACACTACCCTCCTCCTCCGATGGCGGCGGGCCGACGAAGGCGTACGCGTAGGGTATCGATGAGGGGATGTCCACGCGAGCGGTTTGCGGCGGGCCGAGGCCGTCCCCCTGTCTCAGCATATCTCTCGGGTCGAGGATCATCACGACAGATACGACGTCCCAATCCGCCAGCTTCTCAGGATCGTCGGGCCTTGGTTCAAAGAATCCGTCTAGCTTGTTGTTCTTTCCTTGGGCAATGATGGCAGGCTGTCCCGAGCCAAAGAAGTCAGGCACCACCCACATGCAACTGATGTGTCCCATGTGCCAGAACGTCGCTTTGATCTCCTCCGTGCGCGGGTCGATGATCGAAACCCGTGTAGGATATTCATGGTCGTCGTGGGCTACCACGACGATCTCATCACCCGGCTCGTTATCCACGTCGGCTGTTGCCAGGGCGCCGGACATCCACTGTGTCGACGGCCCGCAATCAGGCCACTGCCTGCCTGAAGACAGATCCATGCTCCAAGTAGAACGGCCCTCCGCGTCGAAGGCGAAGAGCGAGTCCCCGCTATCGAGCGCCTTGTCGACGCTGGCTACGACAGCTAGACGCCCCCTTCCGTCCAGGTCTGCCCGCACGACATCACTGACTTCCTTGATCTCTGAAGCGAAGGGGTGAAATCGCCGCCATCTGGGGTCGTCGCCATAGCGAGCCTGGATGCTGAGGCGCGTGTCGGGATCGATTCGAACATCTGTTATCTCTCCTCCGCCGGTCACGAGTCGTTGCGTGAGCCAGCCTGCTCCCACGATCAGCCCGAACGCAATGAGTGCCGTTAGGACATGCCGGTGGAATCGGCGACGCTTCTCCAGCGAGTACACGCGCTCGCCGGCTTTCAGGGCTTCAAGGGTCTCTGTCGCGGTGGCGAAGCGGTCTTCCGGGTGTTTGGCCAACAGGCGGAGGGACAGGCTGGTGAGGTGGGGGTCGGCGTGCTGGTTGATCGTTCGCGGGTGGGGGGGCTCGTCGTGGAGGATGTGGTGGATCACTGCCGCGGGGGTGTTGGACTGGAATGGGGTGCGGCCGGTTAGCATTTCGTAGAGGACTACGCCGGCGGAGTAGAGGTCGGTGCGCTGGTCGAGGTCTTGGTCGCCGCGGGCCTGTTCGGGGCTCATGTATTCGGCCGTGCCGAGGACGGATTCGGTGACGGTGATGCGCGTCTGGGGGGCTATCGCTCGAGCCAGGCCGAAATCGGCGAGCTTGAGGATTGACGATTGAAGATTGACGGTTGACGATTGGGCAGAGGGGGAGGGGCCGGCCGAGGGGGCGCTGGGCTCGCCATCGTCCGGCCTGTCGGAGGTCAATCCGCATTCCGCAATCTGCAATCCGCGATCGATGAGCAGGTTCGAGGACTTGATGTCGCGGTGGATAAGGTCGGCCTGGTGGGCGGCTTCGAGGCCCAAGAGCAAGTGGCCAAAAAATCGCCGAGTCGTTTCGGTGGGCAGGGGGCCCTGCTCGCGGATGACCTCGGCGAGCGTCGGCCCATCGATGTACTCCATTACCAGGAGGTGGACGCCCTGCTCGCGGCCGACGGCATGGACGGTGACGATGTTGGGATGGCGCAGGCTTCCGGCGGCCTTGGCTTCCCTGATGAACCGCTTGAGGGACTTTTGGTCGCCGGCCAACTCGGGCCGCAGGATCTTGAGGGCTACGGTGCGGTCGAGGCTCTCCTCGTAGGCCTTGAGGACGATGCCCATGCCGCCGCGGCCGATGAACTCGATGGTCTTGTAGGCCCCGAGGTTGGCCCGGTAGGCCGGATCATCCGATTCGGTCAGGACGCCCTGGGCGATCAGCCCGTCGATGCCGTGGTCGTCCGAACGCAGCTCGCCGATCACGGCCAGATAGCGTCGCAGATCGTCGGCCAGGTCCGGATGGGCGGCCAGGATCTCATCCTCCGGGATCACCTCGCCGCGGGCCCGGCGGTCGTGCAGGTTGCTGACTATCCGTCCCATACGGACGTCCCGGGGTTCGTTGTTCGGTGTACTTGCCTCGGCCATGGATTGCCTGCGAACTGATCGCCTCATTCTCGTGCGTCTGCCTCCAGAATACTACAAACGCGGTTCTTGTGCACTCAGGCCGCAAGGGAACCTGCCGGGGCATCGGACGCGGCGGCCGCTGATGGACACGGCAGGCACGCGCAGCGGACCGATGCCAGCCCCTCGCTGCTGTCGGTTCTTTTTGGGCGTTAGATTCCGCGTTCGATGGGTGTTGTATGGTGGCGGGAGTTCAGCTTCGGCGCGGAGGAACCGCATGGACCCCAGGACTAGAATCCTACTTGTCGGAAGCCACGCGGCCCTGATGGGCTCCATCGCCGCACGGCTGGAATACCAGCATCACTGCACGGTGGTAGGCATCGTTGGTGCAGCGGAACGGGCCGTCGAGACCATCGCCGAACACCGTACCGACATCGTCCTGCTGGACATGGACGAGGCCGGGGCAGATTGCGGTGACAGAATCGAGGCGATGCGAACTGCCCAGCCCGACATCCGGATCGTGCTGCTGAGTGCTACCGTTGATGAACTCCGGATTGAGCAGGCGCTGGCCGTCGGAGCCAGTGGCTTGCTGCTGAAGGGCAGCCTCACGGACCAGCTCGCCGGGGCGATTCGCGAAGTGCTGGCCGGCGGCACGTACTTCCCTGAAGAGGTCCACTCCCGGATAGTGATCGGACCGTCGGGCATCAGACTCGCGCGGCGTGCTGAGTGACCGACGGCCCATTCATCACCTTCCGGGTCGGACGGGCAGTTGGCCCAGCCGTCAGATCGTCGAGCCGTGCAGGGAGGCCGGACTGGTCAAGACGGTACGACGGAGTCGGATGGGCGAGTTGGCGGACCGGTTGCCGGCGCTGGGGATGGCGGCAGGAGGGGGAACTTCCATTGGGCAACACGTCGGGCTAGACTGCTGCAGGCCTGTTTCGGGTGGCTTGCGGTAGTCGGGTACGTGCTGCAACCATGTAAGCGCCAACGACTTACGCCGTTTCCGAGACATGGGCGCGAGTGGCGGAATTTGGCAGACGCGCAGGATTTAGGATCCTGTGGGGTAACCCGTCCGGGTTCGAATCCCGGCTCGCGCAATTCGTGCTACGTGGTGGTTCGGTTTCGTCGAACAGATCCCTGGTTACCAGGGTGAATCGGGGTGCTGGTCAATCGTTCACGTAGCCCAAGCTGCGAAGTTGCTCGAGCACTTCGGGCGACAACTCGGGGGCGTCCTGGGACCGGGCCGACTGGTACTTCGGAACGGCCTCGAGCCATTCTTGGAGTTGCCGGGCCAACTGCTGGGCCTTGGCCGGTTGGGCTTCGAGCAGGTTGTGCAGCTCGCCCGGATCAGCGGCCATATCGTAGAGTTCCCGTCGCCCGTCGTTGGAGATGATGTACTTGAACCGCTGGTCCTGAACTGCCATCTGGGCTTGGATGCGATGATCCACCTCGAGGTTGCGCTGCCGGCGCATCTCCGGGATCCAGTCGTGATCCGGTCCTCCGTACTCGGTGACGGCGATCCGCGGTGATCCGGCCGAACGGGCCAGGGAGATCAAGTCTCGTGAGCCATGGCCTGGCCCGGTCGGGGGAATCCCCAAGGTTGCGTTCAGCACGGTGGCGTAGAGGTCGGACAACTGGACCGGGCCGGCGACGCGCAGGCCTTCCTGGCGGCCCGGCTCGCGCACCAGCAGCGGCACGTGGACCAGATCCTGATAGGTCAGAAAGACGTGCGACCACATGCCGTGGGTGTCGAGGTACTCTCCGTGGTCGCCGGTGATGATGACCAGCGTGTTGTCCAGCAGCCCGCGTTGTTCGAACAGATCGATGATCTCGCGCAGGCGGTCATCGAGGTACCGCAGCGCTGCGACGTACTGTCGTTTGAGGATCTCGCGATCGGCCGGCAACAAGAAATCGCCGCCTTGGATGTTGAATCGATTGTTGAGTGCCCGGTGGAGATTGCCGTGCAAGAGCCAGCGCAGATCGTAGGACCGATCCACTTCATGGTCGGTCAGGTACATCTCTCTGTAGCTCTTAGGGATGCGGTAGGGCAGGTGGGCTTCCATGTAGTTGACAAACACGAAGACGGGGTCGGCCCGCCCACCGGCCGCGTCCAGCCACCGCCCGAGCAGGTACTTGGTGACTCCCGCGCCCCAATCGGGGTTGATCCACGGCACTATCGGGGTGATGCCCCATTTTGTGCAGAGGTGTTCGAGGGAAAACCGGCCCATCCTGCCGGTGTGGTAGGGGTTGTAGTACTCTGCGAAGCCCTTGGTGAGGTTGGTGTCGGGTGATATCCAGGGGTTGTTGGAGAAGGCGGCGGTGGCGTATCCGCCGGCTTGGAGGGCCTCGGCGACCGTGGGGATGTCTTCATCCAGCCAGTGGTCCGGGTAGTCCACGCCGTGGGCCCGCACGCTTCGCCCGGTGAACATCGAGGCGTGGGAGGGGACGGTCCAGATGCCGTTGGTGATGGCCCGGTCGAAGACGATGGACTTGGCCGCCCACTCTTCCAGGAATGGCGTGGTCCGGGTCGAGAAGCCGTAGCAGCTCAGGCGATCGGCACGCGCCGTATCCAGCACTATCCACAACACGTTCGGGCGATCAGGGGCGTCTCGGACCGGCGGGGCCTGGGGGATCTTATAAGCGGCGGGGTCGAACAATGGTGAGCGCAGCAAGGCGATGCCCGAGGCCGCGCCGATCAGGGTGCAAAGCAAAGTCACTACGTTGCCGATGCGCCGGGTACGCTTGGGACCCAGCCTGCTGCGGGCAGCGCGCATCGCCACATACACGATCACGGCGGAGGCCAACACGCCGGCGTAGACAGCCAGGGTGATCAGGCGGCTGCGCAGGCCGGCGAGATACAGATCCGTGGGGACCACGATCAGCCCGGCCACTATCACGAACAAGGCCCACAGCAAGGGCTCCGGCGCTCTGCTGGGCCGCCCGCGGAGACAGACCCAACGCAGCACGCCCCCGGCGAGGAGCAGCGGGCTCCAGACCAGGATGTGGGTGATAGCCATCTTGCCCAGGGCCCCGGCGACCAGGCCGATCGGCCACCATTCGCTTGGCCAATCATCGAGGCCCAGTATGGCGGCAGAGAACCATTCGGCCAGGGCCAGCGCGACACTGCCGGTAATCGCGATCTTCAGGCCGGCGGTCATCGAGTGGCCCAGGGAAACGACGCCGGGAGTGCCGGGCCGAGGACTGCCGAATGGCTCTGGGGGATTCAAGGGTGTAGCTCCTGTCGCTGCGCCTGGTGGCCGGCCGGGCGCTGTAATCTGAGGTCCGAGCTTCGGCGATCAGCGTTGCGTCCTCCGGTCTCACCCTGTGGCGGTTGGGACTACCCGTGTAGTTCTACGGGCCGGCTTCCCGATACGTCAAGCCTCGGCACAGCCTTTGGCAGGGTGGAGGTCGTCAGGGTGGTGGGGAGGATTCGAGTCGTGACCGTCAGGGAGCGGTCATCGGCGATGGAACCACCGCCGGCGGTACTCCGCTCCCGCTACGGTGGGGCTCAGATTGCTGATCGCCTTTAGCGTTGGCGGCCATGGATTGACCGAGATCAGGGGCTTTCGCCAGGTGCCTGTTTGGTCGTGCAGGACACTGAGCCGCATCGATGGCCGGGGTGGTGGAGCCACAGGCGAGCCGCCAGTCCTACGAGTATCTGTGGCCGGGTCTTCGGGTTCTATCGCCCGTTCACTGCGCTGCATTGGGGAGAGTGGACAGGTGCAGGCTCCTGAACGGCGAAGATAGAGCGGCCCTGTTGGGGCCGTTGGCGATGCCGCCGATCGTCAGCCCGTCCTGCTTGACACTGCCCGGGGCCACACCAATACTCTCACGCCGATGATGTTTCGATGGTCGCTCTTGGCCGGTACACGGCTGAGGCTTGAGCGCACCCAGACGCGAGAGGACCATGACCGACGTTTCAATGCTGAAGGAAGTCTGGCAGTTCCGCGAGGTGGTGAAGAACTTCGTGTCCCAGGACCTCAAGGTCAAGTACCGCCGGTCGTTCCTCGGGTTCTTCTGGTCGTTGTTGAATCCCCTGCTGCAGATGGCGGTGATCAGCGTGGTCTTTTCGATGTTGTTCAAGTTCAACGTGCGCAACTATGCCTTGTACGTGCTGAGCGGACTGGTCCCCTGGGGCTTCCTGGCCGTCTCGATCGAGAGTTGCAGCATGAGCATCGTGTCGGCCGAGGGCATGCTCAAGCGGCAATACTTCCCCAAGCTGGTCTTCCCGTTGAGCGTGGTGATGCAGAACCTGGTGACTTTTGTCCTTTCCCTGGTGGTGCTGGTGTGCGTGCTGGCGCCGATTACGGGATTCAAACTGTCGGCCAGCCTGCTGATCCTTCCGTTTTCTTTCTTGTTCATCGTGAGCGTGGCCCTGGGCATCGGGGCGGTGGCGGCGGTATTGACCGTGTATTTCCGTGATGTCCAGCATTTGATCACCGTTTTCATCAGCGTCTGGTTCTACGCCACGCCGATCATCTGGCCGCTGGAATCCAAGCAGCCCGCCAGGCATGTCGAACAGCCCACCAGGCAGGTCGAGCAGGTCGACGAGGCCGGCCTTGCGGTGGCGGCCAACGGCGTCGGCGGGGAAGCGGCCAGTGGCTCCGGCGGAGAAACGGCTGGTGGCGAATCTCGTCCGGCCGACGTCGAGCTTGTGGATATGGGGCCGATCCCCCACAAGTACCGCTTCTGGTTCAAGCTGAATCCTATGTACTCGCTCATAGAGATGTTTCATCGCCCGATCTACGATGCCAAGTTTCCCACGCGGGCGGAGTTCCTCGCCGCAATGGGGATGGCGGTGGTGTCCTTGACCGTCGGGTTGGCGGTCTTCCGGAGATACGAGGACCGGCTGATATTCAATCTCTAGGTGATCGGCATGGGCGAGAACTTCATCACCCTGGAAAACGTCAGCCTGCGGTTTCGGGTGTACTCCACGCGGAACCGGTCGATCAAGGAGACGGTGATCAACCATCTTCTCCGCCGCCGGTATGGGAGGCCGACCAATGAAGTAAATGCCTTGTCGGAGATCAACCTGCACATCCCGCACGGGCGGCGGCTGGGCATCGTGGGGGACAACGGAGCGGGCAAGTCCTCGCTGCTGAAGGTCGTCTCGCGCGTCTATCCTCCGACCACTGGGCGGATGGATCGCCGGGGGTTTCTGGTGCCGCTCCTGGAGGTGGGCATCGGGTTCAACTTCGAGCTGAGCGGCCTGGAGAATATCTTTCTCACCGGGGCGATCATGGGATTCTCGCGGCGGCAGATGACCCGCCGAGTCAAGGCGATTCTGGAATTCGCGGAACTGGAGGATTTCGTGGATACGCCGATCAAGTATTACTCATCGGGCATGGCCCAACGCCTGGCCTTCAGCATCGCCACGGAAATCGACCCGGAGATTCTGTTGTTGGACGAGGTCTTCAGCGCCGGCGACATCCATTGGATGGAGAAGGCCCAACAGCGCATGCGCGAGCTGATCGATCGATCCAGCATCCTGGTGCTGGTCTCCCACCAGATGGAACTGATCGAGCAATACTGCGATCAGGCTATTTGGCTGCAACACGGGAGGATCGTGCAGACCGGTGAGCCAGCCGAGATTGTCGCCGCATATCAGTCGGGCGCCGGAACGGGGGTTAGCGCGAAGATCGAGAACGCGGCCGGCACACCGGGGTGATGGATCGTCACTCGGGATCGTCAGGAGCGATCGGTGACGGTCCGATCTCAGTCGTGCCCCGCAGTGCGGCACGTAGCCGGCGATAGGATTGACCGGCTTGGTCCCAGGGCCGATGATAGGCAGGTCTAGACTGGAGAAGCCATGAAAGGTGTCGTACTTGCCGGGGGGACGGGGTCGCGGTTGATGCCGTTGACCAAGGTCACCAACAAGCACTTGCTGCCCGTGGGGCGAAAGCCCATGATCTACTACCCGGTCGAGAAGCTGGCCGGGGCGGGCATCAGTGAAATCCTCATCGTCACGGGCATCGAACATATGGGCGACGTGGTCAGCCTGCTGGGTTCCGGCCGGGAGTTCGGGGCCCGGTTTACCTATAAGGTGCAAGACGAGGCCGGCGGGATCGCCCAGGCACTGGGCCTGGCGGAGAATTTCAGCGGTGGCTCCCCCATCGCCGTCATCCTGGGGGACAACATATTCGAGGATGATCTAAGCGATCAGGCCGATCAGTTCCGAGAGCAGGGGACCGGGGCCCGGATCGTGCTGAAGGAAGTGCCCGATCCCCAGCGCTTCGGCGTCGCCGAGGTTCGGGACGGCAAGGTCATGGGCATCGAGGAGAAGCCCCAGCGTCCCAAGAGCAACTATGCCGTCACCGGTGTTTATTTCTATGACCGCAAGATCTTCGACATCATCCACCAACAAAAACCGTCCGGACGCGGCGAGCTGGAGATCACCGACGTGAACAACGCCTACCTGGCGGAAGGGGCGTTGACTTACGGCATTATGAAGGGGTGGTGGAGTGATGCGGGGACCTTTGAATCGCTGGCCCGGGTGCAGGAGTTGGTGCGGGAAGGATCTTCTTGACATTCCGGGCCGCGCTCTCGCCACGGCGGTCAACTGGTGTCCAGCGGTGTTGATTTCTCTGGGCCGAGCCTCGTTCTACTGACCCTCAGCGAATCTGGAGACTGGCAGCCGGCGCCGAGAACTACGCGAATCTGTGATCGGCGGTTTACAATCGGTCGTCAATCAGACCCCGTCGTACAGCTTCAGACGACCAGGCGGCGCTCGGGTTGCTTTCCAGCATTGCCGTCGCCGTCGGGTCCGGCGGTTCGCTTGACACCACCAGGCAGATCGTGCGTAGTAGCCGGCGCGGGAGTGCCGTTCTGTTGGGGCCGCGGTTGGCTCCTGGGGCGGCGAAAGGGCGTCTTGATTGACCTGCCAACAGGCCTATGTTCGGATCGAGGAATAGACTCGCTGACGCCAGGATGCCGTCGGCCCGGGGTGTGGTCGGGTTGATCGCCCTGGGCTTGGCCGGGTTGGGGCCGGCGGTCGGTGTGATCCTCGATGTCGAGCAGGTGATGGCTTACTGGATCGGCTGGCTGATCCTGACGGCGGTGGCGACGGGTCTGGCCGTCCGCGTTCCGCGTACACCCTACCGGCTGGGCTTCTCTATTCTCATAATCGCCGTGTCATCCAGTTCCCAGCGGTGGGTCTCGCCCTGTGTGAGGCAGGCGTTCGGTCATACCGATCCCCGCACTTCGGCATCGGCCGCCACGGCGCAGGCCGTCGCAGGGTATCAGGTGCACCTGGTCAGCAGCTCCCACCGCGAGGTTCGATTGAACAACGCCCCGGTTTTCATCCTGAAAGAAGGACACCTCGCCCGGTTTCGTTTCACACCCCGAGATGACCACTGGCTGGGGACCAAGCGGCATCCCGTCAACCTGGGTTGGGGCCCGGTGCGTTTTCCGGGGGTGGAGGTGGCGGAGGTGTCTCTCGAAGCCGGAGCCAACGGGTTTAGCGCCCGAGTGACCGGGCACAAGCCGGACTGGCCGGGCGCTCGGTTCCTCACCACGGTGACCGGCCAGGCCGAAGAGGAAGAAGGCCCGCTGCGCTATACCATCCGTTCGGAACTCTTCCTCGACGACGCGGCGGCCTTCCGCGACTTGTTGCCGCGGGCCAAGGTGGAATACCTGGACATTTGGGTGGAAGGCGTTTTTTGGCCGGGGCGCGACGGGCATGATCGCGAGCTGTATGAGCACTTCCTGTTCGCGGAGCCCGACGGCACGCTGCGTTCGGCTCCCAAGCTCCACGTCTTTCCGTCTTTGCGGAAGACCGCCTACCGAACGCTGGCCCGGGCCCTTTCCACGGGCGGTTTCATCGGCTTCGTGGACTCCGTCGAATCGGGTTTCCTGATCCGAATAGAGGAGCTGTCTGCACCGGGCGAAGTTGGGATCTGCTGGTGGACCTGGGATCCCCATTTGACGATGAGGGTGCCGCACGATGCGAATAGCCTGGTCTATGAAGTGGCGATCGAGCAGTTTCCCCGCGCAGAGGGGCAGGCCCTGTTGGCCCGGGCGAAGACGATTCCATTCCGCGACGATCCCCAGTATCAAGTGCCGGTCTTCACCAGGGATATGGTGAACACTTTCGGCAAGCTGTTGGATCACCCTGATGAATGGGCGTGGGAACCCCAATCCCGCCGATGTTCGATCGATGAGCGTGTGGGCTACGACGATTCCCGTTCGGTGACCATTCGCAGTGAAGGCCTGGGTCGAACCGCCTGGTACGCCCGCGCCTTGGGCGTCGATTACTTCGATCACCGGCCGCTCGAGGGCGGATATCGCGTCAGGGCCGTGGTAAAGACCCGGGACGTAGCCGGGGGGGCTCGGCTCGGAGTCCTCTGCTACAACGGTCCCGAGACCTGGCTCTACGAGGAGCCCGAGGCGGTGTCGGCGTTTTCTCAGGGGGTGCACGGCACGAATGACTGGACATCGGCGGAAGTCAGGTTTGACGCGACGGGATACAGCCGATTCAAGATCGTTCTCGAGCAGGACGGCCGCGGCCAGAGTTGGTTCGACAACGTGTCGCTCTCGGCGGATCCTTCGGCGCTGGGCGTGTTTCGAGAGGCTGAGGTCCTCGACCTGCGAAACGCGCTGCGCTCGGGAAGCTCGCAACCCCTGAACCTGCGAGACTTCGAGGTCAGCCGCCCACGGATGCTGGAGGATGCCGGGCGGTTGACGCTGGCCTGGGAGAGATGCTTGGCGCGGAGCCGCCGGCTTCATTTGTCTGCCGGGCGCTATCAATTCGTGATGCGGGCCGAGGGGGAGGGTTGCCGGGAGGACGCCCCCGTGCTTCTGGCAGAGGTTCCCGGTGTTTCAGCAGAGCGGGTCCTGGTGACGCCCGATCGGATCAAGGACTATGCCCTGGCTTTCGGCTTGTCCCAAGACAAGATCGTCCGCCTCTCGCTGACCTTCATGAATGACGGGGTGTGCTCCCAGGACGGGCGCGACGTAGACAAGAACATCTTCGTCGAGGCGGTACGGTTACAGCCGATTGAGGCTTCGGCATCCGAGCAATCGGGGAAGGGAGGTGCTCAATGACCTGGCCTTCTTGCGCCGCGAACCGCGCGGATGCCGGCATTGACCGAGGGCGGCATGAACCCAGCCATCATTGATCGCCTGCGGGCGGGGGAGTATGACTTTGTCGACCTGGGAAGCTCCTCCGGCGGCTCAATCGATTATTGCATGCGTCGATTCTCCGCTCGGCGCGGACTGGGTATCGACCTCCAGGCCGAGGCCGTGGAGCAGATTCGTGCCCAGGGATTCGAGGCCCTGCAAGCGGACGTGTTGGAGTTCGAGTTTCCTCCTGCCAGCCTGCGGTTCGTCAGTATGATGGACTTTCTCGAACATTTGCCAGACTCGGCGGGAGTGGAGGACGTTCTATGCCGGGCCAAGTCGGCCGCCAGGGACTTCCTGTTCATCCGTCACCCGTCATTCGAAGACGAGCATTATCTCAACGCGGTGGGGCTCAAGCAGTATTGGACGGATTGGCCGGGAGGACACACGGCCAAGCTGACCGTTGCCGACTTCACCGGGATCTTTCATCGCTTGGGCCTGAACGACTACGCCATTTGCTACCGGCAGCCGGCCAGGGACTCCGAGGATCCCGTGATCCTGCCGCTGTCGGCCCCTCCCGACCAGCACCACTACGACGCCACCCAGCACGACGAGAAGCCTCAGGTCGTCTTCCCTCGGCTGGTCTATGCCCAGATCGATTTCTTCGTGGCCCTGCGCCCGTTTCCGGGAGCAGAGTGGGCCCAGATCGTGGCTCCGTTTGACTAGAAGGCGCCGACCAGGAGGTGACCGGCGTCTGGGGATGTTTGGTTTCCCGGGTGCGATGGATGACGCCCACCCGTTCGCCGGGCCGTGCGAACCCGGGTCCCCGGTTCGTCTTTGCGGCCCTCGCGCGGCCTGGGTACACTGCCGCAAGGAGTCGGGAATCCGCAGAGCAGGCATGGAGTGACGTGGCGTGGTCGCAGAATGTGAAGCTGATGACGCTCAGAGCGGGTCATCGACGATCGAATCTGCCGGTGCTTCCGCAGCCGGGTCGGGCGTCGCGCTCGGTAAAGGGCCGCCGGTCAGCCCCCGAGCCGAGCGCGGCTACGCGTTGTATTGTGCCCTCGTAGTACTGGCGATGATTGCCTTCAAGTTGACGACGGCAGAGGACATCAAGGCCACGCCTCTATTCTCCGACGATTACGCATACCTGAACAAGTCAATCTACTTCGTCCGCGGTGACTTCGAGATGAAGGGGTATCCGTTTCAGAACGTCTTCACCGGCGTCATGTACCCTTTTGTACTGTCCCCCTGGCAGCTCTTCGACGATCCCGAGGTCCGGATCTTCGTCGTGCACACGATCAACATCATGCTCTCGGGGGTCACGGTGTACTTTGGGATGTGTACCGTCTCGCTGCTGGTAACCCGTAAATCACTGCTGGCGCCGTTGTGCCTGGCGACCTTTGTGCCCGTATACTTGTTCAGTTTCTACGCTTTGACGGAGAATCTCGTCTTCGCCCTGCTCTCTGTCGCCGCCTGGCTGGCGACGGACTTCGAGCGGAAGTGCAGGGGCAAGGCCGGCTTCATCGCTCTCCTGCTGGTGGTCGCTCTCCTGCCCATCACCCGGCCCCCGGGGATGGCGGTGGTTCCGGCCTTCCTCCTGCTGGTGTTGGTCAACATCCGGGCCCTGGGCTGGCGGCGGAGCGCGCTGACCGCGGCGGCGATCGCCGGGGCCGCCGTGGTGCCTTACTGGATCAGCATGATGGTCACTCAGGTCGGTGGCGGCGCCGGGGCGGGGCTGGCGGCCAAGCGGGAGGCCGGGTATGTCCGGGCCGCCCTCCAAATCATCAACGATCCGACGAGTTTGCTGACAACTCTGCGACTTGCTCTCAGCCAGTTGTCTTACCTGTTGGTCTCGACCGGCTGCTGGGTGATGCCGGTCTTCCTGGTGGCCTTGCTGCAATGGCGCAAGCAAATGCCGGAGCAGCACAAGCGACGCTGGCTGAACTTTGCCACCTTCGCAGTATGCAGCGGTGGTTTCTTTCTCGGCTTCTGTCTGTTGCACCTGGTGCGCAAGACCTCGTTCGATCCCGAGCTTTCCGGTTTTGTCTACGGGCGTTATGACGATCCTGCCGGTGTGCTGCTCGCGATTGGCGGAGTGGCGGCGGCTTCGTGCTTGGGCGCGCCGACGCGTTTTCAGTCGTTCCTGCTCCGGGTGGCGACGCCGGTGTTGCTGTGTGTCGTTCTCACCTGGGTTTGGGGCCAAGCGGTCTGGTCGACGATCAATCGTAGCGGCCTGGCCATTCTGGCGGATGCCAGGGGCTATCCGGTTCTGTACCTGGCGGGCACCCTGACGCTGGCGACGCTGATCATGCAGATTCGGCCCACTTCGAGGCTGTTCGTCCCCGCCTTGATGGGCTTCATGCTCGCGTTCAACTGCTTGTCGATCCGCCGGGGCATCGAGACCTACATTCGCCCACGGGCCGCGGGCATTGCCAACTCACAGCAAGCGGCCAAGTGGCTGCACGTCCACACCCCCAAGACCGCACGCATCGGTTGTGACCGCAAGGTGTTCCGCCAAACCTCTCCGACCTGGAGGGGGATGGGTTTTCACTTCCAGGCCCTGGTGTTCTCCGCCCATCCACGGACGATCCGCCTGGTCGGTACAGATGAGCAACT
>CAZFMS010000056.1:0-17501 GCA_964520125.1 uncultured Planctomycetaceae bacterium
CGTGCGGTACTGCGGAACTCCCCAATTGCGGGTGTGTGGGCGGCGGGGGCGGAAGGGGGAAGCGGTCAGCGGTCAGCGGTCAGCGGTCAGCTAGAGGAAGGGGCGGCGGGGGCGTTGCCTTACTTTGTGATGGAATACATACCCGAGGCCAGGCGGATTACGGCTTATGCAGAGGAGAACAAGCTGGGTATGCGGGGGCGGTTGGAGTTGTTTGGGCAGGTCTGCCGGGCGGTGCATCATGGGCACCAGAAGGGGGTTATCCACCGGGATCTGAAGCCGGCGAACATCCTCGTCGCTGATGAACAGAGCCGCGACCGTGAGGGAGCGGTTGGCGCGCAGGGGAGAGGACCGCTTGCTTACGGGCGCGGCTCTGATCTCGCGCCTCAGGCCCAGGTGAAGATCATCGACTTCGGGGTGGCGAAGTCGACCGATTCGGATGTGGCGATTACCACGATGCACACCGATGTCGGGCAGATCATCGGGACCTTGCAGTATATGAGCCCGGAGCAGTGTGACGCCGATCCTAACGAGCTGGACACGCGGAGCGATGTGTATGCCCTGGGGGTGGTGCTGTACGAGCTGCTGTGTGGGCAGTTGCCCTACGACTTGACGCGGACGCCGATTCCCACGGCGGCGCGGATGATCTGCGAAAGGCCGCCAACCAGGCCGAGCACCATTACCGGCCGGGGTACTGGCGTGCCGCCGGTGGTGCGCGATCTGGAGATGATCCTGCTGAAGGCGCTCAAGAAGGACCGCGAGCAGCGTTACCAGTCGGCGGCGGAGTTGGAGCAGGACATACGCCGGTATCTAGACGGCGAGCCGATCGAGGCCCGGCCGCCGACGGTGTGGACGCGCGGCCTTCGTTGGGTCACGCGGCATCCGGTGATGACCAGCACGGCCGTCACGGGTTTCGCCACTGCCGCGATCGTCGGCCTGGCGGTCTTGATCGCCGTAACGCACGTCAACGCAAGGCCACACAGGATGTGGCTGAGCGAGCAGCGCAACGAAGCACGGCTGTTGTCGTCTATCGGCGGAGTTCTGCACACCTGGACCGCCGATCCACCTGGCGAGATCAGGTTTGCAGAACTGGTGGACCGCCCAGCAGAACTCGGCGGCGGCTGGTTGGCTTTGCTTGGCTTATGCAAGGCGCGCGACAATCAGCATCCCAACTCATTGTGCGCCTTTGATGCTGAGGGCGGTTTCGAGAAACCAGCTTGGGAACGCCACATCGGGGCTGGCGAGATGCCGCCGAAGCTGCTTGAAAGCGGCTTTGTGGGGAGGGATTTCATCGTCAATCAGTGCTGGTTATTTGATGTCTTCCCTGAAGCACCGGGCGATGAGATCGTTGCAGTCCATGCACACCTGAGTTATTCGCCACGGGCTATTCGTATCTATGATCAAAGAGGCAATGTGCTCTATGAGGTGTGGCATCACGGTTGGATCAAGGCTTGCCACTGGATGTCAGACGCTAGGCTGTTGGTGTTTGCGGGACAAAACAATGATGTGTACTGGGATAAGCGCGGTCAGCCCGACGTGCGGGACGCCCATCCTCGTGTGGTATTCGCTGTTCGGCCGAGGATGGACTTCATCAAGCATGACTATCTGCGTTCGACGCGTGGCGAGGACTCCTTGAGTCCCGTGTGGTACAAGTGTTTGCTCCCCGCTGAGGCGATCGGCAACACAGATGATTATGAGCTTGAGGCTGGCTACGGCCGACATGAGCCCGGACTCTTCGCCATGCTCAGGCTGGTCGTCGACAAGGAGACAAACGCGACGATCAGTTGGATCATCAACGAATCCGGTGATGAGGTCAAGGACTCGCGGGTGGAGTCCGACAACTACAAGCGTAGCAAGTCACTGCATCCCGAAGAACCGTTCCGTCTCGGCCCGCTGCCGCCGGTCGTGGGACCGGTGGAGGGTGCCGGGGGGGTGTCGGAGTCGGGGGGGCGGTGAGGCTGGTGGTCTTGTGGGGCGGGGCTAGTAGATGTCGAGGTCGTGGGCGCTGGTGACTTGGCCTTGGTAGGTTTCGCGGATTTCGTTTAGCAGGTCTTCTTCCGGGGTTCCCCAGAGTAGTTGGTGATACAGGATTAGCAGTTGGGGTTTTACCTTTTTGGCGATCTCGGCTAGCTGGGGGGCGGAGGTGTGGAAGGCGGAGTGGTAGCGTTGCCAGGAGGGGGGGCGGCGCTCAAGACCGGCTTGGGAGTATACCTCGTGGATGAGGACGTCGCAGCCTTGGGCGTTTTCGATCAGGCTTTGGCAGGGGACGGTGTCTCCGGAGATTACGATGGTGCGGTCGGGGGTCTCGAAGCGGAAGCCGAAGGCGTGGGGCCATGAGCCGTGGCGGACGGGGAAGGCCCGGACGGTTACGTTGGCGTCCTGGTAGATGGTGCCGGGCTGGAACTCGTGGACGTTGGCGGTGCAGCCCTTGGTGTTGGCCCCTTCCAGGCCGGAGGTGCGGATGTTGATGTCCTGGCGGTAGGCTTCGAGGATGTGGTCGGCCATTTCTCGGGTGCCCGGCGGGCCGTAGATCTCCAGGGGCTCCTTGCGGCCCAGGATCCAGGGGGTGAGGAGGAGGTCGGCCAGGCCGAGGGTGTGGTCGGAGTGGAGGTGGGTGATGAAGAGGTGGCGGAGGTTTTCGGCGGCCAGGGGGGCTATGCCCTTGCGCTGGGCGGCGGCGGCTCGGCGGACGAGGCCGGTACCGCAGTCGATCAGATAGGGCGTTTGGTCTACCACGATGGCTATTGCGGAGCCGGAGCGATCGGGGTCGGCGTTGGGGGTGCCGGTGCCGAGCATGACGATTCGGGTTCGTTGCTGGGGGGCGGAGGCGTTGGCGACGCTGGGGGGAGGGTCTGCCGGCAAGGGGGCTTCGATGGCCTGGCCGGGTGCGACGCCGGCGCAGGAGAACGATGGGCTCAGCAGAAACGCACCTAGGAGGACTCTCTTGATCATGGCTCATCCGGGTTCAGTTGAGGGTTCGGGCCGCTCGAGTGCACTATACGCGTTGAGGGTGTACTTTCGGCCGGTTCAGGTGTCAACCGGCGGTCGAGAGGGGGATCACGATCAGGCCCGCGTGCCTGGCCGCCGGGCGGACTAAGCTGACCAAAGAGTCCTCCCCGCCGCGGCAACGGCCCTGACGACGGTCGAGGACCGGCCAGGGCGAGTCGACGGGCGAGCGGGCAGGCCTATAATCAACCCCTGCGACCCGGGTCTGTGGTGACCGGTCATTCGGGGCTATCCGGTGAGATAAGAGCGTGTTGCGTTATTTGGTTTTCTGTACGGCGTTTGCGGCATTGCTGATTGTCGGGTCGGGCTGCGCCCCGGTGGTCAAGTACATCGCCGAGTCTCAACAGGGCGGCAGCCCGGCCAGGGGCATCACCTATTATGTGGGCGGGGCCGGTCCGATCGGTCATGTCGGATCGTGGGAGGTCCCCCGGGGCCTGGCTGATGCCGGCTACCCGGGGCTGGTGGAGGTCTTCCCCTGGCAGGGTATGAGCCACGCCGGCGATCAGATCAACCTGGTTCGCAATCGTGACAAGGCCGCGGAGTTGGCGGAGAGCATCAAGGGTTACCGACGGTTGTATCCCGATGCCCCGATCAACATCATCGCCTTGTCGGCGGGCACCGGCATCGCCGCTTTCGCCCTGGAGTACTTGCCCGAGGGGGTGGGCATCGACCGGGTGATCTTCCTGGGGTGCAGCCTCTCCAGCATGTACGACCTGACCCGGGCATTGCAGCGGATCAAGGGAGGGCTCTACGTCGTCCACTCTCCCCATGACCGGATATTGCGAAACGTGGTCTGGTATACCGGGACCGTGGATAGGAGTTCGGCCGTCGAAGGGGTGGCCGGCCTGGAAGGCTTCCACTTGCCTCCGCTCAAGGGGGCGGATACCGAGGCCCAATACCGGAAGGTCCACAACCTTCGCTATCGCGGGGAGTTTTCCGAGGCGGGCTATGGGGGCGGCCACACCGACGCCATTCAGCGGGCATTCGTCCGCGAGTACCTCGCCGATGCGTTGATGGGTGAGGGGCGTCGACTGCTGGGCGAGCGAGCTACTATTGTGGAGGGGAAGCCCGCAGTTTACCGTCCAGGCGCTACGACTCAGCCCACCTCCGCTCCGGCCAAGACTACGGCGGCCTGGGAGGTGACCGGCTGGGCCGGGCCGCAAGTTGTCGAGTACCGAATCCTCGCCGCGGATGTTCGGGGTCGCGGCCGGATCGACGCCGCAGAGGCCCGGTCCGGCGAGGTGCTTACCGCGTGGCCTGCGGACCAGGAGGAGATACGATCGTCAGGGGAAGACCGAAGGCGGTAGCGAGGTCATCATGTCGGACCAACAGGTTGTCACGATCGAAGCACGCGACCAGGTGATCCTGGCGATGGTGCAATGGAGTGGGATGGATTGGGAAACCGCTCCGCAGATGAAGAAGCAAGTGGAGGCTGCTGCTGCCCAGGCAGGGGATCGGCCGGTCATTCTGGTCCTGAGCAAGGTCGAGTATGCCGCCAGCATTTGGTTTGGGGTGCTGCTGAAGCTGCTCGAGGAATTCAAGCAGCACGGCCAGCGGCTGCTCCTGGCCGATATTCAGCCCCGGGTCCGCGAGTCGTTTTCTCTGACCCGTCTGGACGAGTTGTTCGAGATATACGCGACCACTGATGAAGCGCTGGCCAACGCCGGCCCGTCTTCATAAATGACGTTGCTCCAAACTGACGGCCTCACGAGCCCCTGGCCGATTATGGAGAACCGATACCACCATGGCCCCGCGGATGAAGGCCATCGATCGCCGCCGGCAACTGCTGGAGGCCTCCATCACCTGCTTTGCCGAGCATGGCTACCAGGGGACGACCACCGCCCGGCTGGCGAGGGCCGCCCAGGTGACCGAGCCGGTGTTGTACCAGCATTTCGACAGCAAGCACGATCTGTTCGTCGCTCTGCTCGAAGAGGTCGGCAAAGAGGTGTTGGGCGAATGGCGTCGGGCCATTGCTCCGCTGAAGTCGCCTCTGGACCAGCTCCGCGTGCTCCTGCGGCTGAACCCGGCGATCGCCGACCCCCGCGGGATGCAGTTGTACCGGGTGATATTTGCCGCCCAGGCCGAGTTCCGTGAGCCGGAGATCCAGGCCGCTCTTTGCACCCACTATCAACGGTACGCCAGATTCCTGGCCCAGGTGATAAAGCGGGCCCAGCGGGCCAAGCTGGTTCGCCGTGACGTGTCCGCCGCCGGTCTGGCCTGGCAGTTGATCCACTCCGCGATCGGCTTCGCCCTGATCGCGCCGCTGGAGGTTCCCGGCCACGCCTCTCCGGCCACCGTGGAACAGACTATCGCCCTGTTGGTGGAGTTGCTCGCCGGCGAGCGAGAATGAGCACCCTGGTACGGCCCGTTAGAACGAGCCATTCACCGCGGAGCACGCTGAGATCGCAGAGGGGCAGAGCCTGTGCACCACCGCCTTTGGCGGCGGGGCTGCAGATCCGGGCGGCGGCTCATCCACGGGTCTTGGCGGGCGTCTTCTTGGCCTCTTTGGTCTTGCCTTTGGGGCCCAGCAGTACGACGGTCTGGGGGTGTTTCTCGCGCCACTGCCCGAGAGTCACCACCGGGGCCTCGGTGATGAACGGGATCGTCTCGCCCCGGCGCGGCCCGGAGATGGCGGTCCATTTTACGTCGTCGAAGGGATACCAGAGGCTCTCGGTACGGCGATCGAAGATGATGAAGGTGTCTTCGTAGACATATCCACTGACGCCGAATTCGTCGACCTTGCCGTCTTTCGTTCGTCCGTACACTACGGACAGGCGGACCAGCGGTCACCAGCCGACGGTGACCGGTTTGCCCGCGACGCGATCGTTGACCAGCTCGTGGTGGTCGAGCAGCGCTACCGGATAGGCCCGGGCGTCGTCTCCGTCTGCAAAGCCGATCACCTCGATCTGGTCGTTGGTCTGGGGTTGCTTCTTGGATCGGCGGCCGGTTTGGAGGAGCTTCAGGAGCCGGGGATCGTCCGGGTCGACGAACAGCGGATCGTCGATGGCCCGGATGCGGTCTTTGCCGATGCCGAACTGCAGCTTCTCGGCCGGAATCGGCGAGCCGGTGAAGTCGTACCACTGGGAATCCGGGCTGTCCGGATCGCCGGACGCCCAGAGGAGCGTCTTTCCATCGACCACCTTGACCTTCTTGCTGTCCGCCCCGATGACGCCGCGAAATTGTTTCTTCTTCTGGTTCGGCCGGGCATCGGCCTTCTTTTGGGCCGAGCAAGGCGTGGCAACGAGTAGGGCGACGATCCCGGCGCAGGCCAGCACCGCGTGACAGGGCTTGCTTCTTGAACTCATGGCTGATCTCCGTGAACCCGGCTAAACGGCCCGCCTCCGGCCGAGATTGTCGCGCTTCGCCGCATCAATTGCAAGGCAGGGCTTCGACCTGGTGCGAGGGACAGGATCTACCTGGAGGCCGGTCGCGGAATCAGGCCCGGCAGCGGGGTACTTGGCAGGTACCAAGAGCGGGGAGCAGGAGACGAAAGACGAAGCCGGCCGGAGAGGAGGGAATGGCTCAGGAAGACCCGGACTTCTTCTCCGACTTCTTCCCGTCGTTCTTGGGGCCGGTTGTGCCGCCCTTGACATCCTGCTCCGAGGGCAGGATGTCCTTGACTTCCTCGGTGGTGTCCTTGAGGCCCTTCTTGAACTCGACGATCCCCTTGCCCAGGGACCGCCCCACCTCCGGCAGGCGCCGCCCGAAGATCAACAGGGCCACGAGCCCAATAACCATCAACTCGGGCCAGCCGAGGCTTTGAAGGAATGCCAGAATGCACTGCGCGGCGATCATCGACTATCTCCTGAAGAAACCGTCAGGCCACCCACACTCTATTGCCATCGGCCGATCTTAGCCACCCTGTCAATCGGCTTGAGGGGTGCTGACGACTCTCCTGGCATGGCCGCCGGGCTCCGGATACTCCAAGTCGGCCGGGACGGCGGCCGGACTGCTCCCGGCCGGGCGGATTCGCCCATCGCCCGAGTTTGGGGCACCTTCCCGTGCTGGAACCGCCCTGGATGGCCCTGGGCGCCTGCTGGACCGCGGGTTAACCAGTGCTCTGTCACGCACGATTTGGCGGGTTGGTCTCCCCAGGCGGGTGGGCCTCTGGGGTGTTCGGCCTAGACCGGGCCGAGGACGGCCCGGCTCGCTCGAACCCTCAGATCAACATTGACAGAGCACCAGGCTACATCGCCGCCAGGAAGGCCGCAACGAGACCCTGGAGGTCGTTGCCGTCGGCGGCGCCGTCCCGATTGAGGTCCGCCCGGAGGATGGTAGCCTGATCAGTGTTTTTTCCCAGGAGAACCTCGATGAAGAGGGGAATGTCCAGGTGGTCAAGGGCTCCGTCAGCGTTCAGGTCGCCGGGGACCTCGCAGACGCCGGGCGTGCCGTTGCCGATGCCGATGCAGTTCTGGGCAGGTTCCAGCGCCGAGATGACCAGCAAGAGAGTTTCTCCTCCCTGGTAATCGACGCCCCTCTCGAAGACATGGGCCTGGAGCAGGCCGCCGATCTCCATTCCCGAAGGACGTTCAGGGCCGGCGGCCAGGCGAACTTCCACGGTTATCCGATCCGCGGCGGTCGGGGTCACTCCCTCGACCGACTCGGCAC
Source organism: uncultured Planctomycetaceae bacterium (assembly GCA_964520125.1). Taxonomy (GTDB): domain Bacteria; phylum Planctomycetota; class Phycisphaerae; order UBA1845; family UTPLA1; genus JAFGQA01. The sequence continues at coordinate 7,612 of CAZFMS010000056.1, forward strand.
CGCTCGAAGTTAGCAATAGATTGGTACGTCGCACTTGGAGTTCGGCCTTGGAGTAGACCGCCTCTACCAAGACGTCCACGCCGGAGTGATTCTCGATCTGCAGGGCGACACTGTCGGGCGGTATTGCATCCGCAGGAAACCCGGCGCTGTCCGGTCCCGGGAGGAGGGTGAGATCGCAGCCGGCCAGGACCAGCAGGCAGACGGCAAACGGCGGCCATGGCGCCGCTCGGGCACTGCGATCGCTGCAGTCTGACATTTGGGCCCCTCCGGCGAAGATCTGAATTCAGGACAGTCGATTATACCCCGCCGGCGGGGCGGCTTCCGAGGCCAAGGTCCGGGACGCGTCGTTTCCAGCCGGCTGTCTGCCAAGATGGGGCGGGATATACGGAGATCGCATCATCGGTCGGGCCGGTCGGCTTATCGGTCCAGCGACGGACTGGATGAGCCGATGAAGCTACAGGCGCTCTTGCACCCACCGTGCTGAGCCGGGGTGCTTCGTCGGTACTCATGCTGAATTGCCCGGCTGGTTCCGGCTCTGGTCGGATGAACATCAAGGACCGAAAGCGGACGGATCCAGAATGTGTGGTATAGCCGGCATTCTCAAGCACGACGGGTTGAGCGAAGCAGAGGTTGGTTCTTTGCCGGCCATGCTCGAGCGCCTGGTGCACCGGGGGCCCGACGACAGCGGGCAATACGTCACCGACGGCGTCGCCCTGGGTCATCGCCGGCTGAGCGTCATCGACCTGGAGACCGGCCATCAACCGATAGCCAACGAAACGCAGACCGTCTGGGCGGTGGTCAACGGGGAGTTCTACAATTTCCTCGAATTGCGTGACGACCTGATCGCCCGGGGACACGTCTTCCGATCCGCCGGCGACTCCGAATGCCTGGTGCACCTCTACGAAGAGAAGGGTAATCGCTGCATTGAATCGCTCGACGGCATGTTCGCCTTTGCCCTGTGGGACGCCCGCCGACGGACCGCCCTGTTGGCCCGCGATCGGCTGGGGGTCAAGCCGCTCTACTACCACTTCGACGGCCGGCGCCTGGTGTTCGGCTCCGAGTTGAAAGCCCTGCTGGCCGTACCGGGCATGCCGGCGGTGGTCGATCCCACCGCCCTGATCGACTACCTGACCTTCGGATTCATCCCCGCCCCGAAGACCATCTTCCGAGACATTCACAAGCTGCCGGCCGGGTGCCTGCTCGAATTTCGCAACGGCCGAATGTCGGTCGAGAAGTACTGGGACCTGGGCCACCGCGGCTGGCGGACCGACTCCCTCGATGACCTGGCGGACGAACTTTGGTCGCGGCTGGGGCAGGCGACTCGCCCGCGCTTGATCGCCGACGTTCCGGTCGGGGCGTTCCTCAGCGGGGGGCTGGACTCCAGCGCCGTGGTTGCCACCATGGCCCGACTGGCCCGCAACGACATCGTCACCCTGACCTGCGGCTTCGACGAGCAGACTTACGACGAACGGCCCTATGCCCGCGAGGTCGCTTCGCTATTACACACCGACCATCACGAGGCCCTCATCCGAACCGACGCCGCCGGCACGGTCGATGAACTCTGCTACCACTTTGACGAGCCGTTTGCCGACCCCTCGGCCATCCCCACTTACCACCTGTCGCGGCAGATGCGCCGGCGGGTCACGGTGGCTCTGTCCGGCGACGGCGGCGACGAGACCATGGCCGGCTATCGACGCTACCGCTTTGACCGCTATGAGCAGGCCTTCCGGGGCGTGGTGCCCGGCGTCTTGCGGAGGGCGGTCATTGGTCCCATCGCCGCGGTCTATCCTGATCGACCGTGGATGCCCCGGATACTGCGGGCCGCCTCGACCCTGGGCAATCTTGCTGTGGACCCCGCGACCGCCCACGGGTACTCGATCTCGACGATGAACCCCGCGGAAGCAAGGCTCCTTCTGGACCGCTCCGTCGCCGAGGACACCGCCGGATACGACCCTCTCGACCTGGTCCGCTCTCTCTACCGTCGATGCGACGCCCCCGACCATCTGTCGAAGTGCCAGTACGTCGACATCCGGCTGGGGCTGGCGGACGGGATCCTCACCAAGGTCGACCGGGCCAGCATGGCCCACGGCCTGGAGGTCCGGTCGCCGATGCTCGATCACCGTTTCGTAGAGTTCGCCTGGTCGATCCCCCCGGGCAGCCGGATTCGCGGCACCGCCGGCAAGGTTCCCCTGCGACGGGCCGTTCAGCGACACGTCGGCTGTTCCGCCCCCCTGCGTCCCAAGGCCGGCTTCGATGTGCCGTTGGATGACTGGTTTGCCGGGCCGCTCCGGGAGCGCTTTCTCGACGGTCTGATGCGCCCCGGGGCCAGGTTGCACGAGTGGATTTCGCCGGAGGCCGTCAGGCGAATCTGGCAGGATCACGCCTCCGGACGGCGGCGGTGCGGGCCTACCTTATGGAAGCTGACCATGTTTGACAGTTGGTGCCGGCTCTTCGCGACCCCGGGAAGCACGATGGCGGCGTGCTCATCTTTCGACAGCCGTTTCGCGTTTCGCGTTCCGCAATCTCCCGCCGCGCTCCCCTGCGGGTCGCGGCTAAACACGGATCCCCCGGCGCTCTCCAATCCCCGGTCTCCAATTCTTAATCCCCAATCGTCAATCCCCAATCCCCGGTTTCCAAACCGTCATGCACCCGCTGATCGTTAGACAGATCATCTTTCCTCTGCACGAGCGGTTGTTGGGCCGCGGAACGCGCGGGTACCTGCGTCGATTAGAGCGTTCCCAATGGTGGCCGGTAGATCGTCTCCGCCGATTGCAGCAGGCCAAGCTCCGCGAGCTACTGGCCCACGCTTATTCCAAGTGTGCTTTCTATCGACGTCGAATCGACCAGGCCGGCATCGACCCGGCCGGCGTCACGCTTGATCGACTGTCATCCCTGCCTGTGTTGACCAAGTCCGACATCGTTGAGCACAACCAAGAGATGATCGATCCGACGGTCAGGGGCGGCCTGCACCACTGCACCACCGGGGGCTCGACCGGGGTGCCGCTGGCCTTCCAGACTGGTCGCCGTCGTCAGGCCGCAGACCAGGCGGCCCGGGCCCGGACGCGACGGTGGTTCGGCGTCGACATCGGCGAGCGGGAGCTGTACGTCTGGGGCTCACCGGTGGAGCACACCAGACAGGACCGCATCAAGACTCTGCGCGACGCCCTGACCAACCATCGCCTGCTGAACGCCTTCCGCATGACCCCGCAAGTGATGTCGGGCTATCTCGAGGAGATCCGGCGGTTCGATCCGGTGCACATCTTCGGCTATCCCAGCAGCATTGCCCGGCTGGCCCGCCACGCCCAAGGCCTCGGCCGATCCATCCGCGGGCGATCGCTCGAGGCCGTCTTCGTGACCGGTGAATTGCTCCAGCCGGCGGATCGGGCGGTCATCGAAAAGGCCGTAACTGTTTCTGTTGCAGATGGTTACGGTTCTCGCGAGGCGGGTTTTATCGCCCATCAGTGTCCCCGCGGGGCCTACCACGTGACCATGGAGAGCCTGATCGTCGAACTCCTGGACGCCGTCGGCCGACCCGTCCCGGTGGGCCGGCCGGGAGAGATCACCATCACTCACCTCGATGCGGTGGGCATGCCCTTCATTCGCTATCGAACCGGCGACATCGCCCGGCGCCAGGCTGGCTCGTGCCCCTGCGGCCGGGGTCTGGAGGCACTGGAGATCATCGAGGGACGCCGCACCGACATGCTCCGCACCGCCGCCGGGGGATTTGCCCACGCCCTTTCGGTCATCTACGTCCTGCGCGACGAGCCGGCGGTCGAGGAGTTCAAGGTTGTTCAACAGGCGAGCCTGGACCTGGAGGTGTCCATCGTCCCCCGCGCCGGGGTTGGCGGTCCTCGGCGGCAGCGCATCAGCGAACTACTGAAACGCCAAATCGGTCGAGACATCGAGGTGCGCATCAGCCTGGTGGACGAGATCCGGCCCGATCCGTCCGGCAAGCATCGCCACGTGGTCAGTCACGCGCGATGAGCGATCCGCTATCAGCGATGAGCGATGAGTGATCAACAATCAGTGCTGCGCATCCTGCGTCTTCTTGGCTGACGACTGCTGGCTGACAACTGACAACTCCTGGTACGTCTCTCCCTCGATCAACTGTCCGGTCAACAGGTCATCGGCGACGACCACGGCGAGTGACGCGCGGTAATCAGTCGCCCAGCGCACGGCGACCGCTCCGGCGAAGCCCCCGGCCATGGCCAGCAAGACGGTGGTGACGTCCGTCTGCCGAGTGGCCATTACCAGATGCACGCATTCCAGGGCCACTGATGCGGCGCTGGTGGCCGCCACCGCGGTCCAGAGTTGCCGCTGCCAGGGCCAGCCGGATCGGCGTTGCCGCAGGATCAAGGCCAGGCAGGCACCGATCACCGCGTAACGCAACATCTCTCCACTGATGTCCTGAAAGGCAACGTTGGGTCGACTGGTGAAGTGGGCCTTGAACGGCAACAGGCAAACTCGCCGGGCGGCCAACGGCGAGTCCGATCCGGCGCCGCTGCCGAAGTCAAACGGCACCAGCTCATAGGTGATAACCATCGCCAGGGCAAAGCCGATGGCCATGATCCCTATCGACCGGGGCAGGAGGGCGGGCCGAGTCGTTAGACCAAGATCAGAGCTGCGACCGTCAGGAAGCGGTCGACGTCTTGGCTTTTCGACGTTTTGACTTTTCGACGTTTCGCCTCTCCCCGATCTCTGCGTGCTCGGCGGTGAATCCTCCGATCTCAGGTGCTTCCGACCGGCCAGCACCGCGTGGGCCAGGCCGCATCCCAGGGGCCAGCCCAACAGGGCACAGAAGAAATACGCCGTGTCGAGCCCGTGGGAGATTAGAAAGATGCGGATCACGGTGATCATGGCCGCCAGGGATATCCCCACAAACCCCGACCACAGGTAGAGCACCGCCCGGCTGGGGAACTGCGCCGCCAAGCCGACCGCCAGCAGCATGACCAACGCGGCGTAGGCCGCCACGTTCACTACCCGGTCCAGGGCGTATTCCCATCGGGCCCGCGGCAACTCGTGCATGCCGAACCGAAACCCTTTGCGAACCTCCCAGTCAGTCCTGGCCGGCAGGTCCTTCCAAGCGGCCAGCGGGCTGACGTCGGCGTGGCGCATCTCCGCCGCGGTGTGGTAGACATCCACCACGACGTCATAGGGGCGCAGATGTACGAGCAAGACAATGCAGACGGCCGCCTTGGCCAGGGCCAGCGGCCAGTTTCGTCGCACGGATTCTTTGGCGTGTCCGAGCACGCGCCGGATTTGCGCTTCCCACATGCCTATCAGGATGATCCCCAGCAGGATGCCCAGCCCGTTGGCGACCACGTCCACCCAGCTCGAGACTCGTGACCTGACCCAGTGCTGGCCGTGTTCGATAAGGAAGCTGAGCAAGGAGGTCGACAGCAGCACCAGGGCCCCGGAGGCCATCCGCCCCAGCCTTCGTCTTCGGCAAACGGCGTAGGCCAGGGCCCCCAGCGGGGTATAGAGGGCGATGTTCGCGAGAATGTCCGGCATATTGGGAGGGGCGAAGGCCAGTCCCCAGAGAAACGTGGCTCCCGACCACGACGGAGGGTGGCGCGTGAAATCGAACGGCACGAAGGAGATGTACACCAGCACGGCCACAAACGCCGCGAGGACGATCTCTCCCACCATGCGATGGACGGCGTTGATCAGGGGTTGGTCAGAGATGCCGGCCGGCGGTCTCAATCCGGTGGCGGTCGATCTCCGGTTGACCGGTGGCACCGATTCGCCGGGGGCGTCGGCCGGCCGCGCTTCTGGAGTGCTCGGGTTGCTGTCTTTCCCCACTGCACGCCCCCGTTATTGGCCGGCCTCGAGGATCTTCTCCAGCCGTCGGAAACGGTCGTAATCCCGCGGGAACAACGGCAGGAATCCAGGCGGCAACGGCGGGCGGTAATCACGCCACGGACTCGGCTTGGTAGTGGTCGAGGCCTCGTCCTTGGCGACCAGGTCCCACATTGCGTTGCGGACCAGTCGTCGGAGGTCCGCCTCGGCCCGGAAGTCCGCCTCGCTCACCCACTTGCCGCCGCGGTTAGACTCTCGGCATGCTTCCCGATCCTCTTCGGTCAGGCTCACCGGGGCCCGAAAGGCGGTCAGGGCGTTGTGATTCGCCGCATCCCAGAGGACGGCGACGAATTCGGCATCGGCTTCGGTGTCCTCCACCCGGGCGAAGATGATGCAGAGCTTGCAGTCGATGTTGAGCGATTCCCGCAGCAGGTCCTCATAGCTGGCCCCCCGTGGATCGAGCCCCAGGGTTCTCAAGATGGTCACCTCGCGAATCGGGGGCAAGTCCTCCCACATCCGGCACCAATACACCTCGCTCTCCGGGGGCATCTCGGCAACCTGCAGGCGGCGGCGCATGCTTCTCTCATCCATCATCGAGCCCACCCGTACCACCGAGACCCCGGTCGGAAATCGGGCCACTGAGCCCCGGGTGTCCAACTTCAGGTTTCCGCACTCTTCCAGAGCCTCCGGCTCTACTCCCAGATCGGCGGCGGTGATGCACACCAGGTCACGATCGACGGGCGGTTCGTACTTTGGTTCAGGAGAGCCACAGCCCGCGGCCGGGAATCCGACCCCGGCGGAAAGCAACCCGAGCCACAACGGACGCAACCCCCCTCCGCGACAGATCATCGCAGGCCCTTTGGCAGATGGCGTCTTCATCACGTTTTCCTCTTGATCACGGTGGCCTCTCGGCCGGCAATCCGGCAGCGCACAGCACGGGCTGACAGGACACTTGCCTCGGTGCTTATCGGAGTTCCGAGGAGACTACTTGTGTAGACTCTGGTGCGGTTCGCGGGGCACCATCGCCCGCCACCGGCGAGGAGATATGGCCGGACGCGCCGGGTCGGCGCCGGCCACACCAAGCAACACGACCGGCAACACCCCGAGCAACCAACACATGGCATTGTTGTGCCATACGCATCCTCGGTGACTCGCGGGCCAATGCGAGAAGTACATTACAGGGGTAGTAAAGGCCGACGGACATTACCGCCTGGACCGCTCAAACGACTGATGGCGGCAGTTGTCTTTCTCTCCAGACACTACTCAGGTTCACTCTTTCGCCGTCCGATACCAATACCTACCGACGAGGCTGAGCGCTCAGTGACCACCAATACTCTGATCTCGATAGATGTGGCTACTTCACCGGACCTAACCGGTTTGCACACCGGGTTCGTGCCGGCAGATCCGGCACCGCCGCGCGCCGATCCGACCCCGGCAAGACTGAAGAAGCCGGCCGGCTGGCGCGCACTCATCGGCCCGTGCTTCCTCAATCTGCCGCGGGTTGCGTGGATGATCCTGGACGTCGTTCTGGTGTGTGCCGGCACCACTCTCGGCGACCGGCTGTTTGTCTGGTGGGTCAACTCGGCCAACATCCTGGCGGGCTACGACGTGTGGGTCGCTCAGGTGGTCCTGGCCTCGGCAGTGGTCGTCGCGGGCAGCGTGTTCGGGCTCTACGAACCCGCCACTCTCTGGGCCCGATCGAGGGTCATCGCCCGATGCCTCCTCACGGTCACCCTGGCCATGCTGGCTACTTGGGTGATCATGCATCTGTTCATGTATTCCAGCCTCAGCCGCCGGATGGCCGCCTCGGGCATCATCTTCTTCCTGATTACGGCCTCGTCCGTGCGGCTGCTGGCTCACCGGGCCATCCGCGACGTGCGCCGCGGCCTGCTGGTCATCGGTCAGGGTCCCTTGACCGGGGCGATCATCCGTTCGGTCAGGCGTGGCTCCGTCCCCGGCTATCGCCTGGTCGGCCTGGTGGTCTGTGACGAGTACGACACCGAGCAGGGCCTCAGCGACATACCCGTTGTGGGGGAGGTCAGCCAGGTGGAGAGGCTTTGCTGCGAGTTCGACGTCGCCGAGGTGGTGGTCGCCGACGCTGCCGCGGCGAGTCCCCAGTTCCAACGTGCGGCCCTGGCCTGCCTGCGGCTGGGCTGCCGGGTGACCGACGAGACGACGTTTTACGAATCAACCTATGGAGAGGTCCCGGTCTCGCACATCACCCCGAGTTGGTTTCTGGCCGCCGACCTGAAGGGGCAACGCCAAGAACACGCCTTGATCAAACGCATCTTCGATGCAGTGATAGCGGCGGTCGGTCTGGTCCTGACCGCCCCCCTGTTGGTGGTGGTTGCCGCGGCGATTCGACTCCACGGCCGCGGCCCGGTCCTCTATTCGCAGGCCCGAGTAGGACAGAGCGGCCGCATCTTTACCCTCTACAAGTTCCGAACCATGAATGGCAACGCCGAGTCCGGCGGCTCGGCCTGGGCCACCCCCAACGACCCCCGGGTCACCGGCATCGGTCGGTTCCTCCGCAAGTCCCGGCTCGACGAATTGCCTCAGTTGTGGAACATCCTCAGAGGCGACATGTCCGTCGTCGGGCCCCGACCGGAACGCCCGGAATTCGTCGGCCCCCTGACCTCACTCATCCCCTTCTACGACGAACGCCACCTGATCAAGCCGGGCCTGACCGGCTGGGCCCAGATCAACTATCCCTACGGCTCCAGCGTCGCCGACGCCCGCCGCAAGCTGCAGCTCGACCTCTACTATGTCAAGCACACCTCCCTGGAGCTTGACCTGATCATCCTGCTGAGGACCTTCGGGACCTTCTTCTTGGGCTCCCGCTGAGCAAAGGCCAATCAACCATCAGCCACCCTCATCCGTGCGACCGTCAGCCGGCGGGGCGTCCGTCTGCCAGGTCTCCCACCGCGCCTCATAGTGCGGCAGATTCCCGATGGTGACGATTTCTACGGGGGTCAGGGACTTCGGGGCAATCAGACGCGTGTCTCCACCCTCGGCCAGCCGCGCTGCGGCCAACAACGCCTCCTCTATCGCCCGCCGAGGGTCATAGGTGATGAGAGCCACTACCAGACCCTCGCGCAGTAAGCCGAGATAACGCGGCGAGCCGTTGCATAGGACGATTCCACACCCCCTCGGCATCAGGCGATGCACGGCCGGCGTCGCTCGCAGGGGCCAATCTTCAAGGAACACCCAACAGCCGACTCGGGAGTACTTCCGCGACTCCGAGCGCACCATGCTCACCGCAGCGGACGGGTTCCGGGAGCAGTTGACTTCCCGAAGGAGCGTTATTCCCTCATGCAGACGAAGCTCGTTCAGGAAACCCAAGCGGCGACTGCCGTAGATCGGGTCGTCCGGCCCGGCGTGAAGTAGCATGGCCGTCTTGGATCGATCTCTCACCGCCGCGGCACACGCGTCCGCCGCAGCCCGGCCGATCTCCGCCCCCGACGGCCCGCGGTAGGCATCGCGCTTCGATCGGGGAGCGTCACGGCCGACGGTAACCACGCGAACGCCGCTCTGGGATAACAAATCGATCGTCTGGCGGAGGGCCGCGGCATCGGTCGGGGCCAGGCACACCGCATCGACACCGCTCCCTATCAGGCCCTCCAGCAGGGCCCGCTGTTCCCGCGGCGAAGTGGTCTGCGGTCCGATCACCTCCACCTCCACGAACCGCTCTTGTCTCTCGAACTCGTTGGAGGCCGCTACCAGTACCTCCCACGTCGGATCATCTCGGGCCTCGGCCACCACCGTCACCCGCACCACCTCTCTCCGACTCCGCCTCCCCGAGTCCTCGTATTCACACCCGGCCACCGCCGCCAACAGCGTCGCCGCGGCGGCCAGCCCACTCAGGGTCAGCCCTGGACTCAGAAGCATCGTCGGTACCTCAACTCTCAACTTCCACACCCCTGGGTCCTTCGATGGCAGACCGCGGCGAACAACACCCCGGCCACCGCGCCACCACAATCTGCTATCCAGTCCCCCCATTGGAATGCCCGCCCCACCAAGGGCTGGGTGGCCTCGTCGAACAACCCGTAGGCCACCAGACCCAGGCACCACCACAGACCCACCCGGGCACT
>CAZFMS010000057.1:0-17121 GCA_964520125.1 uncultured Planctomycetaceae bacterium
GCCCTCATCGCCATCTACAACGGTATGGTCCGTCTGCGGACCCTGGTCCGGGCGGCCTGGGCCCAGATCGACGTGCAACTCAAGCGGCGGCACAACCTGATCCCCAACCTGGTGGAGACGGTCAAGGGCTACGCGGGACACGAGAAAGATACCCTGGAGCGGGTGATCAAGGCCCGGCAGCAGGCCGTCTCCGCCTCGGGTCCGGCCCAGAGTGCCGCGGCGGAGAACTTCCTCGGGGGGGCGTTGCGGCAGCTCTTCGCCCTGTCCGAGGCCTACCCGGACCTGAAGGCCAACCAGAATTTCCAGCAGCTCTCCGAGGAGCTGACCACCACGGAAAACAAGATCAGCTTTGCCCGGCAGCACTACAACGACTGCGTCCGGCGGCTGAACGAATCGATCCAAGTCTTCCCCAACGTGATCTTCGCCGGCCTGCTCGGCTTCCAGCGCGAAGAATACTACGAGATCGAAGAGCCCGAGGCCCGCGAGACGCCGAAGGTGAAGTTTTGAGTTGGTAGCTATCAGCTATCAGCATTCAGCTTCCGGCGGTGGGGCGCTATGTGCGCCGCCGGGACTTCTGCCCGCTCTAGCTCCTTACCTGCATCATTACTTTGCGATCTCTGCGTGCTCTGCGGTGAACCACCCGGGGTAGGGTTATTGGACGAGGCCGGGGCGGTGGTTGACTTTGGCTTGCGGATTCGTATGGTGGGGAGATCGACTTTGATGCGCAACCTGGAGACTGGAGTCCACCACTGATGAAGCTCGCATTCAGCAGCGTCGGCTGTCCGGCATGGGACCTGCCGACGATGGTCGAGAAGGCCAAGGAGTATGGGTACGACGGGATTGAGCTGCGGGGCCTGCAGGGCCAGATGCAGCTTCCGGTGGCTCCGGAGTTGGCCGCCGATCCGGCCAAGATCGCCGAACTGATGGGCCAGGCCGGGGTGGAGTTTGTCTGCCTGGCGTCCGCGGCGTCCTTTTCTTCGCGTGATCCGCGGCAGGTTGCGGAGAATGCCGCCCAGGTCCGCGAGTACATCGACCTGGCCGCCAAGCTGAAGTGTCCCTGCGTGAGCGTGTACGGCGGGGAAATCCCCGGGTCGAAGCTGCTCGGCTTGCATTGGACCGAGCGGCGGGACACGGTTCTGGCTCGGATCGCCGCGGCGATTCGGGACCTGGCCCCCTACGCCGCGGAGCGTGGGGTGACCGTGGTCATAGAGAACGGCGGCGACTTCGTGGACAGCCAATCCATGTGGTACCTGGTGGATGCCGCGGACTCCCCGGCGGTGAGGTGCTGTTGGAGTCCCTTTGCCGCCCGGACGCGCGACGAGCGTCCGACGCGGTCGATCCCCCGGCTGGGGGCCAAGATCGGCCTGGTTCACATAGGCGACGGCAAGTTCGGGGACAACGGGACTTTTGGGGGTCACGTCCCGCCCGGCCAGGGTGACGTCGAGATCGCTCGCACGGTTCAGCTCCTCCGGGGCATCAACTATCGGGGCTACATCGTGGTGGCCTGGCCCAAGCTGTGGAATCCGGCCCTGGCCGACCCGGAAAAGGCCCTACCGGCGGCGGCGGAATACCTGGGCAAGCTGCTCGACGAGAAACCGGTCCCGCTGACGGCGTACAAGGCCGACAAGTTCAAGCCCCGGCAGGGCCACGAGTTCGCCGAGACCTGAGATGCCCGCAGCCGGTCAACTGAGCTTCGTCCTGCGATTCTGGATCCCCGTGATAGTCATGTTGTTCGCTATCCCGGCCGCGGTCGGGCAGCAATCGCGACCGACGACGGCACCAGATTCCGAGATGCTGCTGCCCGCCGACGACCGTGCCGACCGGGCGTTGCTCGCCGAGTTCGGTGAACAGTTTCGCCATCACCATACGGCCCATTTCTCGATCATCAGTTCGGCACCGGTCGAGCGCATCGCCCAGCTTTCGACGACCGCCGAGGAGACGTTTGAAGCCGTCCGCCGGTTCGCGGGTCGGCTGCGACTGCCGGTGCGTCGTCCCGCCTGTAAGATGACCGTGATCTTCTTCGGGCGGTGGGAGGCTTACGCCTCTTACGCCCGGGCGGCCGGCTTCCATATCGACGAGCGGGCCCCCACCTTTTTCGACGAGCGTTCCAATCGCTGCTTTCTTTTTGACTATGATGATTCGGTCCTGGTCCGTCAGAAGCGCCGGGAGATCGCCGAGGCCAGGTCGCGGTTGGAGAATGTTGCCCCGCCAGGTCCAGTAGATGAGGAGGGCAGAGAGCGGGTCCGCAGGTCTTTGCGGCACATCGAACAGATCGAGGTCCACATTGCGGAGTTGAAGGGCCTCGTGGAGATGACCTTTGTCCGCCATGAGATCGCCCACCAGGTGCTGTATAATCTCGGCCTGCAAGGGCGTCACCACGCCGGTCGGCGCTGGCTGAAGGAGGGGTTGGCCATGCAGTTCGAGGGGCCGGAGCCGGTGAATCGACACCGCCTGGCCGACTTCCGGGCCGTGGATATGGGCAAAGGCCCCATCAAGCTCGTCGAGCTGATCGCCGATCCCAAGCTGATGGGACCCGGTGCGGAGCGCTTGCCGGAAGCCTATGCCTCGGCCTGGGCGCTGGTGTACTATCTTGTGCAGATCCACCCGGAGGCGCTGGCGGGCTATATTAAGGCTGAGTCGCCCCGGGGAGGTGCCCCGGGATCTGGGCGGCGCTCGGCGATCGCGGACTTCGAGAAGGCCTTTGGGCCTCTCGAGGCCGCGTTCGAGTCAAGATGGCGGAGCTGCATCGCCGGACTGGATTCGGAAACAGGGTCCCCACCCGTAAACCAATGAGGGAGCAAGCCTTGGGAGCAACACTGATCGACGGCAAGGCCCTGGCGGCGGAGATCAAGCAGAGTACGACCGGTCAAGTCGCGGAGTTGTGCGGTCGAGGTCGCTCCCCCTGCCTGGCGGCAGTGTTGATCGGCGACGATCCCGCGGCGGCCAGTTATGCCCGATCGCAGGCCAAGCACGCCGAATCCGTGGGCCTAGAGTATCGCCTCATCCAGTTGCCCGATGAGGCCACGATGTCATCCGCGACCGAGGCGATCGCAGCCTTGAACGCCGACTCGGCGGTCAGTGGGATCATGCTGCAGATGCCGGTTCCCAAGGCGTTGGACGGTTTCGCGCTTCAGCAGCTCATCGCCGCGGAGAAGGACGTGGAAGGTGTGGGGGCGGCCAACCTGGGGCTGCTGGCCATGGGGCGCGAGGCCCTGGTGCCGTGCACCGCCGCTGCGGCCTTCGCCTGCCTGCAATCGACGGGGCTGAAGATCAAGGGTCGGGAGGCGGTGGTCGTGGGGCGGAGCATCATCGTCGGCAAGCCGCTGGCCATGCTGTTGTTGGCCGCCCACGCGACGGTCACCCAGTGCCACACCCGTACTCGAGATCTGGCAGGGCACACCAGGCGGGCCGAGATCCTCATCGCCGCGGCGGGGGTGGCCGGCCTGTTCGGTGCCGAGCACGTGTCACCGGGGGTTACGGTCATCGATGTCGGCACCCACCGGGTCCCCGCAAAAGGTGAGGGCGGTGAGAAGAAAATGAAGACCGTCGGCGACGTGCGGTTCGACGAGGTGGCCCCCATCGCCGGGGCCATCACGCCGGTCCCCGGCGGCGTGGGTCCGGTGACGGTGGCCATGTTGTTGGCCAACACCGTGGCCGCCTGCCGGCGCGCGAGCTAGGGGAGGATAGTTCACCGCGGAGTACACAGAGATCGCAGAGGGTCGAGGGGAATGGGGAATCACCGGCCAGCCGATGACATGCCGGGTTGATGATTGCCGGCCTAGCGGGGGGATGCCAGATGGGTGGTTCCTCGCAGGCGGGCGAGGATCTGTCGGCGCTGTTGGCGGGAGGGGTTCTGTTCCAGGGCGGTCTGGAGATAACGGTGGGCATCGCCGCTTCGCTGGGCTTGCAGGAGGGCATCGGCCAGGGTGATCAGCCGGTGCACGGCGGGCTCGAGTTCCACCGCGAAGGTCAGATAGCGGATTTGACGCCGTAGATCGCCGCGCTGGGCCGCCTGGCCGGCCGCCCGATCGTAGCACTGGGACAAGTGGGCCGAGTCGATGTTGTCTGACGAGCGAATCCGCCGGCGGGCTCGCTCCAGGTAGCCGTCCAGGTCGCCGAGGGCCAGCAGGCTGTCCGCCCAGGAGTCATGACACCGGGCCTGCAAGTCCTCCCCCTCCAGGTGCCGGGCGGCCTTGGCGAATAATGAGATGGCCTGCCGGTGACGATCCGCCGCCGCCCAAACCTCGGCTCCCGAGAGCAGGGCCTGGCCCCACTGGGGGTCCGACTCGAGAGCCCGATGTACTTGATAGAGGGCGGAGTTGGGCGGGCAGACAATCACCCAGCCGGGCCTATCCGGTGCCGGTCCGACTACCAGCCCACGGGAGACGAACGATCCCGGGGTCGGCGGGGATTCCGCATCGCCCGGCCACTGCCGCCGTGAAACGGTGCCCAAGAGTTTGCCCAGCGACTTCAGGGCCACCGCCCAGTGATAGTGAAGTTCTGCCGTGTCCAGCCCGTTCCAATTGGCCTCCTGAAAACGAGACGCCGCCAGGGCGGGAGCGCCGCAGGCCGCATAGGCCCGGCCCAGCCAGTACAAATCGGCCGGGTGCTTGGGCCGCAGGTGGACGGCCTCCTTCAGCTTTCGACGGGCCAGAGCATGATTTCCCAGCAGCAGGTGCGCTCGTCCTTCGATCGACAGACGTTCCGCCGGCGGTAATCGCGGAACGGTGGAATCCAACATTGCCAGTGCCCGCCGGGCATCGCCGGCGGCCAGGGCGGTGCGGGCATCCCGTATTGGGCGGCGGGCTGTTGCTGACTTCCGCGAAGTCCCGGAATCCACGCCCTGGTCGGAGGGGACATGGCCGACGCCGATGGCCGACGCTAAGGCGAACATCAGGCCGATTACCCCAAGTGGCGGAGACATACCGAGAAGTCCTTAAAGGTTGATGAGGCCTGGCGGGCGGAGGGGCGGGTCGGCCCAACGAACACCAAGGTCCTTTTTCGCGGCAATCGTCTGTTATTGCCTGCCTTCGGTGGGGCGAAGACGCCGACCATGGCCACCCGTTTCGAGGTGGGCCGGTAACAAACCCCCGGGGATGCTTCCTTCGCACTCCTCCGCGATCGACGCTCCTACCCTACTGATAGTACCATTGGTGGCGGTTCAGTCAACGGGGTCATCCATCTCCAGGCACCCGGCCTCGTGCCGTCCGGCAAGACCAATAACGCGGAGTCGGAAGCTCGGTGCTTTCGCAGCCTGACCGTCGGCAGCCAGCGCCTGGGCCATGACCGCTGTCCAGGTCCGCCGCGGGTGTCGGCCTGAGCGTTTCCAGATTGCCGGTAGGAGAACAACACATGCTCCAGGTGATGGTTTGGTGAGGCACCGCTCCCTGACGGTCGCGGCTCTGATTGCCCACCGATGCGGGAGGTGCGAAACGCCGATCTGAACGAAACTCGCCGGGTTGGTCTTTCCTGAAAATGATCGCGGCGGGCGAGCAGCGGGAGGGACTTTTACGTTGTAGAAGGAGTAGCATGTAGGGTGAGGCTGAGAGCACGGGCTCCAACCAGCAGCGCCGGGGGGGATTGGAGGGCAACTGAATGGCGGCCAAGAGTATTCTTTCGTGCACGGTCTTCTTGCTTCTGGTACTGCCTCACCCCACGGCCCGGGCCAGCGAGATTGGCCAGGTCATCGCCGATCAGGTCCACGCAGTGACCTACCGCCATTATCTGGACAACGAGCTGTATACCCGCGCCGGCGATAATCGGGGGGGCGGGGGCGCCGGGGCGGAACATGACCCGGCCCGTGACAACATCTTTGATAGGTTCCAGAGCTTCGGGCTGCAGGTCGAGTTGCATTCGTTCTACGGTGGCCAGGCGTACAACGTGGTCGCTACCCAATGGGGAACCGTCTACCCCGCCGCTCAATACGTGGTCGGGGCCCATTACGACTCGGCTAACAATCCCGGCGCGGACGACGATGCCTCGGGCGTGGCCGGGCTGCTGGAGGCGGCCCGGATTCTCTCCTTGTACGAGACCGAGTACACCATCAAGTACATCGCCTTCGATCTCGAGGAATGGGGGCTGGTGGGCAGCGAGGCCTATGTCGCGGATCACTGGACCGACGACATTCGCGGGATGGTGCAGATGGACATGATCGCCTGGAACTACGGCGGCTATGCCTGCAATTTCTTCTACACGCAGGCCCAATCGTTGCCCCTGATCAGCGACCTGGGGGCGGCGGTTGATGAGTACAGCAACGGCCTTACCTGGGCGACCGCTTTCGGCGGGGCCAGCGATCATGCATCTTTCGAGAATGCCGGCTTCCCGGCCAGCATGCTGATCGAGGACGACTACTGGGCCAACCCCTGCTACCATCTGGCCTGCGACTCGGTGGATACGCCCGATTACATTGACTATTACTACGCGGCCGACATGGTCCGCAGTGTGGCGGGCTATCTGGCTGACCACGCCGTAGCTCAGTATCCCTACGACTGTGACGGCGACAGCGTTCCCGACCAGGTCGAGATCCAGGCCGATCCGTCGCTGGACTGCAACAACAACGGCGTGCTGGATACCTGCGAGACGGCCAGCGAATTCGACTGCAACGAGAATGGGGTGATCGATGCCTGCGACGTTCTGGCTGACCCCTCGCTGGACTGCAACGACAACGGCATGTTGGATCTGTGTGAGCTTCAGATCGGGGACATCCCGGATTGCAACAACAACAATGTCCCCGACGAGTGCGACATCGCCAACCAAACTAGTCAAGACTGTAACGGCAACGGAGTTCCGGACGACTGCGAGCCGGACACTTGTGGCCCCACCCCGGACCCGATGACCTGGCAGGCAGAGCCGGCGGCCCTGAGCACCTCGGAACTGACCATGACTGCCACCACGGCCTCCGACGAGACGCCGCCCGTCGAGTACTTCTTCTTCTACTGGGACGACGGCAGCGAGGCGGGAGATAGCAGCGGCTGGCAGGAGTCCACCATCTACAATGACGACGGCTTGGCCGCCAACACGGTGCACACCTATTCGGTCAACGCCCACGACGGCGCCAACCCGCGCAACTACAGCACCTACTCCCTGCCGGTCTCCACGGCCACCCACATCGAGGCCCCCACCGGCCTGTCCGCCGGCGTGATCAGCTCGGGTTCCGTCGAGGTGACCGCTACAGGGACATTTACGAATCTGACCCTGGGCCAGTCGGGGCTCTACTTCGAGTGGGAGCTGGCCGTCGGCGGCGATCCAGTGGGCAACAGCGGCTGGGTCCAGACGACTACCGTGAGTGCCGGGGGCCTGGCACCTGAGACGGCGTACACCTTTCGGGTCAGGGCTCGCAATCAGGACGGGATCCAGACCGCCGGCACCGAGGCGGTATTCACTACCCTGCCCGGCTCGGCGGTTTGCGACGTGCCGGGTGACGTCAGCGACGACGGGGTGCTGGATGGTGAAGACATCATGGCGTATTTGCGCGTACGGCTCGGCGTGCCCCTGCCGGGTGACAATCCCGCTTGTGCAGACTATCAGACCGGCACCCTGGAAGGCGACACGGCCCTGTTTGTCGCCGGCCTGTTGGGAGAGTAACACCGGCCATGGCGACCGGTGCGCTGAGCCTCCGGTCCCTCTGCAGGGAGTGGGTCGCGACCGGCGGGACGACCGACCGCTGTCGATCGTCGATGGTGGCAGGACCTGCCACCTAGGAGAGCGGTCAGCCCCCGCCCGAGCTGGACGACAGATCGCAGCCCGCCGCCATCAGTGTCAGGATTAGCATCAGCAGCCATCCGAGCTTTCTAGTCATATCCATCTCCCAATAGGGGCGCCTAGGAAAGACGCCACTGACGGGCGGCCTTCACTGCGGGAATACCGATCTCTACTCGCTCGTGCCGGTGGAGAGGAAACCGCCTTTGCAGGAGACCGCCGGCGTGCTATGTTAACCGAGTCTTCAGATCAGGCAGCGAACCATCGAGGTGCAAATGATGTTCGACCCTCTGGCCAACCTGAGCGGGCTGCTGAACATGCTCTTCGGCATCCTGGGCGAGACGCTGACCGCTCTTCTTCTGCCGGTTACGACCTTGATCGTCGGCCCGCTGTTGAGCATTCTGGCGCTCTTCCTCTAGTCGCCGAATATGCGGGCTTGCCTTTCGGGCGGGCGATGGCCCATGCTTCCCGGGGCCGATGACGAGGGATCGGTGGCCGGACAGGGCCTGGGCCGAGCGGCGGCGGCGGGATCAGGGAGATGGGCCGGCGGGGGCGTTGGTCGCCGTGGACCCGGCCAAGGGCACGTCTGCCGGAGGAGGCGGATTGTGTCCGATGACCAATCTTCCGCAATCGGGGCAGAAGGTGTCCCCGGTCTTGCCCAAGTGTTCGTTCAGCACGGTATATGATGGGGTCGTTTTTCGCTTCCAGTCCGTGCCGACCTTGGTCCAGAAGCACGGTTCTGCCGGGTAGCCGGTCCTCTTGTCGCTGTAGGGTGAGAGTACCGGCCAATGCTCGCCCTCATCCATGGCGTAAGAGAAGGTCTTGTTTGTGTCCACGCACATGAACACGGCATCGAGCCGCTCGAATGTTGGTGGCTCGGCCGTGGTGAGGGTCCGGAAGGTCAGATAGCCGGCCGTACCCAGCAGCACGATGATAAGAAAGATGCCCAGCCCGCCGGACAAGGGGCCGCGCTTTCCGGCGGGGGCCCGTGGTTGCCGGGAGGCTGATTGGTCCGCGTTTGCTTTGCTTCCGGTCTTCTGGTCGGTCGGTTCTGGTGTCAAGGTTCTACCCTCGCATCGCGATTGCAGCCCGGATCAGAAGTACATGGTACCGAACGCGGCGGCCCTGTCCAAGCCGGCCCTCTCGGCAGGAGGTCCGAGGCGAGATAGGGCCTTTGGGGCTGCGGACCTCGACGGCAGGCTTCAAATCACCTCTGCCTGATCGGCTCGCAACCAACCCTTCTTGCCGTCCCGCAGCTCGGCATGGTACCAGGGGACATCCTCTACGTCTTCCCGGGTCTCCAGCAGGCGGAATTCGACGCCTGGCGCGAGACTCCGCTCGAATTGCGGCTCGTAGTATTCTCCATTGCCTTTGCGGAGGACGACGTCCTCGGAGATGATCACCCCCTCGATCCGGTAGTCGCGGGTCCCGGTCTCCCAGGCCACGCTCGAGGCCACCACCAGCACCAAGGCCCCCAATCCCCGAATCGTCCAGGACATGACCGGCTGATCGCGCAAGGCAAACAACCGCCACAACATCAACAGCCAGAACGCCACATATGCCGCCAGGGCGACCGTGGCCCGGTCTGCCAGCGAGGTGCCGAAGTGCCAGAAGAACAGGGTCTTGACGAAGGCGCTGCTGGCCGGAAGGGGTATCCGGCCCCGGCAGAGATTCCGGGCTGATTGCAGGTTCTTGCTGATCCGCTCGTCGCCGGGGAGCAATTGCAGGGCCCGGCGATAATTGACGATCGCCTGGCCGACCGCGCCCAGCCGCAGATAGGTGTTGGCCACATTGTAGTACAGGCCGCTGTTGACGATCCCGCCCTCCAGCAAGGACTCGAACCCGGCCAGGGCCCGGGCATACAACCTCTGGGCCTTGGGGCTGGTGTGGTCCTTGATGGCCACGGCGGCGTCGAAGTCGGCCAGGGCCTGTTCCAGCACCGCCCGCAGGTCCTGCGGCGTATTGCCGGCAGGACTCGACGCTTCTATCTGCGGAGATTGACCGTGCAGTTCCGGCGGGTCGGCCGCCTGCCCCGGATACCAGGCGGCGCAAAGGGTTATGGCCAGCAGAGCAGTCATTTGAACTTGCAGCGCTCCATTGCATCCACGAATCGTCGGGCCGACTCAGCACCGTCCTGGAGGGACTCGCCGGCCGGGCTGCCATACTGGGCTTGCTCCAGGGACTCCAACAGGGCGTCGATGGCCTCCACCGTTTCGGCCGGCACATTGCGCCGGGCAGTTAGCTGCCCGGCGTCTGCCCGGGTCAAGCCGCCGGCGGGCACGTTGCAGCGATCGGCGATGTAGCCGATCAAGGCGTTGCGAACTTGCCCCGGCGACAACGTGGCGTCGGCTTGGCGCAGGGCCTTCTTGGCCGTCGAATAGGCCCGGCTGCGGCGTCGCAGGGCTTGGTCGTCACGGTAGCGTGCCGCCCGCCGCTGGATAAACCAGGTCAGTAGGTAGACTGCCGGCATCACGGCTAGAAGAAAGAGCGCGCCGCGGCCGATCGTCGCCGACCGGTCCGCCAGCAGCGCTTCAGGATCAGTGACGTTGGCCAAAAGGCCCTCGGTCGTCTCGACCAGCGGAGTCAGCACCGCCGCGTTGTTGCCCGGGCCGGCGAGGGTGGGGAGGGCCAGTCGTTCGGCCGGCGTGACCACCAGCGGGATGGGCTTGCTCCAGGCGGTGTCAAACCGGCCGGTGTGCGGGTCGAAATAACTGAACGAAATCGGTGGGATCTCGGTTACGTCCTCGCGCAGGGCCCGTATGGTCTGGGAGAACAGCTTCCGCTGACCGCGTATCTCTCCGGCCAGCGACTCGCCGGAGACCTCGAAGTCTCTGCTCAGGACCTCGACCTGCTCGAGCCTAGGTGGAAGGAGCTGTTCCAGGGGACCTTCCCCGCTGATGGTCATGGTCAGGGTGACGGGGTCTCCGACGGGGACCTCTCCGGGCCTGGCCCGGGCGGAGATGGTGTAGCGTCCGATGGCCCCGTTGAAATCGAGCGGGCGCCCTTCGGTGGGGATAGGCAGCACCAGGATATCCGGGATCTCGGGCCGCTTGGTCAGCCAGCGGGCCTCGCTGATGCTCCACCTGTTGAACAGAAAACTCCGGTTGCGGGTCAGGCGCCGGGGATACTTGAAGACGACTTCGATCTCCCCCAGATCGAGCAGCCCGGCCGAGGCGGCGTACACCGTCCGCTGCATCACATACATGTAGAATTCATGCAGCTCTCCGGTGCTGCTTTTACGCTTGGTCTCGTAGGGGGTGACGTTGCCGACGTCGGCGAAGACGCCGAGCCGGGAAGCCCGGGAATCGAACTGTCCCCACAGGTCCTGGGCCGAAAGCTCCAAGCCGTCCTGGCGGAACTTGCGGACGTAGATCTTCAGCTCGAGGTCGGCCTCTTGCCCGACGTAGATCCTCTCCGAAGGGGCCTCGATCTCGCAGATCAGGTAGGGCCCCGACGTATCCTTGGTGACCCTGATCGGAATCTCGTTGGTGCGATGGGTTCGCCCGCGGTGGATTACGGTAAATGGCGGGATGACGAACGTCCCCGTCCGCGAGGGTCGAACTATGTAGACGTAGGTGTAGCGAATCGTCCGGCGACCGAAGCTGATCTCCTGGTGCCTCTTGGATGGCTGGCCGTCGGATCTGGCCGGTCTAATGTCGAAATCCCTGCTGACCGGCGGCGTCGGGGTAATCGGCTGGGGGAAGTTGGTCAGGGTTACCTCGACGGTGACGGCCTCCCCGAGTAGCGCTTCGGTGGACGACGCCCGGGCCTTGATCTGCGGCCCGTGCCCACTCTCGTCGGCACCGAGCACCGCGGCGACCGAGAGCAACAGGACCGAAGATAGCATCATCGCGGTTCCCCCTACCAGTCCTTATCTACCGGGCTTAGGCCTCTCCGGCGCATCGCCCGCTTTCGCTGCTCCTTTCGACGCTCGCGTTCCATGTCGCGGGCCTCCTGCAAGAACTTCTCCGCTTCCTCGGGGGTCATCCGGTGATGCTGGCTCTGTTCGGGCTGGTCCTCTTCGCCTTGGGACTCCTGGTCCTGCTCACCCTCGGTGCCTTGCTGCTGGTCCGGCTGGCCCGGGGAGTCTTGCGGGGACTGATCCTGCTGATCGCCCTCTTGGTCTTGCTGCTGGTCACCCTCTTGATCCTGTTGCTGATCGCCCTGCTGCGGCTGGGAGGTGGGTTGAGAGGAGGGCTGGGATGAGGGCTGCTGCTGGGGCTGCGATGTCGGCTGGGAGGTTGGTTGAGACGAAGGCTGGGAGGTCGGCTGCTCCTCCTCTTGTTGCTCGACTCGCTTCTGCCAGTAGGTCCGCAGCCGCTCCGCCAGCTCCTTGTTCTTCAGGGCGTCCGGATCGTCGGGGGTCAGTTGCAGGGCGTCCTGATAGAAGCGGATGGCCCGGGAGAGGTCATTGATGGCCGCCTCCAGGTTCTCGCCCTGGTCCAGGGCGGCGGCGTGCGTACAGCGACCGAGGTTGTACTTGGCCATGGCCTCGAGTTCCGGGTCACCCGGCTGGAGGGCGTCTTGGAATGCCGGCTCGGCCTGGTCCAACCGGCCAAGCTGATAGAAGGCGACGCCCCGGTTGTAGGCCACCTCGGGCGAATCGGGCAGTTCCTCGGCGGCCTTCTCGTAGGCCGCCAAGGCCTCGGCGTATTTGCCTTGCTCCAGCAGCTTGTTGCCCTCTCTGACTAACTTCGGCCCGGCACGGGGGTCGTCCTGGGCGAGGGCGACAGGCGACACCAGCAAGAGAACCAGCCACGCAATCAGAGCGAAGTTGGCCGTGCCACCCCGGCTGTTTTGGCAGGTGCTGCCCGAACTCCTCGAATGTCCTAGCATACCATTCACCCTTCGTCCTTCACCCTTCCCTCTTCATCCTTCATCCTCCCCCCTGCTCGCCGCTCGCTAATGATGGTCTCTAACATCAGCAAGACCAGGGCCAGCGTCGCCGGCCAGTGGAACCGGGCGTATTGACGGGCGACCTGCTTCTGCTTCTTCATGCGCTGCTCCAGCGGGACGAGCCTTTCTTCGTAGATCCACTCCAGGGTCCGCTGGGTGGGAGTGATCTGCCCGCTGGGGTGATACTCCCCACCGCCGGCCAGGGCCACGGCTCTCAGCCTGGTGGGCTCCATCTTCGACCACCGCTGCTGGCCATCATACATCAGGAAGGTCCGCCGGCCGTCCTTCATCTCCGGGATCAGGGCGCCCTGCTCGGCGTCGCCGATGCCGAGCGTGAAGACCCGGATGCCTCGCTCTCTGGCCTTGGTGGCCTCTTGCACGGCGCTCTCCCCGTGGTCTTCGCCGTCGGTGAGCAGCAAAACGGCTCGTTGCTCGCGCTGGCCGTTGCCGAAGGCCTCGACCGCCGCGGCGATGGCCTCGCCGATGTTGGTTCCGCCGAGGGGGGCGCTGTGGATCCCCACGTCATCCAGGGCCAGGCGGTAGAATTCGTAATCGTCGGTCAGCGGACAGGTCAACTCGGCCTTGCCGGCGAAGCTGACCAAGCCCACCGAGCTGCCCACCAGCTTGTCCAGCAGGCGCTTGATGTCGTCCTTGGCCCGGTCCATCCGGGACATGCCGGCGTCTTCGGCGAGCATGCTCTTGGAGACGTCCAGGCAGATCATCAGGTCCAGTTGGCGCTGCTGGGCGTCCGCCCAGTAGGTCCCCCATCGCGGACCGATCAAGGCCAGCACGATGCTCACCATGGCCAGCAGCAGCAGGATGCCCTTGACGTATTGCCGGGCCGGACTCACCTCCGGGGCCAGGGTGTCCAGCAGATTGGCGGAGGCAAAGACCTGCATGGCCCGCTTCTTCATGGCCAGGCCGTACACGATGACCAGGCCGCAGCCCACTACCAGGAGCAGCCAGCGCAGGCGTTCGACGTTATCTATTTGCAGGTCGGGCATGGGGGAGCTATCAGGTATCAGTTGTCAGTAATCAGTTGTCAGTCATCAGGTTTCGGGCCTCATACCGGCCGGCTGAATGCTAACGGATCGGTTACGGTATCTTTCGGAAGCGGGTCTTGGACAGCACTACCTCGATGGCCAGCAGGATCAGCACCACCAACAGCGGCGGCGGCAGGCGCAGCGTACCCGCCTCCCAGAGTGATCCCAGCTTCAAGGGCAGGTCGATCCAGTTGTAGGCCAGTTCCTCGTACAAGTAATACTTGGTCTCGTCGACCGCGCTGCGCTCCAGACGATCGATCTCCGCGTAGATTTCGTTTAGTGAGTTGGTGTCCTTGGCCCGGAAGTACCTGCCGCCGGTCAGTTCGGCGACCTTCTGCAGCGACTCCTCGTCCACCGAGACCGGCACCCGGAACCGCTGGGCCGGAAACAGGCCTCCGCCCATCTGCCGAACCTGAAACTCGGGGGCCGCCCCGATGGTATAGACCTTCACCCCCAGCGCCGCGGCGACCTCCGCGACCTCCACCGGTTCGTACTTCCCGGCGTTTTGCTCCCCATCGGTCAGCAGGATGATGATCTGGCTCTTGATGGTGAAACCCGCGCGATCCTCGACCCGCCGCTTGATGTTGCGGATCCGCTCCACCGCCAGCAGCAGGGCATCACCGATGGCCGTGAAACTCTCCTCCCGGGTCTTGGGAGTGTCGATTTGCTCGAGCCCCCGACTCAAGTGGGCATGATCCCGGGTCAGCGGGCACACGGTATCGGGCCATCGGGCGAAGGCGATCAGTCCGATCAGGTCGTCTGCTCGGCCGTGCAGTTCCTCTCCGTCGCCCAGGATGAATGCCTCGACGACATCCTTGACCGCCTGGAGCCTGGTCTGGGTGTGGCCCTGTTCGTCGATGACGAAATCCTGCTCATTCATGCTGCCGGAGCGATCGACCACCAGTTGGATGGCCAGACCCTCGGTGGTGACCCGGGTCTCCTCGTCGGCCCTTTGCGGGCGGGCGATCGACAGGACCAGCAGGATCACCGCCAACGACCGCAGCACAGGCAAGGCGTGCCGGGCCCGCATGGACCACGACGGACGGGCGGCTTTGAACCGCGCGACCCCGGGAAAGAGGATCGTCGCCCGGCGCTTTCTGCTGAGCCAGGCCCACCAGATCAGGGGCACCAGGGCCAGGGCCAAGAGGGCCCAGGGATGTCGCAGCATGATCATTCGGCGTCCTCCCGCAAAGCAGAAGGAGCCCCCGAGCCTGCTCGGGGGGTACCTGGGTGATCTTTCGGCGGCCACCCCCCGGCCAAGGCCGGGGGCTCTTTGACGCGATCCGAAGCGTTCTCCGCCGTCTCCAGAACGAAATCCCGCGCCGAGGTTTGCACCCAGTCGATTTCGTCGGGCTCGGGCCGGTGACGAGCATACTTTACCGGGTCGCAAGCCTCGACGAACCGCCGCAGCACCTGTTTGTGGTTCTCTTCCAGGAAGGCGGCATCCTGCAGGGCCCGGATGAACTCCTCGCTGGTCTGCTCGCCGGCCATCAGGCCGAACCTGAGTTCGATGTAGCGGCGCAGTA
Organism: uncultured Planctomycetaceae bacterium; assembly: GCA_964520125.1. Taxonomy (GTDB): domain Bacteria; phylum Planctomycetota; class Phycisphaerae; order UBA1845; family UTPLA1; genus JAFGQA01. The sequence goes on from CAZFMS010000057.1 coordinate 15,164, forward strand.
GTCCGTTGATGCGGTAGTAGAACTCCTGAAACAGCCCGCGGCCGATCAAATCCTCCGCCGCCAGCATGTCCAGCTCCGCCAGCGCCCACTCGTGGGCCACGATGCGCAGTGCCGTGGGCAGTTGCTCCTCGGCCTGCCGCCGCCGGCGACGCCACCAGCGGGCCAGCAGGGCGATGCCCACCATCGCGGCAATCGCCCCGATCACCCACGTCAGCAGCTTCTGCCAGCCGGGCATGGGCACCGCCACCGGGCCCTTCACGTCGGCCAGACCCGGCCTGACGGTAACGGCAATCGGCTCAGTGGTAACTTCATCCGCGTAGACGGTATGCGATCCGTCGGCCTTCTCCCGGCGGTCCGCAAAGGCGACGGCGATCGCCGGCACCGACTGGGCCCCCGGGGCGAAACTCTCCAGGGTGTAGGTCCGCTCCCGGCGAATGGTGAGATCATTGCTCACCGGCTCGGCCTCGGTGAAGCCGGCGACGCCAAAGACCCCCAGCGTCTCGCCCAACTCGGGCAGCGAAACTTCCACGCCGATCTCCGATTCCACCGCCACCGTCAGCATCAACTCCTCGGGGATGGTCAACTCGGCCCGGTCGATCCTGACCCTCAGCTTGACCGGCCCGCGCTGGGCGGTGCGCACAAGGTCCGCGTCCGCGGCCTCCGGCGTGGCCGGCCCCTCCTGCGCCGGCCGGCGGTCACAGCCGACCAGGGCGGGCAGCAGCCACGCCAGAACGGCGGCCGAAGCCACCGCGGTTGGCGATCTGCTCCAACGTCGAAGCGCCCGGTGTCGTAGGGAGTGGTGTGCCATTCTTCCCTTAGAGTCCCCAAACAGAATGTGGGACAGGCTTTCCAGCCTGTCCCACAGCGCGGCCAGAGGCCGCGCTGTGATTCTCACGCTCACATCCGCGCCTCGCGGGCCCGGAAGAACTTGGTCAGCGGCTCGACGAAGGACTGCCCGGCGGTCAGCTCGATCGATTCGGCGTTCATCCGACGAAAGGCCTGCTGCCGGGTCTCGGCCACCGCCAGGGCCCTGCGCCGATAGGCCTCCCTAAAAGCCGCACTGGACGTATCCACGGTGACGCTTTCGCCCGTCTCGTCATCGGTCAGCTCCACGAAACGCACCTTGGGCAGGGCGCATTCCCGCGGGTCGGTGATGGCCACGGGGATGAGGTCGTGGCGGCGACGGGCGATCCTCATCTGCCGCTCGAAGGGATCGGCCTGAAAATCGCTGACCACGAAGACCACGGCCCGTCGGGTCATGACTCGGTTGAGATAATCCAACGCCCCGGCCACGTCGGTGCCCCGGCCGCTGGCCTGGAGGGTCAGCAGTTCCCGAATCACCCGCAGCACGTGCCGCAGGCCCTTGTCCGGCTTGACGTATTTCTCGATCCGATCCGAGAAGCAGATCAGCCCGACCTTGTCGTTGTTCTTCACGGCGCTGAAGGCCAACGTGGCGGCGACCTCGGCGGCCAATTCGCGCTTCAATTGGGTGGCACTGCCGAACCCCAGTGAACCACTGACATCCACCAACAGCATGACGGTCAGCTCACGCTCTTCGCGAAACCTCTTGATGTAGGGCTTGCCCTGCCGAGCGGTCACGTTCCAGTCGATGGCCCGGAAGTCGTCCCCCGGCTGATACTCCCGCACCTCCTCGAACTCCATGCCCTGGCCCTTGAAGGCCGAATGATAATGCCCGGCGAACACGTCACTGGCCATGTGCGACGTGCGGATGTGTATGCGGCGTATTTTTTTCAGCAGTTCTTTCGCAAGCATGGCTCACGGCACCGGCACATGATCTAGGATCGTCTTGACGATGTCGTCGCTGGTCTGCTCTTCGGCCTCGGCTTCGTAGCTGATGATCACCCGGTGGCGGAGCACGGCCGGGGCCACGTCCTTGACGTCTTGCGGGGTCACGAAACCGCGGCCCTGCAGGAAGGCCCCCGCCTTGGCCCCCAGGG
>CAZFMS010000058.1:0-17059 GCA_964520125.1 uncultured Planctomycetaceae bacterium
CCGAGCAGCCAGCCGTCCGCAGCCTGCTGATAGCCCGCATCATCGGCAGGGCGGGGGGCCCCTGCAGGCCTCCACGAACGGAATGTGAGCCCTCTCCTACCAAGTGTACTTTACCGTATAAGTCACCGTCTTCTTGCCATCCGCCGGCACCATCACCGTGAAGTGGATCGTCCGGGCGTCGATCTTCTCGTACTCGTCGCTCTTTTTGGTGATATCCCAGGTCGTCCAGCGGAACAGGTTCTCCTTGATGATCACCTTCTGCGGCTTGGGCTTGTGGTTGCGCAGCTCGATCTTGTAGCTGTCCCACATCGTCTTGCGGCCTTGCTCCATCCGAAAGTCGGTCTGGGTCCGCTCCCCGACCACGTCGAACGCCTGGCCCAGCCGGATGAGCACCTTCTCGTCCTTGGCGGTGTGGTCGATCAGGTCTTCGCCGATGAACTCCAGGGTGCCGTCCGCGTCATCACGCTTGTAGGTCCGCACCTTGCCCTTGGGCAGCGGCATGCCCAGGTTGTTCTTCTTCTTGTTCTCGAACTTGATGTACACGTCCACTTTGGGGTTCGACTGGCCGCCGAGATTACGGTCCTGGGCCGGCCGGGCCACGAACCGCCAGCTCGCCGCCTGCGGCAGGCCGTAATAGACCAGCACCTTCTCGACCGCCACGTCCCGGGCCGTCGGAAACAGGGTGATCTGCTGCGTGGTGTTGGCCAGGATGTCCGTCCGGCGGGGCAGGGTGTACAGGTGGTACTCGAAAAAAGCCTTCTCCTCGAAACCCAGGCTCTCGCTCATGGCCATCATCTTCCCCCCCCGGGCCCTGAAATCGGCTAGCGGAGGCCCGCGTGGCTGGATCCGCTGCACATCGCCGGCGATCAGCTTCAGCCGGGCGTCCGGGTAAGCCGCGCCGGACAGATTCATCAGCGTCACCCACGCCCCCAGGTCGGCCTTGGTGTCCGTCTCGTTCAGGATCAGGTTGTAGTCGCTCCGCCAGGTGATCCCGGCGGTCTGGTAGGTCGTCCGGATCTTCCGCTCCCCGCCCTCGGCGGCCTGGAGCTTCCACACCAGCGTCGGCCGGGTAATCAGTCCGCCGGGCAGAGCGCCAAGCATGATCTGCTGCCCCTGCCCGCTGATGACCCGTAGGCCACTCATCGTCTTTAACACCAGTCGACCCTGCACCGCCGAGAGCAGCTTGCCGCTGACCGTCTCGGCCACGTCACCCCGGGTGAGCACCACCGAGATCTTCCGATCGATGTACTTCTCCATCAGCTTCTCCGGGCTGACCAGGTCGAACTCGAAGTTCTGCTCCAGCACCGCCGTGCCCTCGGGGTCGCTCAGGTCGGTGAAGCTCACCGTCGTCGGGTCGATAAACTGGGCCACGTCGGTAAACCGCAGCATGTTCAGCCCAGCGTCCAGCTTCACCTTGCGGACCACCTTCACCACCCCGAACCCCGGCACCTGCCAGGCAAACTGCGGGTTGTACCCCTGACGCTGCTGGGCGATAAAACGCTGGGGATCGAATCCCGCCGGGTCGGCCGAAGAATAGACCGTCACCGCCGTGCCCTCGTCCGGCTCCGGGCCGCTCTCTCGGGTCGCCGCACTCGCCGCCCCCAGATTGAGCGAGAACAGTCCCAGGAGAATGACGACCGGTATCCTTTGAAGCTTCATGGTTGCGCTCCTCTGCTGCCGCCGGCCGAATAACGGTCGGCTACATGGACCAATAACGCCGCGGATCATACCACGGCCACCCCGTTCGACGCACGACTTCCCCCCCAGTTCCCGGCCACCCGCCCAGGGCCAGAGCATTTCACGCTTGCGTGTGTCCTAGAAGAGCCGCGGGCTTCAGCCCGCGCGGCCTTGCCTTGGAGAAACCTTACGACCGGCTGTGTCACAGCCAATCGTGAATCGCTCTAGCGATATCCCCGCAGCACACCGCCAAGTAAGCGGTCACTCCTCTCCAAGAGCCCCCAAGCCTGCTCGGGGGGTGCGTTCTCCGCCCCAGGACCCTCGAATTTGCTTCGGGGGGTGCGCTCCCCACGTGTTGCCAGGCCACCCCCCGACCAAGGTCGGGGGCTCTTGGCGTAACCTCGCGCTATCCTGCCAATGTGGCCCGGCCCAGATCTGCCAGCCGCGGTCCTAGCGTACAGAGTCCCAGATCGATATCTTCCGTCCGGGGCCCGCCATAGCGCCCAGACCAGCCACCGTGCCACCGACGACGGAAAACTGATTACTGAAAACTGACAACCACCCTTCCCCCATGCCCGACAAGCGTAAGCACCGCGGACCCCATCCCGAAGACCGGCAGCTCTTCGCCCCCTGCTTCGTGCCCCCTTTGCGCCTGGCGGTCGAGGAGTACGCCTGGCTGCTCACCCGGGGCTACGCCGAACCCTCCGCCCTGACCCTGGCCGGCAATCACCACCGCCTGACCGAACGGCAGCGCCTCGCCGTCCGCCGCTCGGCCTGCTCCGACCAGGCCCGCCAACGCCGCCGCCAAACCCTAAAACCCCTGCACCGCTGCCTCGATAGGCCCCTCGGGGTCGATGGCTACAACCTGCTGATCACCATCGAAAGCGCCTTGTCCGGCGGGGTCATCCTGATCGGCCTGGACGGCTGCTGCCGCGATCTGGCCAGCGTCCACGGCACCTATCGCAAAGTCGAGGAGACTATCCCGGCCGTCCAACTGATCGCCGATTACCTGGCCGCTGCCGGGATCGGGGCCGTTGACTGGTTCCTGGATCGACCGGTGTCGAACAGCGGCCGGCTCCGCAGCCTGATGACCAAGTCCCTGGCCGACAGCCCCATCCGCTGGAACATCGATCTGGCGGCAAATCCCGACCAGGACCTGGCCAACTACCCCGGGACCGTGGCCACCAGTGATTCATGGATCCTGGACCGTTGCCCCGCCTGGGTGAATCTCGCCGCCGACATCATCGAATCCCGCCGCCCGGAGGCCTGGACGGTCGACCTCCGCTAGTTTCCGGACCAGAACGACCGGCGGCCCCCCTGGTCCCGGTAGATAACCGCTCTGCCCCGCAGGCCGGCCGATTCGGGCCTCCCCACGCCTTTCCCTATCCGGCATCCGGGAGTATGATATAAATGTAGTATGTGCAATCGTTGAACCCGGCTTCCCCCGCCGCGAAGAGGGAATGAACAACACTCGGGGACGCCGGGCAATCATTCTTGCGAAGCAGACAATCCATCCTTGAGGAGGCCTGATCGGCCATCCGTGACCAGGCACCGGCTCGCGCCGCAGTAGGGCGGCGCAGTCCCCCGCCCTTGATGACCCAGAATCGGAACCTGGAGCCCGCCCTCGCCGGCGCAGACGAGTGTGCTCGAAGTGGCATCCTGGCGGACCTCGTCGCCCAACACCACGCCGAGACAACGGAGATTCGTCGTAATGGCCCCAACCAAGCCCAAGTCGCCGGGCTTCACTCTTGTCGAGCTGCTGGTGGTAATCGCCATCATCGCCGTCTTGCTCAGCATCCTCTTGCCCGTGCTCGGCGCTGCCAGGTCCGAAGGTCACAAGATCAAGTGCCTGGCCAACCTTCGCGAATTGTGCAAGACCGTGGGTATGTATGCCCAAGGCGATCCCCAGGACATCCTCGGGCCAATTCACAAGAGGGCTCCTGTCTTCGGATGGGAAGGTTATGCCGAATACGGCGGGGGACCGGGCACCTCCGAATTCCAGGGCTGGGACGAGGATTTCGATCCGCGTACCCGTCCCCTGAATCACCTCCTCTACGGCGCCGGCGGAATCGTCTCCAACACCCTGCCCGGCGACCGTGCCGTCTTTCAGGTCTTTCGCTGCCCGGGCGACGACTACGGCTGGCAGGAGTGGCCGGGCTTCGGCTATCAGGAGATCGAGCCGGAAATAGAAACCCCTTACTACGAAACCAACGGCACCTCCTACCGGATGAACAACATGGGTTGGGGAGACATCCCCACCGAAGAATCGCCCAACGGCCGCCTCACCGTGGGTATCTACGGCAGAGGCATGAGCCGGATCCCAGATACCGGCCGCACCATCAGCTTCATGGAGGCCAGAGGCTTCCAGACCCTGCGAACCAACGATGTTTGGGGAGAATTGGCCCGCCGCGGAGAGTTGACCGGCTACCACCGGAAGTTGGGCTTCTTCAGCTTCGGCTTCTGCGACGGCCACGCCGCCTTCGCCGACATGGGCAACGGCACCTTCTATCCCCAGAACCTGAGGTTCAATTATCGAGACGTACGCGGAACCTGGGGCCAGTTTGATTGCTACCCGGAGAGGGGCCACCCCGAGCCCTAGACTGACATGCAATGGGCCTGCAACCTCTGCCCCGGGCCTGCCGCAAGGCCTGACCAGGCCCCGTCCCCCGCGGCGCCAGCGACGGAGTACCAGCGATGAGCAGCTTACGAAGGAAACCACTGGTAGCGGCGGTGTTGCTTGTCGGGATCACCCTCAGCGCCATCGTGTGGATCAAAATGGGCCTGAGCGGGCCGGAGGTCGACTCGGTAGTCTCCTCGGTGCTCGAGTCCTTCGTCTGCGACAAGTGCAGCCACGTCTTCGACATGGAAGTGGGGGCGGTAGCCCGGATCCGCCGCTCTCGTCGAGACATCATCTGCCCAGAATGCGGCGAACCAGGTGCCCGCCGCCTGGTCAACAGCACCCTCATCGAACTCGGCAGACCCCCGGTCTACAAGCCGGAAATCCCCGATGAACAAGAGGATGACGCCGACCCCAAACCCAAAAAGCCCACCCCGCCAAGATCCTCCAGGCAGCGAATCGACGAATAACTGGCCTCGCCGTGACCGCCCCCCCGCGGAAGACAGAATAAACCCCACGCCAATCTACGCCCGCTACCATGGCGGCTCGAAGAGGCCCCGCTGATCCAGATTCTGGCGGTGCGCCGGGTGCCACTGGCGGCTTGTCCGCCAGTGCCTGCTTGGACCACAGCGAGTTCACCCCGCGCCCTCCGCATACTCCGCGGTGAACAACCCAGATTAGTCCTCCCACAGCCGCCCCAGCCGTTGGTCCAGGGTTCGCATGCCCGAGGCGCTCTCCACCCGTTCATCTTGCTGCTCGAGCCGAGGCCCCACCCGATCCTCGAACAACTTGCGCACCGGCCGCGAAATGAAACGAGTCAACTGAGCGAAGCTGTGGGCGTCGCTCATACCCTTCCCTCGGTGGTAATACCGCAGCGGAAAATAAACGTACAGCCAATCCTTCGCCCGGGTCATGGCCACGTAGAACAGCCGACGCTCCTCCTCCACCTCGGCCTCGTCCCGCACCGCCATGTCCGAGGGGATCATCCCGTCCGCGGCGTGGATGATGTGTACCGCATCCCACTCGCAGCCCTTGGCCGAATGGATCGTGCTCAGTATCAGGAAGTCCTCCTCCAAGAACGCCGGCCCGGCCAGGTCCGAGGTCGACGTTGGTGGATCGAGCGTCAGGTCGGTCACGAACCGACTCCGCGAACGATACCGCTGGGCGATCAGTTCCAACTGCTCGAGGTCGGCCAATCGGATCGACGCGTTCTCGTAGCACCGCTCGAACAGCGGCTCGTAGAACTGCCGGAGCAGCTCCAGTTGCGACGCCAACGCCGGCCTTGCCCCGCGCGCCTCCCCCGGCCCCACCAAATCCTCACCGTCCTCTCCGCTGGGTGCCCCGTCCCTTCCAGGATCGTGGGAAGGATAGACTTGTGCGGGCGGACCGACATGGGTGGGTGCCCCGTCCCTTCCAGGGGCGGGGGACGGACTGCCCCGCGCGGGCGTTCTCCCTTTCGAGCCTGCTACCTCCGCCAGGCCCACCCCACAGCACGCCGCCAAGACCACTCGCAGGGCCAGAAACTCGACCCGCCCCGGCGCCGGCACGCTCGGCGGATCGTCCATCAAACGCTTCAAAGGCGATGCAAACTCCGGCTGGTCAGAGACCGCCCGCCCCTCGGTCGCCTGGGCCGATCGCCGCCGCCGCACCCCCAACTCCTGCATGAGCCGCCCCGCCGTCTTAGGGCCGATCCCCTCTATCAACTGCAACACCCGAAACCAGCTTATCTCGTCAAACGGATTATCCAGAATCCGCAGAAACGCCAGCATATCCTTGATGTGGGCCGCCTCGATGAACTTCAACCCGCCATACTTGTGAAACGGGATCTTGCGCCGGGCCAGCTCGACCTCCAGTTGGTCGCTGTGATGCGAAGCCCGAAAGAGAACCGCCTGCCGCTGCAGGGGGATTCCCTCCTCGAGGTGGGCCAGGACCTGTCCGCACACCGCCTCACACTGCTCCGCCTCGTCCAAACAACTGAACAACACGGGCTTCTGATCGCCGCCCCGGTCGGACCACAAGTCCTTGGTGTATCGCTCGGAAGCCTGCTCCATCACCGCGTTGGACGCCGCCAGGATCGGCCGCGTAGACCGGTAGTTCTGCTCCAAAGTGACGATCCGCGCCCCGGGAAAGTGCTGCGGAAAGTCCAGCATGTTCCGCACCGTCGCCGCCCGAAACGAATAGATCGACTGGGCATCGTCGCCCACCGCCACCATGTTCTGGTGCCGCGCCCCCATCCCCCGCAGAATCTCTCCCTGCACCGCGTTGGTGTCCTGGTATTCGTCCACCAGCACGTGATCGAACCGACCAGCGACCTCCTCTCCGACGCCGGGCGTGGTGCAGAGAATACTCCACGCCAGCAGTAGATCGTCATAGTCCAGGACGTTCTGCTCTCGTTTGCGCTGCGTGTAGCCGTCGAAGATGAGCTTGATCTCTTCCTGCAAATGCCCGCACCACGGAAAGTGCCGCTCCAGGACCTTGCCCAGCTTGTCCTGGGCGTTGACCATCCGCGAGTAGATCGACACCAGGGTCTGCTTACGGGGAAATCGCCGCTTATCCTTGGCCTCACCAAGCTCGCTGCGCAGCAGGTTCATGGTGTCCGCCGCGTCGGTCTGGTCGATCACCGTGAAGTCCACCAACCCGATCGCTGGGCCGTAGATGCGCAGCAACCGGTTCCCCACGGCGTGAAAGGTCCCGCCCCAGGCCTTGGCGCTGGCCTGCCGACCACTCAGTGCATCCGCCCGGCGGAGCATCTCCGCCGCCGCTCGACGCGTAAAGGTCAACAACAGGATCCGCCCCGGCGACACCCCCCGGTCAATCAAATGAGCCACCCGGCACGCCAGGGTCTTCGTCTTGCCCGTCCCCGCCCCGGCAACGATCAACAGCGGCCCCTCACCGTGGGTAACCGCCTCCCGCTGTGCCGGATTCAGTTGCTCTAACCACCTACAGGACATCTTGCCGCACTGGCTTTCTAGCGCTGAGAGAGGTTCCGATCGAATCAGCCGTCATCCTGTGCCCGTGCCACATCGCCCGGCCGGGAGGGCCGCCGTCATCGTATCCTGTGAACGGCTCCAGGGGGCTCGCATCCCGCCGTTTCCTAGAACTCGCACCAGGACATGCCCACCTCCTGGTAGTCGATAAGCGTGACCGCCCCGTCCGCGTCCACCTCAATGACGTAGTAGCGATGACAGTCGCAGCCGTCGAAGCAATCCATGAAGCCGTCGTCGATGTCCCATCGCCACACCCCGCCCCCCTGCGGCGTGGGCACCCAGAAGTTCTCCCCACCAAACAGGCCGTTGGGGTCGGCATACTGGATCTCCGGGGCTGACACGTAGATGGCGCCCAACGCGGCGATGTTGAGGTTCCCGGCAAACGTCAACACGTACCAATCGCCGAAGAGGTGCGCTATGTTGACCACTTGATAGTAGGTATTCAGGCACTCGTAGTCGTCGTGGGGCAGATCAGGGTACACCTTCACCAGCAGTTCGTTGGGCAGCCAGGCCATGGAATGCATCTGGCCGAATAGTCCCCCATGCGCCCGCCGTATCAACCCCAGGTCGCGGATGATCCGATCGTAATCCTCGTCCGGCACCAGCAACGCCCCGCCCGCACCGAGCATCTCCAGGCCGATCTGCTCGGCCTCCGCGTTGGTGCGCGGTGGCCCGTAATCGAAAAGCGCCTGCCCCTGGTCCAGGACCACCTCGATGAACGGCCCGATGTCACCCCCATCCACCGGCCCGTCCTGGTTCACGTCGGCAGCGCATAGCGCCCGCTCATCCATTCCCGCCGGATCCAGCAGCGCCTGCACAAAGGCCCCCATGTCGGTCAGGCCCACCTGCAGGTCGACGTTGACGTCGCCCGCCAGGCAGCAAACCTGCCCCTCGGCCCGGCCTCCCAGAGCGACCGTCATCAGCATCACGCCAACCCAGCCCACCGATCTGTTCATCGCCATGCCCTCCTGCCGCAGCCGCCCGATTGGTTGCTCACCTGCCTATGTCGGCTACTCGGACCACCATAATCGTGCCCCCGGACAGGCGATGAGGGATCCGCTCGCACGCCCTCCGGCACACCATGATCGTAACATTTTCTCCATTCTGTGGGAAGCGATCTCCCGACCGAACGGTCCCCATTTCGACCGATCCAACTCCCCGGCGGACATCAATGCCAAGTCCTCACGGCCCCTCTACGTTCACTACGCCACCGGTCAGCGCGCCGTCTCCATGCTGAACGATGATCGGCAGGGCCACCAAGCATGACGTTGTTCGAGATGTCCGTGTAGGCTATGATCGCGAGTGGGTCTTCATCAGAATGGTCGTAGCGGAGGAACACTTATGAGGACATGCTGGCTGGCCGGTGTCGTGTTGCTGGGGCTGGTGATCGGGTCCGTTGCCCGGGCAGACCAGGAATACGACCAGCTCCTCGACCAATTCGAGGAGGCCCATGATAAGTGGCTCGAAGAACTCACCCAATCCGAAGAGGACGCCAAGGAGCCCGCCAAGCTAGCCGAGCCCCCGCCAAACCCGGCCGAGAATTTCCTCGGGCGGTTCCAGTGGTACGCCAAGAACCACGCCGGCCAGCCCGAAGCGATCCCCGCCCTGGTCTGGATCATCACTCAGGCCACCCCTAACCCCGACACCGAGGAGCCCGGCAAGCCTCCCGCCGCCGAGCTCGCCCTGGAGCGCTTGACTAAGGACCATGCCGGGCGTCCTTCGATCAACGAGGTCCTGCCGGATCTGCGCTGGGTGTTCGACATGTTGGGAAGGGACCAACTGGTCGCCTTCTATGAGAAGATCATCGCGACCAACGAAGATAAGGACGCCGTCGCCGGGGCATCCTTCAACCTGGCCATGGCCCTCTATCAAACCTCGCGCAACGGCGAGCAAGATACCAAGGCCGCCGACGCCGATCGCCGTCGGGCCAAGAAGCTCTTTCACGAGATAGCCGAGGAGAATCCCACGGGTGATCTGGCCGACGATGCCAAGGCCTATATCTTCGAGATGGATCATCTGCAGGTCGGCATGCTCGCCCCGGACTTCGTGGGTCCCGGCCCCGACGGCCGAGAGATCAAGCTTGCCCAGTTCCGCGGGCAAGTCGTCGTGCTGACCTTCTGGGGCTTCTGGTGAGGCCCTTGTCGCGCCATGCTCCCCCAGGAGCGCAAGATGGTCGAGCGGCTGGCCGATAAGCCGTTCACCCTCCTGGGGATCAACAGCGACGAGAGCCGGTCGGTTCTCGAGAAGAAACTCAAAGAAGAAAACATAACCTGGCCCAACATCTTCGACGGCCCGCCCGGCGAGGGCCCCATCGCCAAACGCTGGAACGTCCATAGCTGGCCGACGATCCTGATCCTCGACCACACCGGCACCATCCGCCACCGCGACCTCCGCGAGGAGGAGATGGAGAAAGCGGTGATGGAGTTGCTCACCAAGGTCCCCTAGAACTCTGTCAATGTCGATCCAAGCCTCCCAGTGAGCCGGGCCGTCCCCGGCCCGGTCTCCGCCCTGGCGCGGTACCCGCATCAGTAGACGATCACAGCCGCGACCCAATCAGAGCAGCGTCCCCATCAGAGCCGCGACCGTCAGGGAGCGGTCAACGCTTGGCCTGTTCAGAGCAGCGCCCCCATCAGAGCAGCGTCCCCATCAGAGCCGCGACCGTCAGGGAGCGGTGAACGCCGGGTGCCACGGGCAAGCTCAGCTTGCCGGTGCATGCAACGCGTGACCTCTCTCGCCGATGCGTCGTGGGCACTGCTCAGCGAGACGTAGGATGGCGTGATGTAGGGGCCAGGCGCGGGCCGAGCGTTGGGCCCCGGGTGGCGCTGAGGTATACCGCCCGGGCGGTCAGGTCCTCAACGACCGTAACCTCAACGGCGGTTTCGCCCGCGTTCTGGATGACGCCGTCGACCAGCCATGCGTGGAACAACAGGCCTTCGGCCAGCGGCGGGGCGGTCAGGGTAATGACCGTTCCGGGGGTGTATACCCGCTGGAAGCTGGCGAATCCCGAGTCGTCCACGTTGAGGTCCGGCGGGCTGAGTTCGACAAACAAGCCCGCCACGTTCGAGGTGACGTTCGCATTCGAGGTCCCTTGCGGCACGATCAAGATGCAATCACCGGCCGTAGTGAACTCGGCCCCGCCGACCAGCGTGCCGGTAACCACCAGTTCTATCTCGTCGCCATGATTCAGCTCATCGAGCAGCAGGCCCTCGACCACCACATCGGTCCTGAACTTCATCACCAGATCAACGACCCCGTCACCTGACAGATCGTGACAATCACACGCCTCACCATCGAACGGCGTAGCCACGTCCCCAAAGATCGAATGCGGCCCCGGCGGCCCCTCATTCGGCCCCACCGGCCCGCCAACCCCGTCCGCACGCCAGAGCAGCACAGATGAGATATCGATCAGCGTCACGTCGAAGTCCGGCGAGCCGATCACCGCCACCGGCAGCACCCCATGACTGTTGCGATTCAGCGGATTGGGGCACCCGCTGGGCCTGATGTCCAGCCCGCCACACGGGACCGGCTCGTCTTCGCATTCATCGAGAATGCCGTTGCCATCGCAATCCAGGCTAGTGCCACCGGCGGTATCGCACTCGTCGGGGATGGCGTTGCCATTGCAGTCCTGACTCCTTCCCCCCCCTTCCCCGCTGCATGTTCCGCAGCCCAGGATGATGACCTCCCAAACGCAAGTATCATCCCATTCAAGTTCGCAGCAGTATGGATCGATCGCACACACACACGCGTCGATATTGGGATCGCTGCAGCCGGCACCGTGCCCGACCTGGCAGCAGTTGTACACATCGCATTCGTCGGGTACATGGTTCGTGTTGCAATCTTCGCTGGTGCCCAAGTAGATGTCGCACAGATCCATGGCGCCGTTGGTGTTGCAGTCCTTGTTCCCACCCGGCTCGCACTCGTCGGGCACGGCGCTGCTATTGCAGTCTTCGCTGGTTCCATCGGCGATGTCGCAGTCATCTGGGATGACGTTGGACTGGCAATCCTCGCTGCTGCCACAACCGAGTGGATTGCTGACGCAGTTGCTGGCACCACAATCGAGGTCGCAGGCGTCGGGGATGCCGTTCGTGTTGCAGTCAGGATCGCACTCATCTGGCACGCCATTGAGATCGTAATCGTCGCTGGTTCCATCGGCGATGTCGCACTCGTCGGGGATCCAATTGTTGTTGCAGTCCTGACTGGTTTCCCCGGCGATGTCGCACTCGTCAGGGATGGCGTTGCCGTTACAGTCATCATCGTACAACTCACATTCGTCAGGGATCCCACTGTTGTTGCAGTCCTGGCTGGTTTCCCAGGCGATGTCGCACTCGTCAGGGATGCCGTTGCCGTTACAGTCGTCATCGTACAACTCACATTCGTCAGGGATCCCATTGTTGTTGCAGTCCTGGCTGGTTTCCCAAGCGATGTCGCAAATATCAGGCACTCCATTGGGCTGACAGTCGTCCTGTGGCTCACACTCGTCTGGCGTGCCGTTGCCGTTGCAGTCGGGGCTGCCGCCCCCAGCAATGTCGAGGTAATCGAGGACACCGTTGTCGTTGCAGTCGTGATATTCGTCGGCCCCCATATCGACGATGGCCTCCCCATCTCCATCACCATCCCCCACCCGCGGCTCGTAATCGAAGTCCGTCAATCCTCCTCCGTCAAAATCCGGATCGCCGGTATCGATACAGGGTGAGCCGGCCGCGAGGTGGAGGTTGTCCTCCTCGGTCCCGGGAATGTCATCCGGTCCATCGGGATCGACGAAGAGCGGGTCGGCATCGATGTTGGTCCCTCCGGGCCAGCCACCTTGGACATCGCTATACGTGGCCGCAGCATAACTGCCGTGAATCTGGCCAATGGTGTTTCCCCAGAAGATGCAGTTGGTAATTGTTGACCTACCACCGTACAACCCACCGCCCAGTCCGTTGGCTGTGTTTTGGCTGAAGGTACAGTTGGTGACCGTGGGGTCGCCGCCGAGTGTGATCATGCCGCCGCCCCACTGGCCGGCCGAGTTTCCGCTGAACAGGCAATTGGTCACCATCGGCTCGCAGAAGAACCAGCTGCACATTCCGCCGCCATGTCCGGAGGCTGTATTTGCTACAAAAGTAGAGTTAGCTATTGTCGGGCTCGTATCATCAATGTACAATCCGGCGCCGTGCCAGGATGAATTCTCTTGAAACACGCAGCGGATTACCGTGGGGTTGCCTCCCGTGCCGTACAGGCCTCCACCGAGCCTGGCCGAGTTTCTCTTGAAGATGCAATTAGCCAATGTCGGGCTGCCGCCGGTGCTGTACATTCCGGCACCATTGTTGTGCGGGTACGGACCATCGGCACAGCCGCCGCTGATAACGAACCCATCGAGGATAGCCGTGGCCTCAACGCCGCCGCCAGTAACGACGTGATAGCTGTTGTCTGCGAAAGAGGGGCCGCCGGGAAACTCGTCCACCTGATCGTTGCCCACCAGGTCGCCGCTCAGAGTTGTCTGGTTGGCTTTCCAGTCGCGCTGCTCCAGCTCGGTCTCATTGCCGGTGAACCCGCCATAGATGGCTACGCCGCTGAGCAGTTGGAACGTGGCGATTCGATCGGTGTCAATCTGGTTGACACCCTGGTCTGGAGAGTACGACCCTTCTGCGATCCAGATTCCCTCGATTATGGGAAACTCGCTCGCTACCACCAGGGCATCCTGGAGATAGACCAGGGCCCCGGCCCAACTCGCCCCGCTTCCACCTGCGGCCGCGTCCGCATGTACATGAAGCACGGGCAGGAGAGGCTCGTCGTCATCGTCTTCAACGGCAGTGAGGTGGGCGGGCGAGTAATCGTCGGCCGTCACCGATATCGGTGTGCGGCCATCAAGGTAGTCCTCGTCGTCCGCCGCCAGGAGGGTGACCGTCTGCGGTATCGAGTAGTTGTCTGAGTCGAAGGTTAGCGTTGCTCCGGACTGGATGATGATGTCGGGATCGCCGGACTGAGGAGTCACCGAGACTTCGAGCGTGTCTCCGGGATCTACTGACAGACGCACGGTGAACGTGGCCGATCCCCCCTCCGGAATGACCAACAGTGGGGTGCTGAGCAGAAAGAGCGCCAGGGGCCTCTCGTAGACGCCCATGTCCACGACCGCCAGGCCGTCGGCGTCTCCGTCAGCAATGCGAGGGTTGCCGTCCAGGTCGGTCTCCCAGTCCACGGCCGCATTGAGGCCGGCATCCAGGCACGGCGAGTCGGGCAGGAGGCGTAGGTCGTCATCCAGCGTGCCGAGAACGCCGTCCGGCCCTTCTGGGTCGACGAAGAGCGGGTCGGCGTCGAGGTTGGTCCCTCCGGGCCACCCACCCTGGATGTCGGTATAGACGACCGTAGTGTGTCCTCCAGAGTAGTCGTCGATCTCACCCCATTGGTTGTCCCAGAAGATGCAGTTGATCACGGTTGTCACCGTCAGGGGGGCGTACAAACCGTTGACCATAGCTTCGAAATGACCAGTGAATAGGCAGTTGATCACGGTCTGGTTGCCTCCCGCGTTGAGCATCCCATCAGCCCAGTGCACTGTATTGTTCGCTACGAAAAGGCAGTTGGCCACCACCGGATTGCTGTTCCAATTAAACATGCCGCCGCCGCCGCCAGTGTCCCAGCAGTTAGTGTAGTTGCTCATGAACTTGCAGTTGATTACCGTCGGGCCAGCCTCAAAGTTGTCGATTCCTCCGCCGGTGCATCCGGAGTTGGCGATGAAGGTGCAGTCGATCACGGTGGGGTGACTGAAACCGTTTCCCATGCCGCCGCCCATATCAG
This sequence comes from uncultured Planctomycetaceae bacterium, assembly GCA_964520125.1. Taxonomy (GTDB): domain Bacteria; phylum Planctomycetota; class Phycisphaerae; order UBA1845; family UTPLA1; genus JAFGQA01. Next base: position 14,056 of record CAZFMS010000058.1, read on the forward strand.
CGATGTTCTCCCTGAACATACAGTGGGTGACCGTGGGGCTGCCGCCATCGTTGTACATTCCGCCGCCACCACCAGCGCCGTTCTTCCTGAACATACAGTGGGTGACCGTGGGGCTGCCGCTACCGTTGTACATCCCGCCTCCTTCCCAGGAGGCGGCATTCCTGCTGAAGGTGCAATTGCTCACCGTCGGGCTGCCGGCGTCGTTGTACATTCCTCCACCGCGGCGAGTCGCTGGCGAACCTTCGGCCCTGCCGGCGGTGATCGTGAATCCGTCCATGACGGCCGTGGCGTCGGTGCCACTGCCGGTCGCCACCTGGTAGGTGTTGTCGTCATAGGAGGGACCCCAGTAGTATTCGTCTGGGTCGTCGTTGCCCAGCAGGTCTCCGCTGAGGGTCGTCTCATGCGCGACGATGTCTCGCTCGTCAGGGTCGGCGGGATTGGAGAGGCCTCCGTAGCCACCGTAGAGGCCTACGCCGCTGAGGAGGTGAAAGGTCGCCGCCCGGTCGCCGGGGGCAACGTTGCCGCCTTCGTCTTGATCCGGCTGGTAGATTCCCTGGGCCACGCGGATCTCGGTTACCGTCCCCCCTGATCCCTCGGCGGTGTGCAGCGCGTCTTGCAGATACCTGTAGGCCGTATCCCACGTCAGGCCGTCGCCGCCCAGTGGGGCATCGTCGTCGACGTACAGCACCGGGGTTCCACCCATCCGCGCAACGGCGGTATTGGACGGCTCCCATGCCGTGGCCAATCTCTGCCTCTCGGCTTCGGGCGGGGTCTGCTCCTCTGCGCACGCCGCCGAGTGTTTGGCCGAATCCGCTACAATCCAAGCCACCCCGGCTGCGGCAACGGCCAGCACTGCAAGCTTCGCTCTCATCTTGGACATGTTCATGGGATTCGCCTCCTGGTTGGGCGCCCGCCCGGCGCGTCTGCCCGACCCCCCAGCCGGTCTATCCGCACTGCTCCGGACACGGCAGCGGCTCTTACGGGTGCGCAGGACCGCTCCCTTGCGGTCGCGGTTCTGGATCCACCGCTCCCTTACGGTCGCGGCTCTGATCAAGTTGCGGCGCTGATCAAGTTGCGGCTTCGATCAGGTCGCCGCCGTCATCAGGTCGCGGCTATGCCGCAGCGCGGCCGCTTACTTGCGGCGGCGGCGGTGGGCGCCGGCGCGCATCCGGCTCCAGCCTAGCAGGGCCAGGGGCAGGAAGGCTCCCCCGAGCGGGCCGCACAGGCCGAAGGCGCAGTCACCGGCCTCCAGGGCCGGCGGGGTGACGATCGTCTGGGGGCCTGGCTCGCAGGGATCGCCGGCAATGGTCGGATCGGTGATTCCGCAACCGCAGGCGCCGGCTTCAATCTTGTCCGGATCGTCGGGGCACTCGTCCAGCTCGTCGGGGGTGCCGTCGCCGTCCGTGTCCACCAGGGCCGATCGCGAGGGCAGGGAGAGGCAATCCGCCTTGCCGTCAAGGTCGAGGTCCATGCGGTCGCTGTAACCCGGGCAGATGTCGCAGCCGTCGGGCACTCCGTCCAGGTCTTCGTCGGCGAAGTCGTCGGCCTCCGGACATACGTCACAGGCGTCCGGCATGCCATCGCCATCGGCATCCAGGTGGTCATCAAATCCGAAGCAGAGGTCGCAGCCCGAGGCCACCCCGTCCCCATCTCCGTCCACGTCGTCAGGGAAGCCGGGGCACACGTCGCAGCCATCGGGGACCGTATCTCCGTCGCTATCCACCCGGTCGTCGCCCCCCGGGCAGACGTCACAAGTGTCCGGCACCTCGTCGCCATCGCTGTCGGGGTCGCAAGTATCGGGGATGCCATTGGCGTTGCAGTCGGTCTCGGCGAAATCGGCGATCATCTGGACGCCGAGATTGAGGAAATCAAAGAACCCCCAGTCCACGCCGGGGGCCTCCAGGGCATAGGCCGTGGTGAACATCGAACTCGAGGCGTTGGAGTAGGTGGCGATGAACGATATTGCCCCACTGCCGCTGGTATCGTTGTAGAACTCCAGCCAATAGACCCCGGCGTCCAGGCTTACCGGCTCGGGGAGTGGGATGGTGAATTCCCACTCTTCCCAGCCGTAGGGGGGGTAGATGACGTAGCCGGTCGCCTGGCGGGTCGCCGTCACCGAGGTTTGCACCGAGATGTTGCTGCCGGGCAATCCGGTGGCCGGACTGTCCTGGTGAAAGATGATGGTAAAACTGTCGCCGTGAGGAGGAGGCTCCGGGTAATACATCCCCCAGACCTTGATGGTGTGGATCTTCTTGGGCAGGAGCAAGGTGAAGCGCTGGGCGAGGACGTTGGTCCAGCCGTACCAGGGGTCGGGGTCGGAGTCGGTCCAGTATCCGTCGGAGTGGGACGGCGGGTGATCGACGACCACGTCCTGGCCCACGTCTCCCTGGGTCTCGACCTCATCGAGGATCCCGTTGTTGTTGCAGTCCCGACCACCCGGACAGTGGTAGACGCGGACATCGTCCACGTACCAACCATCCGCCCCCGTACAGTAGTCCTTGCCGAAATCGAACCGGAATCGGATGTTCTCCCCACCGCTGACCAGACCCGTCAGATGAACCAGCGATGTACCCCATCGGCCGCTCACGCCGGTGAAGGCGCTTTGCCCGCCGAGCGGGTTGGTGCTGCCCAGAGAGCCGGTGAGCAGCAACTGGTTGTACGGGTTGTAGCCAAACGCCGAGGCCGGAACGAGCTGCCACAGCCCCCCGTCTATACTGAGCTTGACGTTGCCGCCGTCCCAATGCTGATCGGAGTTCATCAAGTGCGTGAAAGCCAGCATGGGGACGGACAGGGTGGACGGCAGGTTGATCACCGGGCTGTCCAGGTGGTGCACCGCCGTTTCGTTCACCGGGTTCGACCAGCAGGAGTTGTTCAGGTCGGCGCAGAAAGCCGCCATTCCCGGCCGGCCGACCGGCAGGGGCTCGGTCGTCGCCACCCAGTCGTATTCCGTGGGTGGGGCGGTGTTGGAGACCGTCCAGCCGGCCAGACCGCCCTCGAAATCCTC
>CAZFMS010000059.1:0-17027 GCA_964520125.1 uncultured Planctomycetaceae bacterium
CTACTGGTTGTCTGGAGCAAAGGAGCCTCACCGATGTCGCCACCGCTGTCAGAGCAGGCGATCGACAGGGATTGTGCGCCCCTCAGCCGCGGCCGCCAAGACTTTGCGGGCGTTTGCGGGCGTTTGCACTTTTTTTATTGCCGCCGCACCACTGCTCCCCCGGGTTCAAGAAAAAGCAGCCCGCAGGAGAAAAAAAGCCCCCTGGCCGACCACTGAATACTGAAAACTGATGACTGAAGACTTGCCCCCCCAAATTCCGGCAAATACCGGCAAATACCACTTTTTTCTTGCGGCCCAACCCCACCGCACCACCAGGGCCCTATGGTGTGATTTAATGTCCTGTCAATGTTGCTTGCCGAGTCGCAGCGAGCCGGGCCGTCCTCGGCCCGGTCTCTGCCGAATGCCCAGACGACCTCTCCCATGGTATGAGTCAACAACCTGTGGCGAGATTCTCTCGCCCGCCCCGACGCTCTGTTCAAACGTCAACATCTTCCTTGCCGTACACCGCGCTTTCCGGTATGGATACCGCCACGCCCGCCCGCCGGCAGGCCCCCGTGCACCTGCCCAGATGCGAGTTGCACGACCGCCGATGCCCGGCCAACCATGCCCCGGGCCCGAGCACAGGACCGCACCGAATGGACCACCGCCCGACCACCAAGAGAACCTGGCGGACATCGGGCCTCGCCCAGACCATCGGGCCCGGCATCATGTATGCCGGAGCCGCCATCGGAGTGTCCCACCTGGTCCAGTCCACCAGGGCCGGCGCCGGCTACGGCTTCACCCTCGTCTGGGCCGTCCTCCTCGTCCACCTCTTGAAGTACCCCTTCTTCGAGTTCGGCCACCGCTATGCCGCCGCCCGCGGAGAGAGTCTGCTGGCCGGCTACCGGCGCGTCGGACGCTGGGTCCTGATCGGCTACCTCCTGGTCGCCTTCTGCCTGTCCATCCCCACCGCAGCAGTACTGACCATAGTCACCGCCGGCATGGCCGCCCAGGTATTCGCCGTGAACCTCGCGGACACGAGCTGGGCCTACATCCTGCTGGCCGGTTGCCTCATCGTCCTGGCGACCGGAGGCTATCCACTACTCGACCGCTTGATGAAAGTCCTCATGGTCTTTCTCGCCGTCAGCACCTTGGTCGCAGTGATCGCCGCCGCCGGCCATACTCGCCCCGCCCCGCCCACGCCCGAGATCAACCAAATCTGGTCGCTCGCCGGGGTCGCCTTCCTGGTCGCCCTGATGGGTTGGATGCCGACCCCCGTGGACGCCTCCGCCTGGCCTTCCCTCTGGATGCTGGAGCGCGCCCGGCAGACCGGCCACCAGCCCACCCTCCGCCAGGCCCTGTTCGACTTCAATCTCGGCTACGCCGCCTCCCTCATCACCGCGCTGATGTTCCTGAGCCTGGGCGCCCTGGTCATGTTCGGCACCGGCCAGACCCTCGCCCCCCAGGGCGCCAGCTTCGCCGCCCAGTTCGTCGGCATGTACACCAACGCCCTGGGCGCCTGGAGCCGCCCGATCATCGTCACCGCCGCCTTCATCACCATGTTCAGCACCTTGCTGACCGTACTCGACGGATATCCGAGGGTGCTGAGCGCCGGCTGCCGCCTGGCCTGGCCGAAAGCGGCCAAAATGGGCAAATTGCCCTACTGGCTGACCATGGTCGCCATGATGGCCGGGGCCCTGCTGATCTTCCGGCACGTCACCACCGTCATGGGCACCCTGATAGACTTCACCACCACCCTGGCCTTCCTCTCCGCCCCCCTCTTCGCCTACCTCAACCACCATGTTGTTACCAAGACCAAGCTGCCCGCAGCAGCGGCCCCCCCCAGATGGCTAAGAGGCCTCAGCTGGGCCGGCCTGATCTTCCTGACCTGCTTCTCGATCCTCTTCCTGGTCGTCCACTTCGGCTACGGAAAGTGAGACACCGTCTCGAGAAAATGGCCCAGGCCGCCGGCCCGGGCTGTGAAACCCGGGCCTCAGCGCCCGTGCCACAGACATGAGGCCGACCTTAAGGGCATTTCCCCAGCAGCCGGCGGGTGAAGATCGCGCTATCCGTCAGGTTGACCGTCCCGTCCCGATTGAGATCGGCCTCCGCAATGCTGCCCACGTTGGTGTTGCTGCCCAGCAGGACGTTCAGGAAAGGCTGCTGATCACTGCCGTTTACTACCCCGTCGAGGTTGACGTCACCGGTGCCGAACATGCGATCGTAGCCGAAGACGTCGACCGCTTCGGCGTTGTTGTCCGGTATAACGAGGGACCAGGACGTGCTGCTATACGCGACCAATCCGCCGTTGCACGAAATGACCGGCTGCCTCGAATGGCCGAACTGCACCGGAAAGTTCCCGAAGTTGGCCTGTTGCCCCGTGGAGTCGACGCTGACCCGCGTCGTCGAGATCGCCCCGGCCTCATCGAAGATCCCGTCGGCATCCGTATCCCGGTCGTGAAGGAAGACATCGTCGCGCCCGTTGGTGTCGTCGGGGGCGAAGTTTGTCGCCTCGGCGGAGAAGACGACGTAGCGGTTGTCGCTGGACATGGAAAGAGGGCCGAACATGCCGCTGTTCCCGTCGCCCTCGCTGCCGTCGGTCGCGACGCTGAGCCTCTTGGTGGCGATAGCGCCGGCTTCATCAAAGATGCCGTCTCCGTCGGTGTCCCGGTCGTGAACGTAGACATCGCTGAACGTGTTGGTGTCTCCACCCGACAGGAAGTCTACACCGGTCTCGAACAGCACGTACCGCCCGTCGCCGGAGATCTCGGGCCGGACGTTGAATCCGGTGACCTCCCCGCCCGACGACGTCACGCTGATCCGTACCGTGTTACCCGTCTGGCGGTCGTGAACGAAACAGTCGTAATCGCCGCTGTTGTCGTTGGCCACCAGATTCGTCGCGTTACTGTCAAATGCCACGTAGCGCCCGTCGGCCGAGATCGAGGGGCTGTCACTGCCCCCGTTGCCCTCGGTGCCCGAGGAGGAAACGCTCACCCGGGTGGTCGCCCCGGTCTGGCGATCGTGGACGAAGACGTCGTTGGTGCCGTTGTTGTCGTTGGCTACCAGGTTGTTGGAGGTACTGCTGAAGGTGACGTAGCGCCCGTCGGGGGTTATGTCGGGCACGGTCGGGACTCCGCCGTTGCCTTCGGTGCCGTCGGAGGCGACGCTGACGCGGGTCGTTGTGCTGTTCTGGAGATCGTGGACGAAGATGTCGGCATCGCTGTTGTTGTCGTTGGCGACTAGGTTGCTGGCCACGCTCCAGAAGGCCACGTACCGGCCGTCGCCCGAGATGACGTTCGCGCTGCTGCCGGCGTTACCAACTGTGCCGTTGGTATGCACGCTGACCAGGGTCGTCGTGCTGTTCTGGCGGTCGCGCACGTAGACATTAGCCACGCCGCCAATGCCCATGAACGACACGTACCGTCCGTAGGCCGAGATCGACGGACCGGCAGCGCCGAAGCCGAATTGTCCACCTCCCGGTGCCAGGCCGGCGAACGACACCGCCGGCGGAGTAAACTGGTATATCCCGCGCCCGTGAGTAGCCGCCATGAGCGTGCGGCTGTCCTTGAAGAACAGTTGATCCACGGTCACATTGGCCGGGCCGTCATTAGTCGTGGACCAGTTAGCCCCGTCGTCATAGGAGGCAAACACCCCCACGTCCGTGCCCACATAGAGCCATCCCACATTCGTCGGGTGCAGCACGATCGAACTGACCGGGGCCGTCGGCAGCGCCGCGGGGCCCGTGCCGGTGATCTGCGTCCAGGTCGATCCCCCATCCGTGGTCCGCCACACGTTGTCCGCGTTGTACCCCATGAACGTCACGTAGACCCGGTTGTTGTTGCTCGGGTCGATGGCCACGCTCGAAACCCACCGATTCGGCAGGTTGGGAGTGTTGTTGTCCACCCTGGTCCAGGTCGGGGTCCCCGCCGTACCATTGGTGGTCACATAAACGTCCCCACCGTTGGCCCCAGCGTTGCTGTGCCCCACCCAGACGATGTTCGAGTTACCCGGAGCGATGGCCACCGCGCTGTGAAAGCTCGCCAGTGTGCCGCGGATGCTGAACCAGTTAGGCTGGGACGCTTGGACATCGGTCGACCGCCACAGATCCGCCGCCCCGACGATCATCGTGCTGGTGTTGTTCGGATCGAGGGCGAACGGAGCGATGAAGCTCGCGTTGCCGGTCAGGGCGTCGGCCAAAGCGTTGCTGCCCTGAAAGCAGGAGCCGCAACTCAGGTCGCCGTTTCCGGAGACGATGCCCCGGGGGTTGTGGATGTAGCCCGCCGAGACCCCGCCGTCCGTGCTGCGGGTGATCCGGGCGCTGATGTATTCACCGAAGTAGATGCTGGCATTCGTGGGATCCGAAGCGCAAAACCCCCCATCTCCGCCGAACATCTCCGACCAGGTGTCGGTCGCCCCGTTGAACGTCACCGTGCCCACGTCCTGCGTGCCGCCGATCACCGTGCCGCTGGTCGGGTGGGCCGCGGCCCCGTACATCTGGGTGATCCCCAGGCGTTTGTTGAGGTTGGTCCAGCCGGAGCTGGTGGTGACGCTGAGGACATCGGCGGCCTTGTAGACCCCGCCGTCGTTGCCGAAGAACACCGTTCGGTTGGTCGTGCCGTTAAACCCCGGATGAGCCACGATCACGTGATGATCGGCGTGCACCGAGTCACCGGGATTGGGCACCCGGGACCAGTCGCTGATCCTGGTGATGTTGTAGGTGCTGCCGCTGGCCGTGGCCCGCCAGAGGTCGATCCCGCCGACGATCAGAGGGTCGAAGAAGACCGTGCCGGAGACCGGCTGGACCCAGATGGTGTTGTCGTACCAACCCTGGCCGCCGAGGTAGTTCTCCGTCCCCGTATAGATCCGACTATACTGCAGGCCGTTGTTGGTCGACCGCCAGATCTCGCCTGAATTGAAGTCCACCGACGCATAGACCCGCCCGTTGTTGGGCGAGATCGCCAGCTCCACCCGACCCGGGCCGGTGATCGAGCCCATCCAGCCCGCCCCCGTCCAGGTCACCCCGGCGTCGAGCGACCTGTGGGCCGGGTTGACGTTCACCTGGCCGGCAGCCACCGCGATATTCCCATTGGCCGGATCGAATTCGATGTCGTACACCGGCACCGTCGTGAAACGTTGCGTCCAACTTTGACCGGCGTCGGTGCTCCGCCAGATACCCATGTTCGTCGCCGCCAGGATGATCTGGCTGTTGCTCGGATGGACCGCCACCCGGTTGACGTACCAGAAGTTGCTGTTGGCCGTGCTGGCCAGTTGGGCCCAGGTGTTCCCCCCGTCGGTGGTCTTGAAGATGCCCGCCCCGCGCAAGGCCGCGGCGTTGTTGTTGCCTTCGTTGCCGCCGATCATCGCAAAGACACCCTCCCCGGTACCCGCGTAGAGTATGTTCGAGTTGCCCGGGTCCATGACCAGCGTGGCCACCGCCAGATTGGCCATGAAATCGTCCAGCGGGAACCAGTTCTGCCCCCCATCGACGGTCCGCCAAATCCCCCCGCTGACCGAGCCGGCGTACATCGTATTGGGCTGCGTCGGGTGAACGACCAGCGAGCGGATACGCCCCCCCGTGTTCCCCGGCCCCAGCCACCGCCACGCACCGGCGCCGGCCTCCAGCCCCGCGTCGCGCTCTCCACGCTCTTCCGCCCGCAACTGGGCCGCGATCATCTCGTCACGCTGCCGCTTGGCGATCATCAGGGCGTTCTCGGGGATCATGCCATCCTCGCTCAGGCGCTGGTCATGACGAAACAGCGCGGCCTCCCCGGGATGTTGCGGCTTGGGGTGGTCCAGCTTGTAGAGGGCCTTCTGCAACACGGCGTCCGAGATCCGCGGCGGGTCTCCATTCGACGTGCGGGCCCCACGGTGCCCCCTCCCGCCCCCTCCCGCCGACCGGCCCCGCCGCTCCCCACCCTGGGCATCGCCGGGCCCGCCCTGCTCAACGGAGGCATACGCCACCACCTCCCCCGACGACCGGCCATCCGGGGCTTCCGACCGCTCGGTCTCAGGAGCGCATCCCCAGGTGGACAACCACAACATCGCCCCCAGCGTCGGCCAGCAGCGGCTGGTGACGCCGACAACGATGCTCTTCCTGGACGTTCTGAATAGATTATTCTTGGACAGCATGGTCTGCTACCTCCCGAAACGTTGGATTTGTTTCCGAAACTAGAGAGCCCGCCTCTCGCGTTTCTCCGACCCGGCCCCGGTCGGCTGCCCCCTTCTGACAATCCATAGACACCTCCCGCCGCCCTTCTGACACATTCCCCGGAGGGTTTTGGGAGGATTTGGCCCGCCGCCGGTGATATGCTTGCAATAGCCGTGTTCAGCCAGCTCACCACGCATGTCAGCCTACTCGCCCGGCTCTCCTCCGGAGCCGACCCGGCCGCCTGGCGCGAGTTCTGTGACCGCTACGGGGAACTCATCCGCGGATTCGCCAGCCGCCGGGGCCTCCAACCGGCCGACTGCGACGACATCATCCAGGACACCCTGCTGGCCCTGTCCAAATCGATGCCCCACTTCTCCTACCAGCCCGAAAAGGGGAGATTCCGCTCTTATCTCAAGACCGTCGTCCTCCACCTGATTTTTAGAAAATCGCGTCAGAAAAGGGGCGAGGTCCCCCTAGAAGAGATAGAGGCCGCTGTCGGCCAGGCCGCTGTGCATCCCGATACCGACGACCAGTGGGAGGCCGAATGGCGCCAGTACCACCTCCGCCTGGCCATGCGGACCATCGAGGCGGAGTTCAATACCCAGGACCGGGCCGCGTTCGACGCCTACGCGCTGGCCGGCCGGGACGTGCGCGAGACGGCCGAGTCGTTGAACCTGAGCGTCGATCAGGTCTACCAGGCGAAGTCGAGAATCCTCAAACGTCTCTGCCGGCTCGTGGAAGAGCAGGTGCAGGAGGAAGGCTGAGATGGCCGTTTCCCCCAGTGATCCAGGGTCCAACTGGTATAGCCAGCCCGGGGCCCTCCTCGACGAGTTGCACCGCGGCAGCCACACCCTCCGCCGCGGCCCGCTCATCGACGGCTACGAGGACATCCGCACCATCCGCCGCGGCGGCCAAGGCGAAGTCTTCTCCGCCTTCCACCGCCCCACCAAGCGGCGGGTCGCCATCAAGGTCCTCTTGGACCGGGCCTACGCCGCCCAGGCCGGCCAGCTCCGCTTCGAGCGCGAGATCGACCTGGTCGCCGGCCTCCAACATCGCAACATCGTCCGCCTCTACGACCGCGGCCTGACCTCCGACGGCCGGCAGTTCTTCTCCATGGAATACGTCGACGGCCTCCCCCTCGGTGAATACCTGGCCACCCGGATCGAGCAGCGCCCGGCAGGCCGCGGCTTGCCGGCCGACGACCTGCTGCGGCTGTTCTGCAGAATCTGCTCCGCCGTCGGCTTTGCCCACCAGAAAGGCATCATCCATCGCGATCTCAAGCCGGCCAACATCCTGATCGACGCCGAAGGCGAGCCCCACATCCTCGACTTCGGCCTGGCCAAAGTGACCGATTCGTCCGCCGGCGGCGAATCCCCGGAAGTGACCAGAACCGGCGAGTTCATGGGCACCCTGGCCTACTCCTCGCCCGAGCAACTAAGCGGTGATCCCTCCCAAACCGACACGCGCACCGACGTGTACGCCCTCGGCGTGGTCCTCTACGAGATGCTGACCGGCGGGCACCCCATTAGGGTGACCACCCCCATGGCCGACCTGATCAAGGCCATCACCGAAACCGAGCCCCAACCCCCCAGCATCAGGGCCCGAGACCCCCAAGCCGGCGTTGCCCCACCGCGACCCCCGGCGGCCGGCCTCAACGACGAGATCGACACCATCGTCCTGAAGGCCCTGGCCAAGCAACCCGATCGCCGCTACCAGTCCGTCCAGGCCCTGAGAGAAGATGTCCAGCGCTACTTCGCCAACGAACCCCTCGAAGCCAAGCGCGACAGCAGATGGTACGTCCTGAGGAAGACCCTCCGGCGACATCGCGGCGCCGTGACCGCCGCGGCCTGCTTCGCCCTCTTGCTGCTCGGCTTCGGCATCACCATGTCGGTGTTATATCACCGCACCGTCCAGGCCGAGGCCCGCGCCCAACAGCAGGCCCAAATCGCCGGCCAACAGGCCCAAGTCGCCGACCGGCAGGCCGTCAAGGCCTCGATGGTCAGCGGCTTCTTGGAACAAATGCTCGGCTCGGTCGATCCCGCCCGACAAGGCCGCGACGTGTTGGTCCGCGACGTCTTGGACCAAGCAGTCCTTCAACTCGAAACCAATCTGAGCGAACAGCCCGAAGTGAAGGCCGCCCTGCATACCTCAATCGGCAACGCCTACCGCAGCCTGGGCCTCTACGACGAGGCGGAAGCTCAACTGCGGACCGCCATGACCATCCGCCAAGCCCTGGGGAACGACCAGGACCTGGACTATGCCGCCAGCCTGTCCAACCTGGCCGCCGTGCAGGCCTCTCGCGCCGAGTATGCCGAGGCCATCGACCTGTACGACGAAGCCCTCGAGATCTATCGCCAGTACGTCGCCGACGACGACCCGCTCCTGGCCCTTTGTCTCAACAACCTCGGCGCCGTCCTCGTCCAGGCCGGCCAACCCGAGGCCGCCGAACCGCTGTACCGCCAGGCCCTGGAAATCAACCGCCGGCGGTTCGGCGACGTACCCCACCCCGACCTGGCCCTGAGCATCATCCACCTGGCGGGCCTCAGCTATGTCCGGGGCGACTTTCCGGAAAGCGAGCGCCTCTACCGCCAAGCACTGGACGTGTACCGCACCCTATTCGGCAACGAGCACCCCGTGGTCGCCTACTGCCTGAGCAATATCGCCCTCGCCCTGCAAGGCGCCGGGGACTTCGAGGCCGCCGAGCAATTGCACCGGGAGGTCATCGACCTCCGCCGGCGGCTCTTCGGCGAGGAGCATCCCGACCTGGCCATCAGCCTCTACTACCTCGCCCACCTGCTCCACGTCACCGGCCGGCCGGAAGAAGCCCAGGACCCCTGTCGCCGGGCCCTCGAACTCCAGCGCCGGCTGTTGCCCGAGTCGCACCCCGACACCGCCCGCACCTTGCTCCTCCTCAGCAAGATAATGCTCGAATTGTCCGATTCCGCCGGAGCCGAGGCCGCGGTCCGCGAGGCCCGGGCCATCTTGGCCGACGCCTACCCCGAAAGACCGTTGACCGTCACCAGGTTCACCGATTTCCACCATGCCTGGACTCGGCCGACCCAGCCCGACGAATTCCACGCCCAGCTCCCCGCAGCACAGTAGCACAGCCTATCTAGCAGATCGCTGTGACACCGGCGCCAATCGACCCACCGTCGATCGACCGGCACGAGTGTTGTAAGACCGCCGGTACCGGTCGAGTTCGGCAGACCGAGGATAATGCTCCGTCGCAGCATACGGGTAGCCCGACATGCCATGGAACGGCAACGGCTCGACGCTCTGTGAAAACGCCGTGTTCAAGTCCCCGTCCTTCACCCAGCCGTTGGCATAGAAGATGAAATCCCTCGCCCAGCCCGTGGGCACTTCGGGCAACCGCCGACCATCAAAGCGCATGGTCAACTCATCGCCCGGGCCGAAGATCACGTACCGGTCGTCAACGCCCCCCAGCAGCGCCGTGACGTCGCCGTAACGGGTGAACATCCCCCGCGGAGGATCCCACGGGCCCGTCGGGCTGACCTCTGCATAAGCGAACCGCTCGTAGCCCAACGCGTCGCTGGTCATCCGCGAAAACCCTCGGTAGTGAAGCCCCGCCGAGGCCACCGGCAACTCCGTTACCCGACAACGCGAAGCCCCATCCTCCGTGGCCACGAAGATCCGATCGAAATAAACGCACATCGTCGTCGCCAGACGCACCCGGTAATCGTCGCCTGCAAAGCGGCCGGTCAGATCGATCGGCACCACCATCCCCTTACTGGTCGGCAGACCGACCGACTCGATCGCCGTCTGCCAATGCCCCCGCTGGTCACGAACTTCCAGAGACAAAGGCGTCAGCGCGACCCGCCCGTCCTGGGCGATGGCCATCACCGTGCTCGCCTCGGGCCAGTAGATCCACCCGTCCAGGCAGAGCAGGATCCGTTCGGCCCCCGCCAGGTCGCCCAGATCGACCGTAATCGAATGCGGCCGGGCCAGACCATAATACGATGTCAGCGGAAAAGTGGGGTATTCGCCGTCATGCTCCCGCACCAGCTCCAAGACATCGCCCCCCCGATCATCAACCGCCGAAACCGGCACCCGATGATCCGCCACCGCCAAGAACGTGTCCTCCGGAAACGGCGGAGCGGTAAACATCTCGTTGGGAACGATCTCCAGCTCCGCCGGATGATCCACCACCCGCAGCGCAAAGCGGTCCGCGTACATGATCTCCCGCAGCTCCTCGGTCAGGCGCAGCTCATACACCCCGTCTCTCGCCACGAGCTGACCCGACCCGATCTTGGTCTGCTCCGTGCAGTCCGGCCGGTGGTACACCCCCGGGGCCATCGGAGCCCCCAACGGCCCCACCCCGAGGATCTCGTTGATCAACTCGAATCCCCGCCCGTTGTGGGCATACAGAAACCCGCACGAGGCCGACACCTTCACCCGCTCCTCGACCATCAAGTCGCCATCGATCGCCGGCCGAATGACGTTCTGCACCACCCCCCCGGGCCAGGTGACCCGCACCACGTCGAGCGTCTCGAGGTCTCCCAACCCGAAGCGTACCCGCCCGTTGCGCACGGTTTGCTTCTGATAATGCCCGCCCCCGGCGATCTCCACCGTCGCCCCCAACCCACCGCGATTGACCTTCTTGCCCGCCAGACGCACGTTCAGCCAGTGCCCCCGGTTACCGCCGTCGTTGCGCAACACCACCGGGCCCTTATCCAGGGTGTGCAGGACAATGTCCGCGTCGCCGTCTCCGTCCAAGTCCCCCGCGGCAACGTCAGCGATGAAAGAAGCGGGCATATCCCCGATCTTCTCGCCCAGCCCCACCGCCGCGGACACCTCACGAAACTCGTTCCCCCCGGTCCCGGCCAACAAACGGAGGGACATCTCGCCGGCCGCCAGCAGATCGCTCCACCCGTCATTGTTGTAGTCGATGATCCCGACCTTCCTGATGTCTCCCTGCCCGGGCAGATCAATGAGCGACCCGGTAAAGCCGGCCCGGCCGTCGTTGGCATAGAGGAACAACTGCTTGCCACAGGCCACCGCCAGATCACCGTGCCCATCACCGTTGAAGTCCCCCTCGACCGCCGCCCGAGCATCCGCCGCAATCGGCGGAGAAAACTCCCCCCCCACCGCAAATCTCCCCAGCCGGGCGTTAAGAAAGAGCTTCGACGGTGCGGCATCGTTCACCACCAGCAGGTCCGTATCGTGATCCCCATCGAAGTCGGCGAAGAGCACTACTTGGGTCTGTTCCAGCGCATCCAGCAGGCCGGCCTCGTCGGTCATATCGCTGAACGTCCCGTCGCCGTTGTTACGCAGCAGCGTATTGGGCTGGCCGGAAAGACCCTCGAAAGGCCGGGAGCCCGCGTCCTTCTCCTTCGAGAGCGGCGGAAACTCCACACAATTCCCCACGAAGATGTCCAAGTCGTGGTCATGGTCGTAGTCCATGAAGACCGCCGACCGCCCGAACTGCGGCTCGTTGACCCGGGCCGCCGAGGACCCGTCCTCGAAGGTCCCGTCGCCCTTGTTGCGGTACAGCACGTTCGGCCCGAAATTCACCACGTAGATGTCAACGTGCCCATCGTTGTCGTAGTCCCCGAACACGGCCTCGAAGCCCATCCCCCCCTCGGCCACCCCCGCGGCGACACTAACATCGGTGAACTTGCCGCCGCCCTGGTTCTGATAGAGCCGATTGGCGGATTCCTTCGCCTCCGTGGAGCAATTCACCACGTAGATATCCAGGTCCCCGTCGCCGTCGTAGTCCGCCAAGGAAACACCGTTCCCCCACATAGGCCCGAAATACCCTCGCAGTGCCGCCGGCTCCGCAATCCCCGGCATCGGCCGCGAGGACGACAATATCTGGGCGCCCGCGGGGTGATGCGTCCCCGGCTTCGGCAGACCCCACTGTGTCGTCACCTCCACGAACCGAACCCGCGCCCCCGCATCCGGCCGCTTGCCCTTCATCTGCCGGGGAACCTCGATGATGTAGGAATACTTACTCCGCTCCAGGGCCTCGGCCGTCTTCTCGGATTCACTGATCGCGTCCCTGGTCTGGTCGAACAGCTCCTGGTGACGCCGGGCCTCTTCGATGCGGCCCAGCCGCCGGGCCAAGGTGATGATCTGGTAATGAGCGCTGGGATGCTCCGGATTAACCCCCACTGCGGCCTTCATCGCCGCCATCGCCTGCTCGTAATGTTGCAGATACTTGTGGCACACCCCGAGGTTGTAATACGCCCCGAAGCACTTCGGATCGCGCTCCACCACCTGGGCCAGATCCGTGATCGCCTCCTCCAGCCGGCCCTGACGCTTGAGCACGATGCCCCGCACAAAGTACGGAGCCACCAAACTCGGATCGAGTTCCTGGGCCTTGCCCAACATCCGCAACGATTCTTCGTATTCACTGGCCCGCAGCAAAACCAAACCCAGGTTGAAATGGTCCGCGGCCGACGACGCGGCCAGCTCCAGGCATCGGCGGAACTCCCTGCCGGCCGACTTGAAGTCGTCATTCTCGTAATAGGCCTTACCCAACAGCCGCCGCGAATCCAACTCCGCCGCCACTTCCTGGTCCACCGGGCCCACCGGCTTCGCCGGCTCCCCTGGCTCCGCCAGGACGTACCCCCCACACCACCAGCCCGCGCCCAGCGCGCTGATCAACCCCACCGTCCACCACTTCACGCCGCCCACCTGTCGCTCCCGTCTAATCAACCCAAATCCTGGCAAGGTCGGTATCGACCGGATCGCCCAGCCCCCGAAGCTCCTTGACATACCCGACCAATTCCTCCGCCGACTTGTCCATCAGCTCCAGCCGCTTCTGCAATTCTGGCGAGTCGGGATACACGGCCAGCCCCGCCTCCCACGTCTCCCGGGCCTTGGCCAGGCTCTCCTCCAAGCCGTTGTCCCGGTTCTTCACGAAGGAGTCCCCCAGGCCGACATAGGCCAGAGCAAAAAAGTCCCGCTGCTTCGCCGGAGGCAAGGTCTTCTGCAGGGCGATCAACTCCGTGAAATTCTCGATGGCCATCGGGGCGTGCTCCAGCTTGCGCGGCCAGTGCAGATGATTCATCCCCCGGATGAACTTCGCCGCCCAGCACTTCGGGTCCAGGACCAAGAGCCGGTCCAACTCGGCAATGGACTTGTTCGACAAAATGCCCTGATGCACGATCCCCAACTTCGGATAGGGCATCTTGTCCACGTAGGCCAGCGCCTTGTTCAACCCCGACATCAACAGCCCGGGGTGCTGCTCCGCCAGGTCCTCGAAAAAGCGAATCGACCGGTCATAATAGAGATGCCCGTAGCGACGAACCAGCCCGCGGTAGGTGTTCGAGTACAGCATGCTGCCCGGATCGATCTCTACCGCCTTCTCCAACTCGCCCAAGGCGGCGCTCTTCCGCCCCTGCCGATCGAGCAGCACCGCAAAATCGTGCCGGGTCCCCGCGTCCTTGGGGTTCTTGGCCACCGCCTGCTTGAACCTCAGATACTCCTTCTTGAAATCGGCCGTCTCCGCCCAGTCATGCGCCTGATCGCCGCCGGAGCCGGCCTTGTCGCCGGAGCCAGCCTCGTCGCCGGAAACGACCGACTTGCTCCGCTGCTTCTCCTGCTCTCGCCGCCAGGCCTCGACCTCCGCCTCCTTCCAACGCTTCCGCTCGGCGAGAAACGCAGCCGGCGTGTGCTCCGTAAACGACAGGAACTGATTGGGTTTGACCTTCTCCTGGCGCTCCACGTAACCCGTCGGCCAGCGGATCTCCACGTAATCGATGCTCTGGCGCCGGCCCAGACCGAAGTGCAACCGATGCGGACACTGGCTGTGGTCGCCGTTGCCCCCGTCCACCTCACGGATCTGCCTCAGCCCCTCGGCCACCACGGTGACCCGCGTTCCGATCGCATCGCGATTGCAGTTCGTGCCCACCAGGTCGATTTGCAGCCAGTTGTTCTTGTTGCCAATGTCGTTGCGATACAGAACGCTGTCCTGCCCCTGGTTGGAGATATAAACATCCAGATCCCCGTCGTTGTCGAAGTCGGCGATCGCCAAACCCCGACCGTCCCGGATGTCCGCCAGCCCCAACTGCCCGGCGACCTCGACGAAGACCTCGTTCCCCTCGTTCCGCCATACCCGCGAAGGCTCGTACCCGGCAAAGGTCTTGTTGCCCAGCGGCGGCCACATCCGAGCGTCGCACGAGTTAAAACCATCCTTGGTAACCGTAATCGCCAGATCCTTAAAATACTCCGAATCCGGATCCGCCGAGATGTACCCGTTGGCCACCATCAGGTCCAGATCGGCGTCATTGTCGTAATCCCAGAACCTGCCCGCCCAACACCAACCGCCGTCATAGACGTTCGTCTCGAAAGACACGTCGCTAAACGTCGCATTGCCCATGTTGCGATAGAGCTGGTTCCCCTCCTTCACGTATTCCTTGGTCCAGATGTTGGTGATATACAGGTCCAGCCAGCCGTCGTTGTTGTAATCGCCGAAGGCGACGTTCATGCCCTTATGCGTGTCCCATCCGATGGCCTCGTCCGTGACATTGGTGAACGTCCCGTCGGCATTGGTCCGAAACACCCGGTCCTGGCCGAAGTCGTTGGCGTTGACCAGGTCCATGTCCCCGTCGTTGTCGTAGTCGGCCACCCCGCAGTCCAGCGTCCACCCGGTATCGTCTACCCCCATCTCCTTGCTGACATCCGCAAAGGTCCCGTCCCCGTTGTTCCGGTAGAGCACGTTGGGACCCGCGTCCCGGGCCGTCTCGAAGTCCCCGTGCATCTGCAACGCGTCCTTCAGGCTCCACAGATGAACGTTGCGAAAGTAGTTGCCTACGTAGAGGTCCAACCAGCCGTCCCCGTCGTAATCGAACCAGACCGCCGTATTGCCGTTGCCCCGATCACCCACCCCCGCTCGATCGGTCACGTCGCGAAAGGTCCCGTCGCCGTTGGCCCGGTACAGGATATTCCAGCCCCACTTGACCACGTACAGATCACGATGCCCGTCGTTGTCGTAGTCCCCCCACACCGCATCCATACTGGTGCCCCGGTTCTGATAGACGTTCAGCCGGTCCTTCTCCTGCACCACCGTGTAGATCTGGCCCGGATCGATCAAACGCCACCGTCGCCCGGCCTCCACCACGGAGATCGCCCCCTCCCCCGAAACCGTGATGCCCTGCTTTGACAACTCCTCCACCAGCCGCTTCGACACCAGCCGCCCGTCGAGATCCTCCTGCAGCGAGACCCCCATCCCGAACAGCAGGACCTCGTCATTGGCCCCCGCTACCCCGGCCTCCTGGGCCACGTCCACGAACCGCCCCTTGCCGTTGTTGCGAAAGAGCCGGTTCGGCGTGTTCAGTCGCGAGTTCGTCACGTACAGGTCAATATCGCCGTCCCGGTCATAATCCTCCGCCGCCACCGACGCCCCCACCGAGGCCATCCAGGCCATGATGTTGTTCAGCTTCTGGTCCAGAATCGGCTTCTGATGCCGGTGCCTGACCCCGGCCTGATCGGTAATATCCACGAACGCCCGGGACCCAACCTGGGCCCCAGCCCCGGCCGGCGCGCTTGCCCCAGCCTGCGCCCCCGTCCCCTCCGGCTGATCGGCCCGCAACACCGCGCCCATCTGAGGACCAAGCCACAGCCCCGACAGCCAGATGATGCTCCAGGCCCCCAGACGCCGCCAGCCGTACTCACTCATGGTGTTTCCCCCAATGGTCCGGCGCCGGCCTCTGCCCCCCGCGCCACCTGCGGCCATGTCTTGACAAGCCCTCCGCCATCCTGATAGTCTGCAAGCTCGCGGACTGAATTGTCAAGCCGCGCCCGCAAAACGGGGCCTCTTCGTGCGTCGATACTTCCTCTTCGCCACTTCGCACCCCGTACTACTGCTGTCTGTTTCCGGCCTGATCGCCCTGCTCTTCACCCTCTCTCTCTTTCGCCTTACCCGGGACCCCAGCCCGGATGCCTTCATCCCCCGGGACCCCCCCGCCCGGGCCCTCAAGCAGCAGGTCGAACGCGACTTCGGCATCACCGAGCCCATCGTCATTGCCGTAATCCGTGACGCACCCGGCGGGATCTTCACCACCTCCACCTTGCGACTCATCAAAGACCTCACCCAGGCCGTGCAGAATCTCCCCCTGGTAGACCCCGCCGACGTCCTCAGCCTGGCCACCGAGTCCGGGGTCTTTTTCGACGATGGCGAGCCCGGCTTCGAGAAACTGATGAAGGACGTCCCCGAGGACTCCGCCGCCCTCCAAGCCCTCGAAGACCAGGTCATGGGCTATGAACTCTACCGCGGGACCCTCGTCTCCGAAGACGCCACCGCCGCCTGTATCATCGTTCGGACACCAACGGCTCAAGCCGATGACCAACTCTATCGGGCCATCGACGAAGTCCTCGAGACCTTCCCGGTAACCGACCAACGACTGCTGGTCGCCGGCGAGGCCGCCGTTCGGGCCCACATGGGCGCCGCCGTCTCCGACGACGCCTTGCGCATGAACTTCATCTGCCCCGCGGTCATGGCCCTGCTCATCATCCTGGCCTACCGAACCGCCCGCGGAACGCTCCTCCCCCTCTGCGTCATCGGCGGCTCATCGGCCCTGGCCCTGGGCCTGATGGCCGCCTGCCGCGTGCCGATCTACATCGTCACCAACGGAATCTTCGTCATCATCATGGCCCTCGGGGTGGCCGACTCCCTCCACCTCCTCGGCCAATACTACGAAGAGCAGCTCCACCCCCGCGGCCGAACCAGGCAACAGATCGTGGTAGATGCCTGCTTGGCCCTCTGGTATCCCCTGCTCGTCACCACCCTCACCGACGTAGCCGGTTTCTTCGCCCTCTACCTCGCCGGCATCATGCCGCCCATCCGCTACTTCGGCCTCTTCACCTGCGTAGGCGTCCTCGGAGCCCTGCTCTACTCCTACACCGTAATCCCCGCCGGCCTCATGATCCTACCACT
>CAZFMS010000060.1:0-16933 GCA_964520125.1 uncultured Planctomycetaceae bacterium
TGTGGCTATACAGGGATATCGGCAACAAACGGTGTTTTCAGACAGAGCCTAGTCCCGGGGCCGGACAAACCCGGGGCGCCGGAAGCCCAAGCGTGACCAACCAGAACACCGAACGCGTCGCCCATCGATGGCGGCCATCACCAGGAATGGTCGCCGTCTGTGTCGGTCTGGCGGTCATGCTGATTGTCGGGGTGGTCTTCAGCCCCATCCTGATGGCCGGGGCCGGCTTCATCGACCGCGATGACTCACACTACCTCTCCGAGGTGGGGCACGTCTGGTCGATGAACTGGCACGAAGTCGGGGCGACGTTCCGGCGGGTTCATTTCCCCACCGGGACCGGTGGCTACTATCAGCCCCTCACCGCCCTGTCCTTGATGCTCGACGCCTACTTGACGACGGACTGGGCCTCGCGGGCCTTCCAGTTCCATCGCACCAATCTCTTTCTTCACTTGGCCAACGTTGCCCTGCTTTTCGTGTTGGTGCGTCTGGTGTCCGGCAGCACCTTCTGGGCGGCGCTTTGCGCCCTGATCTTCGGCCTGCACCCGGTGCAGGTCGAGTCGGTCGCCTGGGTGGCCCAACGCATGACCTTGTTGGCGACGATGTGCTCACTGCTGGCCCTGATCTTCTACCTGCGCTACGCAACGTCGGGGCGCATCCGCTGGCTGCTGCCGGTGATTCTCCTCTACGCCGCGGCGATTCTGTCCAAGCCCACCTTCATCGGACTCCCGGTGGTCTTCCTGATCCTCGATGTCTGGCCGCTGGGTCGCGGAGGTCGCCGCTCCGGCCGGCTGGCCTGGCGACCGATCATCGAAAAAGCGCCGCTATTCGTCCTGCTGATCGCCTGTGCGGCCCTGCACTTGCGCCTCCATTCGTTGACCGAGCCGACCTCTCCCCCGGGCGTGGGCGGCCTGGAGCTGGTGTCCCGCAATGTCTCGTCTCTGGCGGCCCGAACCGTCTGGCCCGCGAACCTGACCCCATTTCGTCCGCTCGTCGGCGGAGCTGCCTCGCCCTCGTCGGTCTTCCCGTCAGGTCTGGCTACGGCGACCCACCTGGCGATCCTGATTCTCCTGACCGCAGTGCTGTTCGGCTCATTCTGGCTCAGTCGCCCGCTGTTTGCGGCGTTTGCCGGGGCGGTGGTGTTGGTCTTTCCGGGGCTATTCAACGCACCGTTTACCGATGAATTGCTGGGGGACCATTGCCTCTATGCCGTTCTGATCGTGCCCCTCCTGGCCTGGGCCGCGTGGACCAAGACCCGGGGCAACCTGCTGGGCCTGCCCTGGGGCCGATGCCTGGCCACCGCCCTGGCGGCAGTAGCAATGGTCTTTGCCGTGCGGTCCTACCTCCAGTCGTTCGTCTGGCAGAGCGGTCGCGAACTCTACCTCCATACCATCGCCCTCTACCCCCAGTGGCCCCGCGGCCACGTGGGGTTGGTCGAATCGCTCATCCAGGAAGGCGACCTCGACTCGGCCCTCCACCGCGCCAAGCAGGCCATGGACATCGCTCCCGAGGACCCGACGATACAGTTCTATCTCGGGAGGGTGCTGCTGCTGCACCAGGACGGCCGCAGCAGCGAGGCCATCCCACCCCTGCGGGCCGCCCTGGCCTCCGATCCGGATTGGATCGACTGTTTGGCCAACCTGGGGGCGGCCTTGGCCGACACCGGGCAATTGGACGAGGCCATCCCCTACCTGGAGCGGGCCCGCGACTTGCGGCCTCGATCTCCGGGCATCCGTATTACCCTGGGCAAGGCCTACCTGGAGGTCGATCGCCCGGCTTCGGCCCGCGGGGAGTTTCAACTGGCCCTCAAGGAGCGGAACCACCCCTCCGCCCACCTGGGGCTGGCCGAGGCCTGGGCGGCAAATGAGATGCCCGAGTTGGCTAGACGTCACCTGGCGACGGCGGTGGCCCTGGACCGGCGCTATGCCGCCCTAGCGGCCCACAAGCCGAACTTGCTCCGCCTGCGCCATGAGCCCGGTTTCGAGTCGCTGATCGATACGTCGCCGGGAGTCGTCAAGAGCCCACAGGTCGATCCCTGATCACCCTCCTCATACCAGGTCCAGGATGACTGTGCCGATTGATGAGCCGCGGACTTCAGTCCGCGCGGCCACTCGAACACGATAAACAATACGATCAGGAATTGGGCAATCGGCATAATTGAACTGGATTCGGTGTGAGATGGGCCGTCCCGCCCATCTGTTGATGCTCATGCATGCCGATGGAGGTCCCGTCGTTTTTCTTGTCCGGGCAGCTTTTTTTTTGCCCCGGGTCATTGTCATACTCGCGGGGTCCTTCTTGTTGCACCTTTTCCGTTTTTTGTAAGTGCAATTTGCCGCAATTTGGCGCAACACTTCAGCAGTCGGCGTCTTTCTTGGGGACTTAGGTGGTCCCTTTCCAATGTAGTAGTCTTGCTCCGCGCTCCGGAGGGAAGAAGCAGTCAGCTATCAGCGATCAGGAGGGATATCGAGGGGTTGGGTTTTGTGGGCAGGCGGTGGGGTGGGCGAGTTCACCCTGGTCGCCGTGGCGCGACCAGTGGCCGGGACGGGCGTGGAAGTTGACCGATTGCACGCCGGGGTCGGGCTGGGCCGCATCTTCTTCGCCAGCCAGCGGCGGAGGCGGCGGGGGGGCCAGGAGGGCGTCGACGAATGCTTCGATGTCCTCACCGTTGACCTGGCGGTCGCCGTTCATGTCCGCCCAGAGGCAGCCCGGGCCGTCGGCGTCGGGGCCCAGGAGGCAGTCTTGAAAGAAAGCCAGGTCGGTTTCATCCACATTGCCATCGCTGTCATAATCGCCGCTGCCGGGCTCGGGGATGGTGCCGTAGCGCACGTAATCCCAGTGGTTGGTGCTGGGCGTCATATACATCTTGGCGCCCCAGATGATCCGAGCGTCGGCGTTGGGGAAGGCGCCTTCCGGGACCCCCGAGTCGAATACAACGCCATCAATATAGAGAACATAGAGATCCTCTGCGTAAGACTCGACGCGATACGTGTGGAAGATACCCGGTTCAAGATCCACAAAGACGAAGGGTATGGAGTTGTCTCGCCTGAACCGAACCTGATCCTGAGTGATCGTGAAATGGTAGCTCACCCCGCCACCGACCGAATTGATTGCCGAGCCGCCTACGCCGGGGATTTCGCTCTGCGGTGCATCGGTCATGCAGCGCCATTGCACGAAGAACGAAGGACCCACAAATTCAGGAATCCAACGCTTGTAGAAATCCTGTTCGCCACCGGGCAGAGGCTCCCAGACACCCAAGTCCACGCTGATCACCAGGGACCCGTCGACAAGGGTGCGGTCGGCGTCGAAGGTGCCGACACGAAGCCAGTCCTCTTCCTCCGGGAAGACGTTGCCTTCGTACGTCGCGACTTGGGCGCCGACGACGCCAGCGACAAGGAACACTGTGATAAGGGGGGCCAGACGCATTGCCGCGATCCTCCCGATTGCCCACGTATCCATTGTCGCTCAGAGGATAAGTCGTGTCAAGTGAAATGAGTTCTTTTCGGATTCGTCTTCAACCATTGAACAGAGGAGTAAACCATGAACGCAAACGCAAACAAACTGGCAATCGTGCTGCAAGTGCTGCTTACGACAACAGTTACGGTCTTTCTTGCCGTTAGACCTGCTCATGCTGCTGATCCGGTGATCAGCGTCACCTGGGATGAGACCCCTGCCCCAACCGAGGACGTTGACTATGAGATCCACACCACCAATCCAGCCTTCCCAGACGTGGAACTCATTGCGGAGAGCCTCACCTGGCGCATCTGGTCGACCGACACGGACAACCCCAACAACATCGGCGACATCGGTGCGATCACCTGCCCGCACCCGGAGAACTTCGGGGTCAAGATCCTGGACGCCAGCGACGGACCCGGGGCGCGGAACGTCACCAACCTCGAACTCGAGCCCGACGGAGACTCCTACTACTCCCGAATCATCGAGGCCTCTATCACCGGCGACCTGGGAGGCAACCTGTCCGTGCAGCGCTCTACCGGGGGCACCGGCGGAGACCTGGTCTCGGTCACCATCGACGGCCAGGTGTCCTACGACGTGACCGCCCACCAGATCGACTGGCTGGAGATTGGCGACGCGCTCAAGGGAGACCTGGAGGTCGACATCATCAGCGAGAACGGGGTAGTGTGGCTTAGGGATGAACTGGACGGAGATGTTACCGTGTCAGACAAGCTCGATACGGCGGCATTTTTGACTATTGTAAAGCCCGATCCGGCGAGTCGGATCGACGTCAACGAGATGGCCAACTCCTCGAGAGTCAGGTTGGGAGGCTTCTGGGAGCACAACGGTTTTTCCGGCCGGCTGATCTTGCGGAGCGGGGTCCCGGTGGCCGGGGAGGTGTTTATATGGGGACAGTTTGGCACATCGGGTACTGTTGATTTGTCCAACCAGCCGGTTTATGGACGGCTGTTCCTCGAAGACGGGGGAAGTGGACAGGTAATCAACGGCGGGGCGATCTGGCCCTCCGGAGAGGTGCGGTTGACCGACGGCGACTACGAGGTGTTCTCCGGCACGGCCTCCTTCGGGGACCTGGCCGGCCTCATCTTTGTAGCGGGCTGGGGGGCCAGCCTGGAGGGCGCCATCGCTGTCAACGGGAACATAACCGCCGGCGGACGGCTTCGCGTGACGGGTGATCTCCAAGCCGGGGCCGATATCAAGGTCACCGGCAACGTCATCGATGACGAGGACCACGTTGAGATCCTCATCCAGGGAGACTGCGACGGAGACATCGAGGTCGGAGGCAACCTCTATGGGAATGTGACCGTCGAGGGGAAGCTCGAGACCAAGGGGCGAATCATAGTCGACGGTTTGTGTGACAGGCCCATCACCATCGGGCAGGAGACCCAGTCTCAATCGCTGATCCACATCCTCGGGGGCCTCTACAGCAACGGCAAGATTGTGATCAACGCAGACGAGGGCTATTACGACGCTAACGGCGCTATCCGGATCGGCCCGGCCACCTGGACCACGCTGCCATCCATCGTTTTCGACGGCTCCATAGAGATCAATGACGATGCCCAGGGCAACGCCGGTGACTTGGTAGGCCGAATAACTGTCGTCGGCTGCCACGCCACGACCGCCGACCTGGACATCTGCATCTGCGGCGGCGATGGCGGCGGCAACGTAGGAATCGCCCAGACCGGCTGCCAGAACCAGGTCGACTGGTCCTGCGTAAGCGGCTGCGACTAACCACCAAGTGGCACGGAGGCCAAAACAGTGCTTGGAAGCACCATAACCTGGGGCGGGGGCGAGGTGAATAACTCCTCACCCACGCCCCTTTCTATCCGCCAGCCCGGCGAAACTCCGCACGGGTGCCAGCGGCACCCGGCGGCGAGAGAGGGTCGCACGTTGTAGGCACGGGCCAGCGGTGCTGGCCGAGGCTTTGCACGGTCGAGTACATGCCTGACAATAGACGCCGTGGAGAAAGAACCACCCATCAGTGAGCGCACCCCCGCGGCGGGGCCGGCCGCCGGACCCTCCACTCACCGGCACTCGGCCTACGCCGCGGCGGGGCTGGTGCTGATTGTCTTGATCGCCTACGCCCCTTCGCTTTCCGGCGAGTTCGTACTCCTGGACGACTACCAGTACGTCGTGGACAACCAACTGGTCCTCCAGCCGAGCTGCAACAGCGTCCGACGCTTCTTCGCCGAGGTCACCACCCCCTCCACGGTGGACGGATACTACCAACCCTTGACCATGATCTCGCTGATGGTCGACGCCTACCTGGCCGGAGGCCGGGCCCTCGACGGGGCCTCGGAGGCGATGGCCCCGGGATTGCGAGCGGTCGACCCGTTCATGTTTCATCTGACCAACGTGCTGTTGCACGCCGCCTCGTGCGTACTGTTGATGCTGATGTTGCGCTCGATCGTCGGCGGGCTGGCCGTGCCGCTGCTGGTGGTCCTGCTGTTCGCGGTGCATCCGGCGCAGGTGGAATCGGTGGCCTGGATATCCCAGCGCAAGACGGTCCTCTCTGCGCTGCTGGCCATCGGCTGCCTGGCTTGCTATCTGCAGTACGGCATGCGCAAGAGTAAGCGTCTGGCCGTACCAACAGCGGGGACGTCCAGCTCCCGGCCCCCGTCATCCGGCGCAGCCTCGGGGATATCCCCGTCCCGTACGGGGCCTTGGCCTTGGCTGGCGGCGTCGGTGCTTCTCTATGTGGCCGGCTGCCTGGCCAAGCCGACCGTGGTGCTGTTGCCGCTGATGCTGCCCCTGCTGGACTTCTGGCCGTTACGGCGACGGCCTCTTTCGGCACTGGCCGAGAAACTCCCGTTCGTCGCCTTCATGCTGGTCAGTGCCTGGATGGCGTGGGTCTCACAGGCCTCGTCCACGGCCCGGCTGCTGACCCCCAATCTTTCACTGCCGGGAGTACTCGCTCAGATCTTCGGCCTGATGTGCCATAACTTCGTTGCCTACCTGGGCAACATATTCTGGCCCATGTCCCTGTCCCCTTATCGACCGGTACCAGTCGACCTGTCTCTGGCCAACCCGGCGATCCTCCGGTCCGTGGTGGGCTCACTAGTATTCGGCGCCGTGTGCCTCGCGGCCTACCGCCGGTCCAAGCCACTTCTGGTCGGCGGGGTGGCGTTTGTGGTCCTGCTGGCTCCGGCACTGGGCGCGGTTCGCTTCACCGAGACTTGCGTGGCCGATCGCTTCCTCTATCTGCCCGCCGTCTTCCTGCTTCTGCCCCTGGTCGCGCTGATCACGCATATCGGGAGGCTCTTGCCACGCCGGGCCCTCTTGATCCAGGGGTGCATAGGTGCGTTTGCCATCCCCCTGTTCATCCTGACCCAGGCCCAGCAGGGCATTTGGCACGACTCCCTGGCCCTGTGGTCCCACGTAGTCCACTCCGCGCCGAATCTGGCCAAGGGACACGCCCAACTGGCCAAGCAGCAGATGGAGTCCGGTGCGTTCGAGCAGTCCCTCACTCACGCCCGGCGAGCACTTGAGATCGAGCCCCAAAACGCCGGATACGGGCATGTCCTGGGCCGAGCCCTGGTGCGGACCGGCCATGCCGAAGCAGCCGTTGAGGCCATCCGGCAGGCCATCGCTGGAGGCCTCGGACCGATCGAACCGATGGCCCGGGTATCCCTGGCCGAAGCCCTGCTGATCTCGGGGGATGGCGACGGGGCCCGGGCAGAATGCGAACAGGCCATCGCCCTGGGCCGGGGAGAGCTTTCTACCTACGAGATGATGGGCGAAGCCGCATTCCGTTTCGGCAAGATGTACGCCGAGGCCGCGGAATACTATCGACGGGCGTTGGAGAGCGACCCCGACGACACCACGATACGATGGAATCTCGGTGCGGCCCTGGAATACTGCGGCCGGGATGACGAGGCCCTCGCCCAATACGAGCGGGTCATCGAGATCTGCAATCGGCAAGGTGTCCAGGTCCCCGAGCACCTGCAAGAAGCCGCGAACGCCGTGCGACAAAGGCTCGAACAGCCGAGCGGCATGCCCGACCAACGGTGAGGCCATGACCAGCCCAAACGAGCAAGTGATCCTGACCCGCCGCCAGGTCCGCGAAGTTGACCGCCGGGCCATCGAGGAATTCGGCATCCCGGGCATCGTGCTGATGGAGAACGCCGCGGGCAACGCCGCAAAGCTGATTCTCGATTGGAGGCCGAGGCCGCAGACCGTGGCCATCGTCTGCGGGCGGGGCAACAACGGCGGCGACGGCTTCGCCATTGCCCGCCACCTCTCCAACGCCGGACTGGCGGTCGAGTTATTCGCCGCCTGCGACCCCGAGCAACTGGTCGGCGACGCGGGCACCAACTATCACATCGCCCGCAAGATGGCCATCAAGTGCCACGGCTTCGACACTGCGGAGCGTATTGAGACGGCCCGGACAGCGCTGAACAGAGCGACGATTGTGGTGGATGCCGTGCTGGGCACGGGCTTCAGCGGCCAAGTCCGCTCGCCGCTGGATCAGGTGATCGAGGCCATCAACCGAGCCGCCGGGGCCAAGGTCGCCATCGACGTACCCTCCGGGCTGGAATGCGACACCGGGCAACCATCCAACACCGTGGTGCGCGCCGACCTGACGGTCACCTTCGTCGCCCGCAAGGCCGGGTTCAACGCCCCCGGCTCTGCCGAGTACACCGGCCGCGTCCTGGTGGCGGACATCGGGGCCCCGGCGACCATCCTTCAAGACGTGCTCCGGGACGACGGCTCGGGTTGAAGGAACCGTCGAAACCACGCCACGGTCCCCTCGAGAATCCGGTCGGAGGTGGCCACTGAGCGCATGGCGTGGTCTTCCGCATCGATCGGTTCGAGCCGCACCTCGACACCGGCCTTGCCCAGCGCCGTCTCGTAGGCCCGCCCGTGAGCAATGGGCACCTGCTGGTCTCCGGTCGCGTGATAGATCAGCACTGGTCGGCGGGCCTCGGCCAGGAGTTCGGGAGCTGCGGAATGCTGGATATCGTTGAAGAACGCGGCCCCGAGCCGCAGGCCGTTGTGCTCCACCCATTGATGCTCGCGGAGGAAGGCCCAGGACGCTTCGGTCATCGTCGAGTCGATCAGCCAACCAACATCGGCCACCGGCGCCCAGAATGCCAGGCAACGCAGCCCGCCGCCGATCTGCCCGGCGGCGCCGGCCGCCGTGAAGGCCCCGAAGCTGCTGCCCAGCAGTCCGATGCTCGCCGAATCGCAACCCGGCAGCCGGTCCAGGGCGGCCACCACCGCATGGAGGTCCTCCAGCAACGTCGCCGCAGAGAGGTCTTCGAATCGGCCGTCGCTCTCCCCACAGCCGCGAAAGTCAAACCGCAGGCAGGCCATGTTCTCGGCCACCAGCCGCCGGCCGAGGCCGACCATGCGATAGCCGGTACCGTTGCGACTGCCGGTCAGGCCGTGACAGCAGATCACCACCGAAACGGGCGGGCCCGGGGCACGGTCCGATCCCGGCCGATGGAGGCAGGCGGCCAGCTTCTGGTGTCCCACCGGAATCTCCAGGAACGTCTGCATGTTGCACTACCTCTGCGACGGCCAGGTCAGCCGTTGCCGCTCTGGCGGCGTTCTCTATAATGCCTGGGCCCTGCATGATGCGAGGCTAAGGGACTAGTATGCCGCAACTCGGCGTCAACATCGACCACGTAGCCACCGTCCGGCAGGCCCGGCGGACCGACGAGCCCGACCCGGTCTGGGCGGCGGTGGAGGCCCAGTTGGGCGGTGCATCCTGCCTCACCTTCCACCTTCGTGAGGACCGCCGGCACATAATCGACCGCGACGTGCCCCTGCTCAAGGCGGTGGTGACGTGCAAGCTGAACATGGAGATGTCGATCGCCCCGGAGATTGTCGACATCGCCAAATCAATGAAGCCCACTCAATGCTCGCTGGTGCCCGAGCACCGTCAGGAGGTCACCACCGAGGGCGGGCTCGATGTAGTTAAGCTGTCCGACCGCATCGGGGCCGCGGTGAAGGCGCTGAAAGACGCGGGGATCGTCTGCAGCGCATTCATCGAGCCCGACCCCCAGCAGATCAAGATGTCGGCCGAGGTGGGCTTCGATGCCGTGGAGCTGTGGACCGGCGGCTATGCCAACGCCCGGTCGGCGGCCCAGCGCGGTGCGGCCCTGCAGACCCTGCGGCGCGGGGTGGAGATCGGCCTGGATCTCGGGCTGGAGGTCCACGGCGGGCACGGACTGACTTATCAAAACGTGGCCCCGGTTGCGGCGATCCCGGGGTTCTCGGAGTTCAACATCGGCCACAGCATCATCGCCCGGGCGATCTTCATCGGTCTCCGCCAGGCGGTCAAGGAGATGAGGCGACTCCTCGAGGCCGCCGAGGGGCCGGCCGGTACTTCGCCGCGGCAGACACGCGGGTCAAAGGAGTAGGCCATGTTCAAGGGATGTTTCGCCGCCTTGGTCACGCCCTTTCGCGACGGAGCGGTAGACCACCGGGCATTGGAAGAGCTGGTCGACCGCCTCATCGGCGACGGCTGCACCGGCCTGGTGGCTTGCGGCACGACAGGTGAATCACCAACCCTGTCCGCTCGGGAGCAGGAGGAAGTCATCACCGCCGTGGTCCGCCGAACCAAGGGCCGCGTGCCGGTCATCGCCGGGACGGGCACCAACTCCACGGAGAGATCCTTGGCTGGCTCGGCCGCTGCGGTCCGGGCCGGGGCCGACGGCCTCATGCTGGTGGCACCATACTACAACAAGCCGAATCAAACGGGCCTGTACGAACATTTCAGCTACGTGGCCAGCCGCGTGGAAGTCCCGATCATTCTCTACAACATACCCGGGCGCACCGGCGTGGAGATTGCGGCCGAGACCATCGCCCGGCTGAGCAGCGACCACCGGAACATCGTCGCCGTGAAACACGCCACCGGCATGATCGACGGGGCCAGTGCCCTGGCGGCGATCAGCGACATCGCCATCTTCAGCGGCGACGATACCCTGACCCTACCGCTGATGAGCATCGGGGCGGTCGGGGTGATCAGCGTCCTGGCCAACCTGCTGCCCAGGGAGATGTCTTCGCTGACTGAGGCAGCCTTGTCCGGCGACGGGGAGGCGGCCCGGGCCCGACACCGCCGGTTGTTCCCCATCGCCCGAGAGATGTTGTGCCTCGACACCAACCCCATCCCGATCAAGACCGCCCTGGCGATCCGCGGCCTGATCGCCGAGGAGTTTCGCCTGCCCCTGTGCCCGATGGACAGTGCCAAACGACGCCGGCTGGAAGCGACGCTGGCCGACTACGCCAATCCCGACAGCCCGAGGCAATTAGCGTGAGCGTGCCGACGATGACGACATCCGATGAAATAGCCGGCGACGTGGTCGACCCCCACGGTGGACAGGCCCTCATCATGCGCATCCGATTCCTCTGCGCCATGGCGGTCTCCGCCACCATCTTCTGGTACGTTGGCTGGTGGGTGGCCGGTCCGGTCGATCCGCAAGGCCCGGTCAGTCTGCTGATGGTCGACCAGGGGGTGGTGGCCATGGCGGAACTGCTGGGTCTGGCCGTCATATCAAGTGGCCTGGCGGTGGCGATCTGCGGGCTAGGAATGGTCAACGCCTCATCCGGGGCCTCTCATCGCGGTCCTCTGGCCATCGCCGTGGGGCTGGCTGCGCTGGGACTTCGCGGAGCACAACTCGACGCCCTGGTCCTCTATCGAGTGAATCCTCCGGGCCCCAGCGCCATCGGGCTTGATCCGTTTCCGGTCTGGGCCCTGATCGCTGAATGCTGGCTGTGGTTGGCCCTGATCTCCGTGGGATTCGTTGTTGGTCGTTGGGTCGAAGGCTGGTTCAGTCCCGGCCAGGCCGCGCCGCCGGCGAGTCTGCCGACCGCCGACCACTCCTCCGATGTCCGGCAGGGCCTGGGCACCGTCGCGGTCACGGCCCTGGTGGCCTGGACCGTCATGTCGTTCACTATCGGCACCGAGGCCAATCCCATCCTCAAGGGCCAAGTCTACTTCTCCCTGGGCATCTCCTTCCTGTTGGGGGCGCTGGCCGCCCATTGGTTTCTACGAACCGATTCGCGGGCTTGGGCGCTGGTCGCCGTGGCGGTGGTGGCCACCGTGGCCTATGTCTTCGGCGAACCCGGCGCGGACGCCATCGCCGCTGCTCGACAAGCTGGGGCCCACGTGACTATCAGCCCGTTCGCCAGGCCGTTGCCGATCGAGTTTGCCGCGATGGGCACCGTTGGGGTGCTCCTGGAAGGCGAGGCGATGCACTTTTTCCTGGCCATGTTCGGGATCGGCGGCGAGGAAGCCAGAAAGCCTTAGGCCGTCGGCTACTCGCCCCCGGCAGATCGTCAACGGCCAAACCAAGTGAGCCGCGCCCTGCTGCTGGGAGACGTGGCCCGATTCACTCTTCATTTCTTGCTGGATTACCGTTCGCGGTCTCAGCGATCTCCGCGGTGCAAGGAACGCGGACTACGCGGCGGGGCCTCGGGAAAAAGCGTGCCCAGCACTTTGCCCAGACTTCTGAGTGGTCGGGGCACTATCCGCGGCTCTTCGAGGGTACCCAGGATCCTGATTTCCAGCAGTTCACGCCAGGCCCCCTCCCATAGTTCGGTCAACAGCGGAAGACGAATCCGCACAGGACTGCCTGCCAGGAGCGTGAGATCGAGCTGGCCGGTCCGCAGGTCCATTCGCCCGCCGCCGACGAACGACATTGCCTTGCCCTGCAGGTCGATTCGCTCGAAAGTCAGATCATCCTGGCTCAGCACATACGTCAGCCGGCCGCCATGGAAGACGTTCTCATCCGGGGTCAGGTTAACCACCTGGAAGATGGCGAAGACGAGGGGGAGCTTCCAGATCTGGGCGTCGCGCACCAGAATCTCCCCGGCGCCCTCGCGGTATGGTCGACGGCCTGCCGTGCCGCGGAGGATCAGATTCCCCTGTATTGAGCCCCGGGCCCGGGGCTCCTCACCGTTCTGCCCGCCCGGGGTCTCGGCGTCTTGACTCCCTTCGCCTTGGCGACCCTCGCCCGACGGGGCGTGGACTTGGAGATAACGCCCCAACTGAACGTCACGGGCCGCCACCGACATCTGGTAAGAGACGGGCTTCTTGCCCAGGGGAAGTTCAATCTCCGCGAAGCCGCTGACCGCACCTCCATAGGCATTGGCCGACAAGTCCTGGATATGCACCAGGCTCGATCCTGGACCGACCTCGCGGTCAGTGCGGGCCGCGAGGATGTGTGCCGAGATGTTCTCCAGGTGCCATCCGGCCAGAACGGCCTCGGACAGATCGGCACGGGCGTCGAGCAATACGGCGCCGTCACGCCGGATGCTGCCGGTGCCGGTGATCTCACCGCTCACATTCCGCAACTCGAGCCCGAGCCTCCCGTAAGCGTCCCTCAACCGGAGCCGTCCCGCGAAATCCCAACGATTCTCCTCACCGGACGGCCCGGCCGTCTCGCCGACCTCCAACGAATCGTCAGGCCCGCCGGCAGATGAACTGCTGCTCCCGAAGTCGAATCGGAGCGGGTCCAGCCACAAGTCGAATCCTCCCCGGGGCTTGATCGACTCCAGGGCCTGCCGGAGCGCGGTAGGCATTGCCGTCAACAGCTCCTCGGAGAAGGTCATGCCCTGGGCATGGATCCGGAGATTGCCGCGTGTGCCTGGCGGGGCGGCGTCAATCTGTCCGCTCAACTCGATGGTCCCTTGGTCGTCCGCGGATGTCGGGTCGCCCACCCGAGCCCGCAGCGAATGAATCTCGATACGGCGGTCCGTGGCCGATACGCTGGCGGCCACCGAGGACAGCGGCAACGGAAAACCTCGAAAGCAAAGACTGGCCTTGACCGCTTCTATCTCCGTGCGATGGCGGTGCCGGCGCCGACCTTTCTCCAAGGTATAGTGAAAATGGGTCCGGGCCCGCACCACTCCCGACGGCCTCAAGACCCTCCAGACATCCTTCAACGGTCCCGGCAGTGCCGCCAGCAGGTCTCCATCCAGGGCCAAACGCCGGCAGTCCAGGGTCAGATTTGCGACCAGGTCTTCACCCCGGCGCCGGATGTTCCCGGTGGCCGTCACCTCGGCGGTACCATGTCGCCCCGTCGCACTTATGACCGAGATGTTGTCCGGTCGGATGGCCACCTCCGCGGTCACCCCGCTGAGGCGATAGGGGAATTGCTCGTAGCAGAGAGTGGCCTCGCGCAGCTTCGCCCGCAGATCATAAACCAGACCAGGCTGCTCAGGACTCAGGGCCACCGTGCCCACCAGATCAACCAGGCCCTCCGGTCGAAACTGGGCCAAGGCATCTCGTCCCTCGGGCGGCAAGACTGACGCCAAGGTGTCGTCCAGGGGTATGGACTCGGCGCGGATGCGCAGTTCCACCTCCGCCCTGTCAGACCCTGCCAGCGTGGCAAAGCCATCGATCCGAACGGAGGCCTCCCCTCGATGTCCGGTCAGGCCGTTGAACGAGATCCGGTCGCCCGAGATCTCCACCCGACCGCGAACCCGCTGCAAGGGATAGGGGTATTCGCTGAAGCAGATCTGCCCGTCGAGCAGGTCGGCAGTGACTCCCGTGCGCCATCCCGGTGGCGTGTCACCTTCATCCGCTCCCGGCCTCCGCACACCCACCGTTATGTTGGCCGTCCCCTGAGGGTTGAATCTCCGCCAGACGGACTTGTATCGATCGGACAACGGCCCGAACAGGTCCGCGTCCAAGGCCACATCGCTGGCTGCGATGTCGACCTCGGCGCCGACGTGGTGCGTGGAGCTGTCTACTCGGCCATGCACTCTGACCACTGTCGGTCCATGCCGGCCCCGGACATCTTCGATATAAACCCCGCCAGGCTCGAAGCGGACCAGCCCGTGGAGGTCCTCGACCGGGTAGGCGAACCAACGGCAACTGGCCGATGCCCCCTGCGGCCGCAGACTCCCGGACAGCCGCATCTCCTGCGACTCGCCAGGTGCTCGGGCCAGGCGAAAGTCCAGGTCGAACGGGCCGTGGGGGTCATAGTCTCTCAGGAAGGACCACAAATCCGCGGGAACGCCGGGGTCGGTCAGCAGTTGCTTGCGGACCGCTCCCTCGGGCATGGCCACCCGGCTGCCGCGAACCTGTAGGCTGACCCCCATCCGGTCCGGGGGGCCGTCAACATCCTCCAGATGCCCCACCACCTTACACTCTGCCCCATCGACCAGTCCCGAGACATCCAAGGCCAGCCGCCCACCGCGCAGTGTCAGCCGACCGTGAACTTCCGTCATCTTGATCGCGGTCCCCGCGGTCTCGGATGGCGGGTCCGAGCCCGAGGCTCCGTCCGCCGTGCGGACCGGGGCGACCGAGGAGAGCAGTGCCAGAGGGATCTCACAGCGAACGCGCCGCAACTCGATGGCCGTCTCGCGATCTTCCGGGGCGTTGGCCTCGTAGATGAGCCGCGTCAGCTTGACCTCCCCCCGAAGGGTGATCCGATCGAAGAACTCCTGGGCCGGCTTGGGAAGCTGCAGACGAATCGTCCGGGCATCCACGAACGGCGTATTGATGACCAGACGAGCGCCCGGGTCGAAGATCACCGTGGTCCGTTCCGGCGGATCGGTGAAGCGACGGACCTCGATCAGGTAAGCGGTTTCCAGTTGGGGGTGAGGCCGGATGTCTGCGTCCAGTTCCTCGGTCCGGGCCTCGTGACTGCCGTCTCCATCTATGCTCACTATCTCCGCCACCGCCGAGCGGATGGTGACCTTGACCCGATGCCGAACATCCCCCCTGCTCCGGCCATCGGGCCCCGGCGAAAGCAGTTGCCAGTTCCGAAGACCGGTCTCGACGTTGTGGGCCAGGACGATCTTCGGCCCGGCAGCCACGATCCGCTCCACGCGCAGGCTGCCGAACAACAACCGCCAGGTATTGTGGACCAGCCTCAAGGATGTTGCCGAAAAGACCTCCCGCGACTCCGGGTCCACGGCACTGGGATCGAGCTGCTCACTGAACGGCACCGATACCCGAACGCCGTACAGCGTAATGCCCCCGAACATCCGGAACTGGGCCCGCTCGATCTCGACCTGACCGCCGGTCACCTCGCTGAGGAATTCGATAGCCCGCCGGCGGACGGCCTGGTCCCGGGTCGCCAGAGCGTACCAGGTCAGGCCCAACAGAAGAGCCGCCAGCAATACCCGACCGAGGCGCTGCCGGACCAACGAGACCGGATGCCGACGCAGCGAGCCCCGTTCAACAAACCGGCGCCACCAAAGGCGCCGCCGGGCCGCCGGGGAGTTAGGGCCGGACGTGGTGCTGCGAAGTTCCTCTTTGATGACGGCTCCCTCAAACCGCACGGCCGCGAGGCGATGCAGCACTCAGGTATGGTGCCCCCCAATTCCTCAGGCTATCCACGCCGACGCCGGCCAAGACAAACAGAAACGGCATCGCGGGAACACGGTAGCGAACCGACCCGACAAACACCATGTGCACCAAGGTAGAATAGACCGCCACTACCAGCAACAGGGCCAGGGCCGCACGTCGCCGGCGCAGCAGCCATATCCCCCAGGCGGCCAGCAGAAACTCCGGGGCCACCGTCATCCAGGCAGCCAAGGTAAACGGCCACCAGGAGTAATCCGCGGCATTAATGGTCACTGCCCAGGTCCGGACCAGCTTGGCCCACCCCAGGGCCACGACCTCTCGCGGGTGGTCTCGGGCCCAGTTAATCGCGGCGGTGCGACAGACCAGGTCTCGAGCGTATTCATCGGCATCGACCGGGAACGCCGGATATTCGATGCGATCCATACCCGGCCCGCCATCCGCCCAAGGACCCAGGGCCTCCATCAGGCCGGCCCCGCTCCCGGTCCGCACCGGCACCAGGTGGCCGAAGAGGCGGTAGTTCCTGACGGCGGTCGGAACCAGCACCACGGCCGTGGCCAGCAGAAAGCACGCCAGGAGCAGGTTGCCCCGCGGGCCGGCAGCCGGGACGCCGGGTCCCGTTCCTCCGGCCTCTGCCGGCGCCGGGGCCCGGATAGTTCGTCCTGCAAAGTGCCACACCAACGGCAGTAGAGCCAACGGCAGAAACAGGCTGCTGCTCCGGGTGAGCGTCGCCAGCCCGAAAAGCAGACCCGCCGCGGCGGCAAACCCCCAGCCGCGCCGCCCGCCCAGGCGCGTCAGGCACAAACACCCGCCGAGCAGGAGGGCGGTGTAGCACGTCTCCGTGAGCACCAAAGCGTTGAAGAACAACAGGATCGGATCGACCGCCAGGATGGCCGCGGCGATTAGGGCCGGCCGATCTCCCACCAGCCGGCGGGCCAGCGCCGCCAGCAACGCCACCGACACTACCCCCAGCAGGGCGTTGACGATCCGGCCGAACAGCATCACGTCTTCGACCTCATCGCCACCCAGCAGCACGCCAATCGCCAGCACTGCGGGATACAACGGATCGGTCCCCGCGCGGATGCGGTCCGACTCGATCGGGCCATCGCCCGCGGCGATGTTCCGGGCTACCAGCACGTAACGATGGGAGTCCGGAAAGTCGAAAAGCTCGACAGGGTCGAAGATTGTGAACGCCGACGCGAA
>CAZFMS010000061.1:0-5049 GCA_964520125.1 uncultured Planctomycetaceae bacterium
GATCGCCACTGCCTCAGGACTCGGTCTACCCGTCTCCACCACCTACGTGGCCTTCGCCGCGGTAGTCGCCACCGGCCTGGCCGACC
Source organism: uncultured Planctomycetaceae bacterium (assembly GCA_964520125.1). Classification (GTDB taxonomy): domain Bacteria; phylum Planctomycetota; class Phycisphaerae; order UBA1845; family UTPLA1; genus JAFGQA01. Next base: position 87 of record CAZFMS010000061.1, read on the forward strand.
GCATTTTCGTCCGTGGTGACGCGGCCCTCAAGATGGGTCGGGCCATTTGGGTGGTCTTCAGTTGGTTTGCCGCCGCCGTCATCGCCGCCGCCACCGCCGCGGTGGTCTGTCGCCTGGTCTATCATCTCGCCACCTGGGGAATCGTACTTGCCCTCGTCGCCAACCTCGCAATTCGTCGCATCGTCGCCCGCCGCGCCGATGCCCAGGAAGAACGCACCCGCCTCGAGGCCGAAGAACGAATGCACCCGGAAGATTATGCCACTGAATACGAATAGCCCTGTCGGCGTCAAACCTTCCAACGCCATTGGTACTTGGAGGAGCATTGCATGAGGAAGTATCGAGTCTTTATTCTCTGCTTGTCGGTCCCGCTATTGACCGGTTGCGCCCTCAAGGAGATTCGCAGCAAGACCAAGGCCGGACCGGAGTTCCGCCATCGAGGCTTCGATCGGACCAGCAGCAATCGTTGGACAGCCCAGCAGGGACTCGAGTTCAAGTGGGACAACGGGGTCAACACCGGACTCACCTACCGCCGCCGGGACGTCGACGATGGCGGAGGCGACAACGACAACGGCGTCTGGCTCGACATCTCCTTCCCCATCTGGAAGGCTGAGCAACGCCCGGACAACGACGCTGAGCGAATGGCCAAGCTCGAGCAGCGCGTGGCCGAGCTGGAAAACCGCCTGCCGCACCAGACTGGTCGCCCAGGATAGAAAGCTCCTGCTTGCCGCCGTCTCGCCATCGCCCTCCCGCTCCCGATCGACCGCTGGCCTCGAGGCCGCTCGCGGGCAGCCGCCGTCCAAGGCGGGGGCAATGTCGCCCGGACCGTCGCCGGGGCCTGAATGACCGCCCCAACCGATGGTCCCGTCCCCAACAGCGGCCCAGCACCCCGAAGCCGCCATTTGTCCGGCCACCGGCCCCGTGCTACGATTCAGGAATGTCCCAGGCCGCCGTCTTCACCATTTCAGACAGCCGATCCGCCGGCACCGCCCCGGACCTCAGCGGGCCCGCCGCCGCCCAAATGCTCACCGACCTGGGAATCAACGTCGTCGAACAGCAGATCATCCCCGACCAGAAAGAGGACATCGCCGCCGCCGTCCGCCGTTGCCTGGACCGCGTCTCCCTCGTCGTCACCACCGGAGGAACCGGCATCGGCCCCCGCGACGTCACCCCCCAAGCCCTCGCCCCCTTGTTCGACCGCGACCTACCCGGCTTCGGAGAGATCATGCGCACCACCGGATACGCCAAGACCCCCTTGTCGATCATCTCCCGCGGCGCCGCCGGCATCGCCGGCAACACCCTTATCGTCATGCTCCCCGGTAGCCCCGGCGCCGTCCGCGACGGCCTCTCCGTCCTGGGCCCGGCCATCACCCACGTCCTCGAGTTCCTGGAGAACCGCCCGGTAGACTGCCGAACCGACTCCCAGAGCCACTCGCCGTAGCCCGCCGCCGGGGCCCCCGCCCCGCCCATTTACTGGGTGCCGACCGCATGTTTCCCATCCGCGACAACAACCCCACCACCTCCACCGCCTACCTCACCATCGCCCTCATCATCCTCAACGCCGTCATCTTCCTCTACGAAGTCAGCCGCCCCGGCGACGGCATGCACCGCCTCACCTGGAAATACGGCTACCTCCCCGCCGAACTGCTCCACGGCTCCGACCACGTCCACCGCGAAATGACCGCCGCCCAACGGCAGATGCGCCCCACCCTCGTCCGCGACCCCCGCACCGGCCGCATCGTCCTCCTCCCCCCGACCCGCCTGCCCATTGCCGAGGCCGCCGCCCTCCCCGCCTGGATCAACATCTTCACCGGCATGTTCCTCCACGGAGGCTGGTGGCACCTCATCGGCAACATGTTCTACCTCTGGATCTTCGGCAGAAGCGTCGAGGACCGCCTGGGCCCCCTGCTCTTCATCGTCTTCTATCTGGGCACCGGCCTGGTCGGCAACCTGGCCCACACCTTCTTCGATCCCGGGCTGGTCCCCCTGATCGGGGCCAGCGGGGCCATTGCCGGAGTCATGGGCGCCTATGTCCTCCTCTTCCCCCGCGCCCGAATCCTGGCGATCGTACCGATAGGGTTCTACCCCAGCACCTGGAGCCTCCCCGCCTGGGTCTTCCTGGGCTTCTACTTCCTCATCCAGAACCTCTTCCCCGCCACCTTCGGAGCCGCCGGAGGCAACGTCGCCCACTGGGCCCACATCGGCGGCTTCCTCTCCGGCCTGGCCCTCATCTACGCCTTCCCCCACCGCCCCACTCCCCCCCCACCACCGCCCCGCGACTCCGAAGAAAACCACCCCGAGGTGGACGACGCCGACTTCGTCCTCTGATCGACCGCCCCACACACGTCTTTGTGGCACCGGCCCCCCGCCGGTGGTCCCCCCCCAGTGTGCCACTGCCCTCGACAAGATTCCGCACCAAGCCACCCGTCTAACCCAACCCCCCCGGCAGCGAGAGTCAATAGCCCGCGGCGGGAGCCGCCGGTTCCAAGTTCGAATCCAGCCTGCCACGGCCCTCGAACAGTGCGGACCAAACGTCGATCAACATAGGGGATTATCCTGAATGATTGAGGCTCGCCCACCGGGCCGCATGCCCGTCCATCCTGATCGGCCTCGAGACATTCCGCCACCGGACCCTCCGGCAGCATCACCAGGCCATCAGCCCCAAGAATCTGTCCCGATATCGAACCCTGGTCCACCGCCTTCAAGAAGTCGCCATCTCCATAGTCGCCGCCCCTATCATTGGATCGGATGGCGATACTCCGCCGACCGCGTGCGGTTGAATATCCCCAGGATTGGGAGCGATACACCCTCCGCCAAACCGGGTACGATCCCAATAGCATAACCGCTCGTGAACAGGACCAGACGGTCTGGAAACAGACCGGGGCTGGAAACGGCTGGCCAAAATGCAGTCTTCGCCCGATGAAGCACGGTTCGGGCTCACCCCCAAGCGGCCATCCGTAGGGAGCATGAGTGGCCCTGGTGCCGCCGGTTGTTAACATGGACGTACAAGCCGATGGACTCCCTGCGGCGGATAGCCCCGTTGAGTCCTCCCCCAAGGAGCCCCGATGACGACCCTCTCCAGCCCGACAGAAGAACCAAGCGTCGGCGATCTGGTTCAACCACGCCCCGCCTGCCTCCGCCAGGCCGGCGGCCGGCCGAACTGGATCCCCATGTTCGCCATCATCCTGATCCACCTCGGAGCCCTCTTGGCATTCGTTCCCGCCTTCTTCTCCTTCAGGGCCGTCCTCACCGCCCTGGCCCTGTATGCCATCTGCGTGATGAGCGTCACCGTCGGCTTCCACCGCCTGCTTACCCATCGAAGCTTCCAGACCAGCAAGCCCGTCGAGTACCTGCTAAGCTGGCTGGGCAGCCTGAGCTGGCAGGGCGGACCGATCAAGTGGGTGGCCACCCATCGCCTCCATCATCAACACTCCGACGAAGAGAAGGACCCCCACTCGCCGCGCCACGGCTTCTTCTGGTCCCACACCCTGTGGTGCTTCACCTTCGACCCCAAATTCGACCCCTACGACAAATACAGCCAATACGCCAAGGACCTCGCCAGGGACCGCGGGCACGTCTTCCTCGAACGGGCTACACCCGTTTGGCAGTTTGTCCTGGCGGGCCTCTTGTTTCTCTGGGCAGGATGGCCCGGCGTGATCTGGGGAGTCTGCGTTCGACTGGTCTTCGTCTACCACATCACCTGGCTGGTCAACTCCGCAACCCACACCTGGGGCTACCGCAGCTTCGATACCGACGACCACTCGCGAAATCTCTGGTGGGTCGCCCTGCTGGGGTTCGGTGAGGGCTGGCACAACAATCACCACGCCTTCCCCTCCTCGGCCCGCCACGGCCTGAAACCCTGGGAAATCGACTTCAGTTGGATGGTCATCCGGGCCATGTCCTGGATCGGCCTCTCCTCCGCCATCCGCCTCCCGGGATCCGGCGCCGCCCGAGCCCGAAGATGACGCCCGAGCAAAGAAAGCGGCTCGGGAGTCGTTGTTCTTGAGACCGGCGGCCCAGGCCGTTGGGCGGGGCATGGCTCAGCTTGTTGACCCCTGCGCTCTGCGTAAAGCCGCCCCTCCACCCGGACAGATCGCCCCATCAATCGGAATGAATCAACAGACCCACCAAATCCCCCATCTTACGATTGGTCCCAACCGGCCAGTGTGCTACTGCTCTCGAGCAGTGGCTGGGTGCCCCAGGTTGCCTCAACCTGGCGTCTCGATTCCTTCACCCGGCCGTGGCGCCCACCAGATCGCCCCGCCGGCAATCCGTAATCGCTCCCGCAGGCTCGCAAGACCCGGGCCACCCGGGCCAATCAAAGCCGCGACCCTCTGGGAGCGATCAAACGCGATTCGTCGCTTGGACCGGTACGCTACGATCTCCGCCTCCGACGACGCGCCCGGCTCTTCATCAGCAGCATGCCCACAAACATAAACGGCGCCGTCAGCGCGCCGCCGACACCGCAACCGCAGTCTCCTCCTGGGTTCACCACGTCGTCGGGCGACTCCTGCGGTCCCAAGATCTGAAGGCAGTCAGCAATGCCGTCGCTATTAACGTCAGTGTCCGGCGTACCGCAACCACAGCTTCCAGGCACAATCTTGTCCGGATCATCAGGACATTGATCGACGGGGTCGCACTCGTTGTTGGGATCGCCCGGGCAGAGGTCGCTGCAGTCGGGCGTACCATCGTTGTCCGTATCGGTGTCCGGCGTTCCGCAACCACAGCCTCCTGGAACCATCTTATTCGGATCATCAGGACATTGATCGACGGGGACGCACTCGTTGTTTGGGTCGGTCGGGCAAAGGTCGCTGCAGTCCGGCGTGCCGTCATTGTCCGTGTCAGTGTCCGGCACGCCACAGCCGCATTGCCCGGGGGAGCACTTGTTGCCATCGTTCGCGCACTGGTCGTTGGCGTCAGAGACGTAACCGGCCGGTTGACTGCACGCCTGCGTCGTGTCATTCGG
>CAZFMS010000061.1:5149-16901 GCA_964520125.1 uncultured Planctomycetaceae bacterium
ATCGCCGCAGCCGTCCCCATCGGCATCGCGGTACCAGGTCCTGTAGTTACTATCCAGCACGCCACAGCCGCATTGCCCGGGGGAGCACTTGTTGCCATCGTTCGGGCACTGGTCGTTGGCGTCGGAGACGTAACCGGACGGTTGACTGCACGCCTGCGTTGTGTCATTCGGATCGCCGCAGCCGTCCCCATCGGCATCGCGGTACCAGGTCCTGTAGTTACTATCCGGCACGCCGCAGCCGCATTGCCCTGGGGAGCACTTGTTGCCATCGTTCGGGCATTGGTCGTTGCCGTTGGAGACGTAACCGGGCGGCTGGCTGCAGGCCTGCGTCGTGTCATTCGGATCGCCGCAACCGTCCCCGTCGGCATCGCGGTACCAGGTCCTGTAATTGCTATCCGGCACGCCACAGCCGCATTGGCCGGGGGAGCACTTGTTGCCATCGTTCGGGCACTGGTCGTTGTCGTTGGAGACGTAACCGGACGGCTGACCACAGGCCTGCGTCGTGTTATTCGGATCGCCGCATCCATCCCCGTCGGCATCGCGGTACCAGGTCGTTCGCAGGTCGTCGTTGAAATCCACAGCAGACGAGTGAAGGGGTACATTGACGCCGTAGTTGCTGAAGACAGTCCACGGAAACGAAATAGGCTCCAAACACCATTCCCAGGTCAGGAACCCAATACACATTTGCGGGGCTACCGAAACCGTCCCGCTCAACGTCGTAGAGTCGTTGTACGTGGCTGTCTTGTGATAGCCGACGCACATATCGATCGATCGCCACTGTCCCTCGGAAGTAAACGTCGGGCCACCGGACAGGCTAATCGACTGGCCGCTCATCCTCAGTGACCCCGTCATCGAAGCATTTGCGCACACGGCCGCGGTGACGCCAGGAAACGGCACGAGGTCCAGGCAAAACAAGTTTCCACTAGCGCTGTCGGAGGCGGTAGCACTGCTATCGAGCAGGAACGAGGAGAAGTTCTCGCGATCATACATCATGAGATCAAAATTCGGGACGTAAGGGATATTGAAAGTGAAATCGAGATCGGGAATAGGCCAGGGAAGATTGATGCAAACCGAACCCTGAGCGCTGAGTTCTACTCCGAAGTTGATCTCGACATATCCGGACCCTGAACCTGGCCGCAGCCTGGGATTGCTGGGGCTCGGGTCGAGGATCATACTGCCCTGGACATCCTCGCAGAGGGAGGCACTGGCGCCGAAGACTCCCCTGAATTCAACCGGAAAATCACAACGGGCGCTGCCGCCTGGTCTCCAGCCGGTGTCCCAATTGAAGCCTGACAGCCCTTTGCACTCCCGTCCAAAATCAACGGAATCGCTCGAGCGGCCGCCACCCCCAGGCGGCGGACTGGGGTCACCCGGTTCGTCGAGGAGCGGTAGGATGCTACCGTCCACCGGACTGGGTGAATCCACCACCAATATGAGCGGTTCTACTGTCGGCGATGTGTCGAAGTACTCGAAGACTTGAATGATGTCCGTATGGCCGTCCAAGCCCGTGGTGCGCATCAGACGCGGGCGAAACGGGCCGACCGCCCAGTCGCCGAGCATGTGAATCTCAGTAGATATGATCTCGATGCCGCCAACCGTGTAGCTCACCCGGAAAGGCCTACCATCCTCTGTCGGTGGTATCCATTGGATAAGCACATCGTGGTCGGCGACTCGCTTCGTCGTGCTTGCGGTCGCGGTGGTGACCTGCCAGTCAAAAAGCTCGTGCGCCCGAGACGAAAACCCCGGATACCCAACCTGCGGTTCGCCTTCGCGGACGAGGATCCGCTCAACCGGGGAGCAAGGATCGCCCGTGACAGGAAACGTGAGGGACTCGATGCTGCCGCGGTCTTCGGCAACTTGTTCGAGCTGATCGAGGCTGAAACCGGCCTCTGCGTCGACTCGAGCGCTGTAAACCAGCGCGTAGGCCCATCCATCGTCCGGCGGTGGCGAACCTTCGACCCGGGCCATAAGGGCTAGCAGCAAGAATGTGCTCAAGAAACAAACCAGAACTGTCATCCCTCGTCGCATGATCGTCTCTCCTTGTCTTTCACTCCGTAAGAGTGCCACGCTAGGTACATGTCCTTGGGATTCGATTGCACGCGCTTTGGGTCGCGGCATGGTGTCCGCGACTTCTCCGTGTCAACCGGCTGAGAAAACACTCAGACCAGCACCGTATACACATGCGTCAAACCTCTCCCCGGAGCGCAACGGAAACCGCGCAAGTTTGCAGGTTTCACAATCTCTGGGCCGCAAGAGGGCTAGATGGGCGCTTCTCGCCTCCAGCTAGACCCTCAGCCTTCCGCGATTCTCTCGCTTCGCTGCACGCCAAAGATGAATATGTAAGCCAATCAGGCCTACAAGAAACCACTTCCGCAACCGGAAGCAGTATAACGGTCGCACAGATTCGGAATCTAGGACTATACGCTTGCCTGATCCCCGGTGTCAATCGGGTATTCACCTAGTTTTCCAGTTTTTTTTGGACTCTGCCCGATCGCATCCTTGCTGGATGACGGCAGCGGCACCGAGCCAAGGCCGGTGCGGTAAACCTCTATCTCAGCAATGCTTAACGGGAATGCCGGGCTACAGCTTAACGCTGATTGCCGACCGACCGCATCCGAACTGGACAACCCATATCCTCGTCAAGCCCAACGCCAAAACGCCCCCAGGACCTTCCCCGGCCCTCCCGCCGCCCAGCTCCCCGCCCCGCCATCCTCCAATCCGCATTCCGCAATCCGCAATCCGCAATTCAGCCCCATCCCCAATCGTAAATCCCCAATCGCTCCCCCCTTCCCGCAATCCGCACTCCCACAAAGCCCAACCCCCTGGATATCCCCCCTGAAAGCTGACCGCTGATTGCTGACCGCTCTGCCAGAGAGAACGATGATCAAGACTACTGGTTGTCTACAGCAAAGGAGCCTCACCGATGTCGCCACCGCTGTCAGAGCGGCCGACCGACAGGGATCGTGCATCCATACAACGCTACGGCCGAGACTTTGCGGGCGTTTGCGGGCGTTTGCACTTTTTTTTATTGCGAACTGCCCAACTGCCGCCCCCGGGGCAAAAAAATGCCGCCCCGCAGGAGAAAAAATGCCCCCTGGCCGAATACTGAAAACTGATGACTGAAAACTTCCCCCCTCCCAAATTCCGGCAAATACCGCCAAATGTCGCTTTTTTTCTTAGCCAAACGCGCCAACCAAGACGTACCCGGGGTAAAAACAATCCCCGCCGGAACCGAGCCTTGGCACCAAGCTCATTCGCTGGAGGGGGTCCCAAACAAAAGGCCGAGAACGCGTTCTCGGCCCTGCGTGGGCCGAGAGAACTCCCTCGGCCCACTGCGCGGTCGTCGTTGGTCTGGTTGGTGCCGGTTGCTCGGGACCGGGCCGGCTACAGCTCCACCTCGGCGGGCTTGGCCGGCTTCGCGGCCTTCTTGGGCTTCGCGGGTTCGCCCTTGGCAATCGCCAGGGCCTTGGCATAGCGCGGGTCATCACGGATGTTGTCCAAGTCCGAATCGCCCTCCATTAGCTTGGCCATGTCTGTGCGTTCTATGCCTTGCTCCACGGCCGGGAAGAGATACTCAAACGCCTGGTCCTCCTTCTCCAGCAGCGAATACATACAGGCCACGTTGTAGTTGGTCCGCCCGGTGCCGGCGAGGTCGCGGGCCTGAAGGGCGTACTTCAGAGCCTGCTCGAGATTCCCGCTCCGGGCGGCGGAGATGAGCTTGGCGGTCAGCTCGCTTACGTCCGCCTCGCTGACTTCCGCTTCGCTCGTGTCCGACTTGCTCGTGTCCGGCCCGCGCGAAGGCATCATGGCCGACATGGTCTGGATCATGGGGCCAAACTTCTTCAAGGCGTCGTTCACCTGCGGCAGGCCGCGGATCGCCGCCTGCACCGTCAGTTGGTTGGGTGACTGGCCCAGCCCGAACCACGCCACCGTCTCGTCGCAGAGGTCCGCCACCTGGGCGGCCACCATGGCCTGGGGATCGCCGAGGCCGCCGGCAACCTGAGCCAACCGGCCAACGTGTGCCACCGCCATGACACTGCTGTGCTCGGGCAGGTCGTCGATGATGGCCCCCATGACTTGGTCGTCGAGGATGGACTTATTCTTGCTGTGGGCCCGGATCGCCGCCTTGATCGCGCTGCGCGTCGCCCCGAATGCGAGGCAGCCGTCCAACTCGGCCAGATAGACCTTGCCGAACTCCGGGATCGCAAAGGCGGTGGCCTCGGTCTGGCCGATCTTCACCGTCTGGGGCGTAATCGGTTCGTCGCCGGCAATCAGGCCCGGAAGAGACAGGAGCTGGTTCCACAAGGCCCGGGACCTGGCCATGTCGTTGACCGCCAGGATGACGCCCACGTTGGGGATGACGTCCGGCCCGCCGTCACCTACCGACTTGCTCATCTTGCCGGGGATGACAAAGGCGCAGATTTCCTGGATGTTGCCGAAGAACTCCCGACCGATATCGAAGCCGGTAACTGCGACTTCGCCCTTGCTGTTCTCGGCCGCGTTGACCACCGCACCGGCCAACGCCGGGTTCAGGCCCAGGGCGAAGAAGGCCGCGGCATTCCGCGGGACCCGGCCCAGGCACTCGCGGGTCATGGGGGGCAGCCGCAGCATGTTGTAGGCGATGCTCCGATGGTCATCGGCGAAGCGAACGGCGAATTGCAGGCCCAGGGCGCCGTCGTCGATGCCGGCGGAGAAGGTCGCCCAGCGCAGGCTGTCCAGATCGCAGAGCGCGTTGGCGATGGCGAACTCCTGCTGGTCTGCGGCGTGCGGGCTGATGTTGGCCTTGGCGATCTTCAAGACGGCCTGCAGATTGACAAAGGTGAACAGGGTGGCGTCTCCGCGTTGCCCCACCACCTCTTCGAGGTCCTCTCGGGTAGCCAGCGAGGACGGGTCCTCCCCGATCAGGCGCTTTACCGCCCCCTCGACGAGATCACGCCCGGTCCCGACGATGAGCAGCGATTCGGTCAGCACGCCGGTGACGTTGCCGACCTCCGGCACCTGGAAGCCGAAAGTAGGCATCCCGGCGACCTTCTCGGTCGTCGGGGAGAACTGAAAGGCCGTCTCCATCAGGCCTCTGAGGAGGTCCGTGTCGCCGTGGTGCACGACCATGATCCCGGATGGCGGCCCCCCGCTGGTGTCGAAATCAGTCAGAGCCACCGCCACCCCGCCAAAGCCGTTGAGATACTCGAAGATCGCCGGGCTGATGAAGATCTCCCCCGGCAGGTGGAAGGGCGGGGCGTCCGGATCGATCTGGATGTTGGCCGCGCCGTTGGGTCGCTTGGCCAGGATGGCCTGCACGTCTTGGCCGGCCAGGCCCAGCATCTCGGCGAACTGTTCGATGATCCGGCCCGGGCGCTTCAACTCGAAGTAGGCCACCGTGTCCGGCGGCATCAGGGTGGCGAAGTTCTCCGCCGCCAAATAGTCCCGGCAGCGGTTGGCGCCCGCCTGAGCGGCCCGCTTGACATCGCCGGGGGCATCGGTCGAGGCCAGGCGGTCGTAGAGCTTCTTGGCCGCGGCATACTCCTGTTCCTGTTGCTCGAGATAGTACGCCTTGTACAGCCGGGGCTGATCTTCGGGCAGGGCCGAGGCCCCGGCCGGACCGATCAAGACGATCAGCATGGCGGCCAGAGTGGTGGTAACAAGCCTGTGTACGGTCATCGTGGGTCCTCCTGAATGTCTGGATGGTCGAGCAGTTGATGGATTCCTCATACCCGCCGGCCACGGCGCAGCCCTCACCGCCGCCCGGGCCGGAATGGGTCGGTTACACTCTCTCCAGTATTAACGACTCAGCGGAAATTATTTTTCGCCCCCCGCTGACGGGCCCCAATCCGCGGATGAGCCGGCTGCCGCGGCTCACCCCCCCGCCCCGGCAGTGGCTCACCCCGGGCGGCCCCCGGCTCGGGTCCGGTGATTACGATTATTACTTGCCCGGCAGGCGGGTAGAATGGGGCCATGACGCCCCGAGCCGACAACGACCCTGCCCCCATGCCGGATGCCCTCGGTCCGGCCGTGGCCGCGGCGAAGCGGCGACGGACCGCCATCGCCCTGCTCCTGGGGTGCTGTGCCGTCGCCCACCTGGTCGTCACCAGACTGTCCTGGTCCGACATACCCTTACAGACCGACACGGGAATGTGGGCCTACCTCGGGGGGCGTATCTTAGACGGGGCCTTGCCCTATCGTGATCTCTGGGAGAGCAAACCACCGGGCATCTACTTCACGTTTGCGGCCGTGGAGTGGCTGTTCGGGGCAGCGGCCGAGCGGGCCTTGTTGTGGATGGATGCGGCGGTCAGTCTGGCGGTGTTCGGCGTGACTTATGTGGTGGCCCGTCGCTTCGCCTCGCGGGTCGCCGCGGCTGGGGCGGTACTCCTGCTGAGCATCATCTTCTGCCACCGGGTGGTGGCCGACTGGGGCGGCAACGTCGAGAAGTTCGTCGCCCTGTTCGAGATGCTCGCCTGCCTTCTGGTGCTGGGGGCCTTCGCCGGGCGCGGCGGATGGCGCGGCTGGTTGGCCGCGGGCGTCTGCTGCGGAATGGCCGGGCTGTTCAAACAGACCGGCATCCTGTTTTTGGCGGCGGCTTCGGTGGCCGGCCTGCGGGAGGGAATCCAAAGCGGCGAGTCACCACGCGGGGCCCTCAAGCCGATCGGCCTGTTGATCGCTGGGGCCGCGGCGGTTTGGCTTCCGGTGGTCTTGGGGATGCTCGCCGCGGGCGTGTTCCCGGCGTTCTGGCATCAGGTGATTTCTTACGACCTGCTGCGCGTCGCCTCCGGTGGACTGGAACGCTCCCGGCTGTCGAACCCGGCGCATTGGTCGGCGGTCGGCGGGAGCCTGAGGTTGACCTTGGTATTGTTCGGCCCGGCCTTGGTGGGGGCGTGCTGCTGGGCGCGAAGGAGGCGGGAACCAGTCTGGCCCATCCCTTTGTCCGGCGCCCACTTGCCCGACTCGGGCATGTTCGTCGTGGTGATCTACTGGCTGACCACTACCCTGCTGTTTGCCCTGGCCCCCTACGGCTACGGCCACTACCTGCTGCAGGCGGCCCCGGCGGCGGCGGTGATCGTCGCCTGGGTCTTTGACCGCCTGGCCAAAGCCGGCCCCGATCGACCCTGGGCCTGGGCCGCCCTGGCCGCCGTACTCCTCAGTCAACTGCCGCTGGCCGACCTGGTGGACAGAGAGCCCGGGCCAACGACCGCATCCCCCCAGGCCGCCGAACAGCCCGAGGGGCGTCTGAACTGGACGCTCGCCGATCACTACGAGTTCACCTTCGATTCAGGCAGCCGATACCGCCTGGCCTACGACCATCAGCGCGGGCGGCTGCTCTCTATCGTCGAGGCTATTCAAGAACGCACCGCGGAGGAGCAATCCGTCATGCTCTGGCCGCCGGACTACGCCGTGTCCTACTATGCCGGCCGCCCCACTCCCCTGGAGATGTCGAATGCCGACGTGATCTTCAAGGGCAAGATCAACCGCCTGGACCCGCCAATCGAGCGACTGCTGGACCACCTCCAGGCCCATCCCCCGGACGTGATCGTCGATTCGACGGCCCTGCGAGTGCAACGACCCTCCGACGCCGCGTCGGCCGAGCCTTACGTCATGGTCCAGGCGGGCGTCTCGCTGCTCGAAGCCCCGAACGACGATCACCAGATGATCGAAGGCCGGCTGTTGGCTCCGCTGAAACGCTGGCTCCGCGACAACTACGGCGGCCAACAGCGCGTCGCCCACTGCACCTTCTACTATCACGGCCAGACCTGGCGACCATGGCAGGAGTACTTGCCAACCGACTCCGACTGACCCGTCATCACCGGCGTGAACGGGTGCCACGGGCAAACTCTGCTTGCCCGTGCTTCCCTCGACGCACAGGTGGCACCGAAGGTCCCCCATTGGACTTGTAGTTTCGACAAGCCCCCCGATCGGCTAGTGTGGAATCCCGTGCAGAACGAGTCGCGTGAAAGGTGGCCGGTCATGCCGCATCAGCGATTGGATTGGAATGAAATAGAGCAGCTCTTCACCACTTGGCCCGGTGAGACGTGTGATCTGGCCCTGGAACTGCGCGACTTCGTGCTCCAGGTCGCCCCCGAGCTGGCCGAGACCATCGCTTTCAACGCCTTGTGCTACTCCAAGCCGGACCAACCCTACGGCGTCATTGGCGGCAATGTGTGCCTGATCGGTCTGGGCGGCGACCGCCTCCGGCTCGGGTTTATCCACGGGGCCTTTCTGCCCGATCCCGACGGGCTCCTGCAAGGCACCGGCAAATCAAAACGGCACATCGAGTTGCGCAGCGTGAAAGACATCCGTCGTCAACCCTTCGAGCGGCTCATCCGGGCGGCAATCGCCCATCAACCGGGGCCTAGCAGCCAAAACCGACGCATCATGCCGGAGGGCGGTCGGCAGTTTGCAGGGAGCGGTCTAGGGCTGTATAAGCGGGTGTCTGGCGTGCCGGATGGGCCGCGACTGACAGACGCCGGCTTTGCGGGATCAGGTTGAGGGTTGGCAAGAGATGGATTTCGAGACGCTGGGGCATAGCTGCGTGGTGGGCCTGCAGTGGGGAGACGAGGGCAAGGGGAAGGTCGTCGACCTGCTCACCGAGCATTTCGATGTGGTGGTTCGCTACGGCGGAGGGGCCAACGCGGGACACACCGTCAAGGTCGGTGATGAGAAGTTCGCCTTGCACTTACTGCCCAGTGGCATCCTGCGGCCGGAGGTGTTGAGTGTCATCGGGCCCGGGGTGGTGGTCGATCTGGGAATCCTGGGGGGTGAGATCGACGGGCTGCGGGGGCGGGGAATCGATGTCGGGGCCAACCTGCTGCTGTCGAAGTCCGCTCATTTGGTGATGCCTTACCACAAGAAGCAGGACCGTCTGGCCGAGGCCCGGCTGGGCGCCGACCGCAAGATTGGTACGACGGCCAAGGGGATCGGTCCTTGCTGTGCGGACAAGATGATGCGGGCGACCGCCCTGCGGGTGGGCGACCTGCTGCGGCCGGAGACGTTTCGGGCCAGGTTGAGAGAGATCGTGGCGGATCGAAACCGGCTGTTCGCAGCATTGTACGACGATGATGAGGCGTTGGATGGCGACGCCATGGCCGATTGCTGGCTGGGTTACGCCGAGAAGCTGGCGGGGCACTTTACGGATACGACCCGGGTGCTGCACGAGGCGATCGGCGACGGGCGGCGGATTCTCTTTGAGGGGGCCCAGGGCTGTCTGCTGGACATCAACCACGGCACCTTCCCTTATGTGACCAGCGGGGTTTGTACGACGGGCGGCGTATCGGCCGGGGCGGGGGTGCCGCCGTCGCTCATTGATAGCTATATCGGAGTGATCAAGGCCTACACGACGCGGGTGGGCGGGGGGCCCTTCCCGACGGAACTCGGCGATGCCACCGGCGATGCGATTCGACAACGGGGACACGAATACGGGACGACCACCGGGCGGCCGCGGCGCTGCGGGTGGTTCGACGCGGTCGCGGTTCGATATGCGATCGGGCTGAGCGGGATCACCGAACTGGCGGTGATGCACATCGACACCCTGGGGACGTTGCCGGATGTGCGAATCTGCACGGGCTATCGTTATCAGGGGGAGGACTTGCGCGTGTTTCCGACGGATGGGCAGGTGCTGTCCGCCGCAGAGCCGATCTACGAGACCCTGCCCGGTTGGAGGAACGAGGTTTCAGGGGTGGGGACCTGCGAACAACTGCCCGGCGAGACTCGTCGATATCTGGACCGGCTGGAGGATCTGCTGGGCGTGCCCATCACCCTGGTGAGCGTGGGGGCCGAGCGGCAGGCCACCCTGCATCGGCGGCCCGGGGTCCATGCCGGCTTTCGCTGAAGGCGAGCCGGGGGCCGAAAGTGATTGACTCGATTGCACGCGATGAGCGAAGCACAGGCGCAACATGGCCGACGTTGAACGATTAGATCCCCAGGTGGAATTGGGCCTGCCGAAGGAGCGGCTGCCGCGACACGTAGCCATCATCATGGACGGCAATGGCCGCTGGGCCCGGCAGCGGGACCTGGACCGCATCAAGGGTCTCAAGGCCGGGGCGGAGAGGGTGCACCACGTAGTCACCCACGCCGCTCGGTTGGGCCTCGACTATCTCACCCTGTACAGCTTCAGCACGGAGAACTGGCGTCGCCCGATCGAGGAGATTTCGTGCTTGATGAAGCTGTACGTCAAGTACCTGATCAAGGAACGTCAGGAGATCATGGAGAACGGGGTTCGGCTGATCCAGCTCGGGCGCCGGGCGGGCCTGCCGGAGGAGCTTCTGCGGGAGCTGGACGAGACGGTGGCGATGTCGAGGGACAACGACGGCATGACGCTGTGCCTGGCGTTGAACTACAGCAGCCGGACGGAGCTGCTGGATGCGGTGCGGGACATCGGCCGGCGCGTCGCCGCGGGGCAGCTCGACCCGGACCAGATTGACGAAGATACAATCAACAACGCGCTGTACACGGCCGAGATACCCGACCCCGATCTGCTGGTTCGCACGGCCGGGGAGATGCGGGTGAGCAACTTCCTGCTCTGGCAAATCAGCTACACGGAGTTGTACGTAACCGATGTGCTCTGGCCGGACTTCGGTCCCCAGGACTTGAACGGGGCCCTGGTCGAATTCGCCCGGCGTGATCGGCGTTTCGGCGGGCTCTAGACTTTCGCTCACCCGCTACCGGCGAGCGCGGGTCGGCCTCGCCCCAACCGCCCAAGAGAGGGATCAGGAATGATCGGAATCTCGGTCGTCCTCGCGGCAGTGCTGGCCCTGCCGGCAGGCGGTGGCGCTGTTGATGGCCGGTTGAAGGACCTGCTGCACGACCATTTTCAGGCCAAGACCAGGGCTCGGCGAGAGAGCCTGGAGAAGAAGATCCTCGAGACCGACGGCCTGTCGCCGAGGCGACTGGCGAAAGCGATCCGCGGGCTCGAGTTGTGGGAGCCGCGGCCGGCCGGGGAATACGAACTCACCCTTCGATTGCGCAAGGGCAAGTCCTCCGAGAAACACATCTGGGTGTACGTGCCCGAAGATTATGACCCCGGCAAGCGGTGGCCCCTGCTGATCACCATGCACGGAGCCGGGGGCGACGGGCGGGGGATGTTGAGCTTCACCCGCCAGATGCTCGGCTCATTGGCCGACGGCTTCATCATCGCCGCCCCGGATGAGATCGGGCCGCTGGGATTCTCCATGCCGGTGGACGTGGTCGCTCGGCCTCGACATCTGCTCGGCGCCCTGCGACGCATGTTTCATCTCGACAGCGAGCGGGTCTATCTGATGGGCTATTCGCTGGGCGGCCACGACACCTGGATGGCCCTGATCATGCACGCGGATTGCTTTGCCGGCGGAATGCCGCTGGCCGGCACCCTCCGCGTGGTCGGCGGGGAACTCCTCTACGATGAACTCCTGAGCAACATGCGGAACACGTTCGTCTCGGCCTGCTGGGGGGCGGAGGACACCCTGGGGCCCGACGGAAAGCCGGGCCCGCGAGGTGGCATTGCGGGGACCAACCGCAAGCTGTCGGCCGCCGCCCAGGCCCTGGGACTCGAGCGCATAGAGACGGTCGAACTTGCCGGCGTCGGTCACCTTGGCGTCCAGCCGCCGGGCGATCTGATGGCCAAGCTGCTGGGTCGCAAGCGGAGGCGTTTCCCCAAACGAGTCCACCAGGTGTTTCGGCTGCCCGACCAGAGCGACGCCTATTGGGTCTCGGCGGACCGGCTGTTGGGCGAGCCGCTGCCCGATGGCCGGCTGCAAATCACCGTTGAGCAGGGCCAGGACCCGCTGGT